>JANXNV010000267.1 GCA_025353925.1 Armatimonadota bacterium
TTGCGCCCGTCCGGGCCGGTCAAAGCCAGCGACGCCCACGCCACGGCAGGGACCGTCGAGTCGTCTTCCTCATCATGAAACGCGATCCCGGCGACCGTCGGCAGATCTTCTGTAGGGGCGGGGCTTGCCCCCGCCCTCCCTTCCTTGTTCTCTTCCTTTTCCGACCCCCTAGAATCGGGGCTGGGGGCCACTTCTTTTTCGCCCTTCTCAAACCGCACTTTCACCCGCAGCTTTTCCTGACGTGCCTCGCGCTCATCCTCCGGCACCTCAGCGATCGTGAAGTCGAGCGGCCCACGCGTTTTGTAGCTGTTCTGGGCCATGAACTTTTGCAGGACCACAACCAGCTCTTCTTCGTCCAGAAAAGACAGCAGGTACTCCCGCTCTTCCGGGTCCGCAACGGCCAGCTCCAGAATGTACTTGTTCGGCACATAAATCTTGCTGTCGAAGCCCTCTTTGCGGTTGTCCTCCATAGCGGCAATAATCTTACGCAGAACGTCTTTTGGACGCAGCTCACCGCCATCGCTGCCGAAGAGGCCCTCGTACCATTTGCCGAATTTGCTGTTGAAACGCTCGAAGATGTCCATAATTTGAGTTTACCCAGCCCGCTTCCGGCGTATCAAGTCGACGGCGGATTGCAGCTCCCCGATTTTGAGGACGACGGCCACTCCGACAAAAGTCCCGATTCCCAGAAGACCCGCGACCAGCACGGTGATCAAAGCCATCATTTTAGGCGCAAGCGGAGCGGCTTCAAACGCCATATTGCAGCCGACCAGAGCCAGCTTGGTCACGACGCACAGGGCCAAAGTCGCCGCCAGTATCTTGCCGACACTCGACAGCAGGCGGCCACTCTGCAGGCCGGAAAAGCGGCGGCGCAGCAGGAAGTACAAGGCCAGCATATGGATGGTCGCCGCGATGCTCGTGGTCAAACCCAGCTCCCAAACCGCCCGTTCAGCCAGCCGGTCCAGACGGCTGCGCGAGTCGGCAAGCTGAGCATTTTTAAGATCAAGCTGGCCGGTGAGGCTCGTCATCCGGTCCTGGGCGGCGGAAGTGAGCTGGGTCAGGCTCGTCTGCGCATCCCCGAGTGTCGTCACCGCCTCGGCCTGCCGACGCCCCGACCCAAGCTGCCCCTGGGCCAGCCCCACCGTGCGCTGGGTGTCCAATGCGGGCTGCAGCAGCGGCTGAACCAGGGCGATCTTCTCCTGAAGCGTGCTGACCTGGCTAGTCAGGGCGTCGACCTGCGTTTTTACCCCGATCACCGGATGCACGACCGAGGCGTTCATGGCGACGAAAATCACCGAGACGATCGCCCCGGAGATGACCGGAACTTTGGAGTTTTGCAGGGCGTAAAAGCCGCGTGTCAGCAGGCTCTGGCAGGACCAGGCAAAGATGCCCAGGCTGAGTGCCTTCAGCGCGGGTGCGGTCGCCAGCGTGTCGGCATGGCTGTACTGCCCGCTCTGATACAGAACCGTAATGATCGGCACGGCCAGCAGGAACATCAGCGCGGAGGATGGAACGGTCAGGAAGAGGATGTTTCGCAGAGATTGGTTCATCGTTCGGCGCATCGCCGCGATATTCTTCTCGGCGGCCTGCCCGGACAAGGTCGGAAAGATCGCCAGGGCCATCGCCTGGGCGAAAATGCCGATGGGCAGCAGCATCAGCCGGTAAGCGTTCATGATCGCCGTCGTGTCCCCCGGCCCGAGGTACGAGGCAAAGGCTTTATTCACCATCTGATCGATATTCGGCAATGCCACGCCGAGGCCGATGGGCAGGAGCATCCGCCAGACCTTCATGGCGGCGGGGTGCGTCACATCCAGCGAGGGCCGCAGCCGGACACCGAGGCGGCTGACGGCGAGGAAGGGGATCAGGAAGTTGCCCAAAAACGCCCCGGCGATGGCCCCCCAGACCAGCCCGTCGATCCCCAGCCAGCGGCGAAGGACAACCCCACCGAAGATGATGCCGGAGTTGTAGATGACCGGCCCCAGCGCGGGGATCAGGAACTGCTTGCGGGAGTACAGCACGCCCATCATCAGGCCGCCGAGGAAGAAGAACATCTGGGCGGGCAGCAGCACCCGTGTCAGCGGAACCGCCAGCGCGATCCGGTGCAGCGTCGCCTCATCGGCGACAAAGCCGGGGTTCAGCAGGACAGTCAGCGCACGAGCATTGATCCACATGATGCAGATCAGCAGGCCGATAAAAACAAAGATGGTGGAGGCGACAATGCTGACAGTCTTATCTGCCGACTTATCTTTCCCCTGCGACCGGTATTCGGTCAGGATAGGAACAATCGTGGAAGACAAGGCCCCGCTTTGAAGTAAATAAAAGAGCAGATCGGGGACGGTAAATGCCGCGTTGTAAGCATCGGTCTGCGGGCCGCGCCCGAAGTAGTGGGAGATGATCGCATCGCGCAGGACGCCCAGAATGCGCGAGAGCAGCACCGTGACCATCATCAGTGCCGTCGCCCGGACCATACCGGAGGACTTAGCCGAACCGCCGCCCGCTCCCGGCGGAGTCGGTGCGGCAGGACCGGTGGGCGGCTGAACGGTGGTGGTAGCCATAGGCGTACAGTATACGGCCTCCGGCTTCCCCTTGTCAAGCCGCCCCGGCGGAAAAGAGCGACTAGGCGACACGCCTCTTCCGTGCCGTGAGTACAACGCCGCCGATGCCCAGCATCAGCAGAATGCCGAGCGAGACGACGGAAGAAGTTTACGGGACGGCATCGAAGGTCCCCGTCAGCGTCTCGTCATGGAACTGCTGCGTGATATTCGGTGCCAGGATGGTACCCAAAGTCGAGAATGCGGCAGAAGCGGTGGTCGCATTCATCGGAACCGTCGCGTTGAACTGCGCCGTGCCGGAAGCCCCAGCGAAGATCCCCGTCGAAAGTGCCCCATTGAATGTATCAACGCCCGTGCCGGTATAGTTGGAAATATTGACTGTTCCGGCGACATCTGCATGCAGCTTCGACGAGCCGTCCAGTGTCGAGAAGATGCTGTACCCAGCAAAAGGGACGATATCGTTGACAGGGCCGCCTACCGCATTGTAGACGGAGTGCTCGCTGACCAAGCCGACGGGCGAGTTGGAAGAGGTGCCGTCGCCGACGACTGAAAACCCGACCAGTGACACGACGGCACTGAAGATCCCGTTGAAGGAGGTCGTAGTCACGGGGACGATGGCGGCATGCGCGGGTGTCGCCGCCAATCCGGCAATAAGAGCTGTCGCCGCCGCGAAGGGGGCGACGCGGCGAAGGGGGCGACGCGGCGGGGTGCGAAAAACGCAGTGTTCATAGGTAACATGTCCTTTCATCGAAACAGTAGCGCGAAAAATGCGCGTAATAGGTCCAAGAATCATCACTGCATAATTCATTCCAAGTAAGTAGGCTTTGAGTTCTTGGGTGCAAAATGGGATTTTGTTGACAAACAGCCAGCCGCACAGGTAAACTGAGTGACACAATTCGAGGAGCAATCATGATTATTATACTCTCGTCATCGGCGACGAAGGAGAATTTGAAGCACGTGACACAGATGCTGGAAGAGCGCGGCTACGGAGTCCACCTCTCCGAAGGCGTGGAGACGACGATCGTCGGTGCGGTGGGCGTTCCCAGCGACCCTTCCGGCAAGGCCGAAGTGATGGAGCAGTTCCAAGCCCTTCCCTTTGTGGATAAAGTCGTCAGCGTTTCCAAGCCCTACAAAGTGGTCAGCAAGCAGTTTCACCCGGACCCAACCATCATCGACGTGCGCGGCATCAAGATCGGCGACCCAGCCTTTGTGGTTGTCATGGCCGGACCCTGCACCGTCGAGACCGAAGCGCAGCTCATGGAGGCCGCCCGGGCCGTCAAGGCCGCCGGGGCACACATCCTGCGCGGCGGGGCATACAAGCCCAGCACGTCCCCCTACTCGTTCCACGGCCACGGCGAACCGGCCCTCAAGATGCTGGCCGCGGCCCGTGAGGAGCTGGACATGCCGATCATCACCGAAGTGCTGGACGTGCGCGACGTTGACCTGGTCTGCCGGTACGCCGACATTCTCCAGATCGGCACCCGCAACATGGCGAACTTCCCCCTGCTGACCGAGATCGGCAAGACGCAGGTTCCCGTCATGCTTAAGCGCGGCATGTCCGCGACCATTGAAGAGTGGCTGCAGGCCGCCGAGTACATCGCCAGCCAGGGCAACAAGAACGTCATGCTGTGCGAGCGCGGCATTCGAACGTTTGAAACCTACACCCGGAATACGTTCGACATCAACGCCATCGCCGCCGTCAAAGAGCTGTCGCACCTGCCAATCATCGCCGACCCTTCCCACGCAACGGGCAAAGCCAGCCTGGTGAACGCCGTTTCCCGCGCCGCTGTCGCCGCCGGAGCCGATGGAATCATTATCGAGGTGCATCCAAACCCGGAAAAGGCCCTCAAAGACGGTGCCCAGTCCCTCCTGCCCGAAGCTTTCGTCAAGCTGATGCACGATGTCGCCCCAATCGCCGCCGCCGTGGGCCGTCATATATAGGAGAGGACTATGCCTGTTCTGCAAGTGCCCGAAGCGCAAAGCCTCACTGACCGCGCCTGGGAACTTTACTACAGGCTGCGCCCGTCGGTCGAGACACCCGAAAACATTGGCAAGCTGCTCCTGCTGGATTTCGGCAGCGGCGATTTTGAGATTGACGACGAGACAGGCTTCGAACCAGTCCATCGCCTGCAAAGCCGCCATCCCGATTCCAAATTATTTGCCCTGCGGATCGGCTATGAGACAGCCGTGTCTTTCTCCGGTTCGCTAGAGCGGCTCTCTGAATGATCACCGGAATCGTTTCGCGCCGCCTAGCCACGATATCGGTCACCTTTCGGCTCCCGGCACAGCCGGGCTTAACGCTCGAATTCGTGGTTGACACTGGCTTCACGGAATATTTAACTTTGCCGGAAGCGGCAGTCGCAGCTTTGAAGCTCCCCTTCCTCTACTCGGAGAGAGCAGGACTCGCGGACGGAACTTCCATCTTGTTGGCAGTTCGTGGTGCGGTCATCGTCTGGAACGGAGCCGATCGTGCCGTCCGCGTCCTGGCAACCGGTCGTCGCCCCCTCCTCGGCACAGCCCTTCTCGATAACCAGGAGCTGCGCGTTCAGTTCCGCGAAGGCGGCCTCGTCCGCATCGACTCGTTGTAATCCCTGGTCGCAACAGGCAGGAAATCGCAGAGGCCGCAGAGAATGAGCGTACAAGAAACGCTTCTCTGCGGCTTTGTTTTGTCCGACGCTGGTTTTCACAGGATTAAACTCTGATGTATCTCCTCAAACATTATCTTTCGCTGGCTATTGCCTTGTGGATGTTGGCTATCAGTGTAACCGCCGTGCAGGCAACACCTCCATTCCCCACGATTCCTCAGCGTATCCAGATCACGGTCGAGGCGGTCGATGCACCCGCAGCACTGCTGTCTAAACTCGACCAAACCATCCCGGAGGGCAATAACAAAGCGGCTTTGATTTTAGAGGCAATTGTCAGAGACCAGATGAGCGAAGTCCATATTATACGCCTTCAAACATCCAACAATTTTCCCGGTATCGCGACTTACGACCGAATGCTGGGTTTTACGGATAAAGACCATCCAGGCAAAAACTATGTCACGCTGGAAACAAGCTTAGAGGCAACGCCGCACTTGGAAGGAAATGATCATATCCGTGTCAACCTGACAACCCTGTTCACTGAGATTGGTTCAGTGGGTCTTCCGAATACGGTTGGCAGGCGAATCACGATGCCTACCTCTCATTTCAGGAGCGGCGAGACTGCCATGTTTCCAGGAATGGTGATCAACATCCTGGTTGAGCACAAGAAACCCGCCGAAGTGCCATCGGTGCAGGTATTATTTATCACCGTGGTCATACTGCCGATGAGTTCGGGCGACATACCAGTGGCTGGAAAATAAGCAGCAGAGCCACGGATTGGAAATCCGAGGCTCTGCCTATGCCGTCTGCCATATCAGCGAAACATACTGCGATCAACACCTAGAAATAGATATAGCAATGGCGATAGTGCATCAGTGCATAAGAGACGCTCCTCGGCTCGGCTTGCAGCGCGGCACAGTTCAACTTATCGCCCATAGTGCCGAATGGATTACCCTCTTTGCCGAGGAGCGAGAGCGACTCTTGGAAATATTGGGTGAACGCGTAGTTGATATTCAGCACATGGGCAGTACAGCCGTTCCCGGACTCGACGCTAAGCCTATTCTAGATATTGCCGTTGGCTTGATCCACTTGGCCGATGTCTCGGAGTGTGTGCCGCTGCTGGAAAACGCGGGGTACAGCTACTTCGGTGATCGCGGTGCAAAAGGCGACTTCTTTTTCGCGAAAGGCGAGGAGAAAAAGCGGACACATTATCTTCACGCGGTGGAGTATTCCGGTTCGGAATGGAATTCCTGTCTGCTCTTTCGGGACCATCTCCTAGCGAACCGTATCGCCCGTCAGAGGTATTCCCTGCTCAAGCACACCTTGTCTGCGCAATTTGCAAATGATCGGGAGGCTTACACAAATGGCAAAGTAGTTCTTATCGAGACTTTGCTGCGAGAGGCTGCTGAAGCAGGGGGGGGGCGAAGAAATGACGGATGACGCCGTGCGAAAAAGCGCATTGTGAGGGTTACGCCTGTCCACTCAGAAGCGGCAAGGGAATAAATTCCTTCGCTGTGTGGCGCAGACGCCGGTTGGCCGCCTGCGCGGGCAAAAGAAACTGTCGTTGGCTTCTTCTATTTCCACGCAGGTGGAATAATGGCGTCTGCGCCACTTAGCGACAGAGTTTACTACATCGTCGCCCCGTGATTTACGCTGCCTATAATCATGCGGGTCATTGAGCAGGAGTAGCAAGTGCAGTATTCCTACTGGGTCGAGAGTGATGAATTATGGGTCTGGGACAACACCAGGAACGCTGTTTTTTGGCATGGTAAGCCTTCGGCGCAAACAGTTCTGAAGGTTCTGGATATTGCAGGTCACGACGATTGTATTGTTCTGCTTGATTTTCAGGCGGGCTTGGGCAGCCATATGCACGGCCTGCCTCGCAACCTGGCACGTGTTCATCCTGACGGTGCAATCGCCTGGCAGCAGGGTGGATCGGACACTGCGGCTGCTGACCCTTTTACGGCAGTTGAATTGTTGGGAGAAGAACTCAGCGCATTTTCTTGGTCTTGTCACTTATGCATTGTGGATGTCGAGACGGGAAAGATCACATCCAGCCTCTTCACCAAGTAAGCACTATACTCGCTCTCAAGGAACAACTATGGCACTTGCGAAACAATACACAGAAACCACACAAAAAGCCCGCCACTCGGAAGCCGAGTATTTTGAGTTTGAGCGCACATCGTTTGGACGGTGGGAGTATGTCAATGGCGAGATACGCCAGATGGCAGGAGGCAAAGATGACCACAACACGATTGCGATGAACGTAGCCCGGGCATTAGGCAACGTGCTGGCCCCAAAAGGCTGCCGTATTTACGGATCGGATATGAAGATACATACAGGAGACGGTGTCAATACGTTTCCAGATGTCGCCGTCGTTTGCGGAGAGCGTCAATACTATTTGGGCAAAGAAGATGTCATTTTAAACCCACTGGTGATTGTGGAGGTCCTGTCGCCTTCGACCGAGGGCTATGACCGGGGCGACAAATTTGCCCATTATCAATCAATCAGTTCCCTGCGGGACTATTTACTGGTGGAGACACATCAGGCGCGGATCCGGCTCTACTCGCGCCGGAGCGACTACTGGGAGATGCGAGAAATCGTCGGGGGGGACAGCACGGTGCATCTCTCGTCGGTGGAGGTCGACCTAGCCTTGAAAGATGTTTACGCGCTCATCGAGATAGAAAGAAGCGAATCCGGTGCCGAGCGGGAAGACACACGATAAAATCACGGTGGTGACGGCGGTGGCGGCGGTTCCGGTCTGGTGGTGGGAATCGGCGGCGAAGGATTGGATAGGGCTGGCGGTCGGGTTGGCGGCGTACTTCTTTTCCGGCTTCTGGCTGTCGGACGACCTGGACACGCACAGCATCGCCTACAAGCGCTGGGGAGCGTTGCGCTGGCTCTGGTGGCCCTATCAGAAACTGGTGCCGCATCGATCCTGGGTCTCGCATGGGATCGGCTTCGGCCCGACCTTCCGCGTCGCCTACTTCGTAGTCATGCTCTGGGCGACCATGCGCGTGGTTTTGTGGGGATTGATCCAAGTGCATGTGCCTGTCAACCGGGACGCCGTGCTGGGCAGCTTCTGGGGGTTGACGACCGACTGGACCGCCACGCATCCTTCCTGGGCCATGTGCGCGTTGATCGGTCTGGTACTGGGGGGCGTCACGCACTCAGTCGCCGATGCCATCGTCAGCTGGGCCAAGCGTGTCTGGTGACTTTCCATTGAGCAGTTTGTGAGGCAATGAACGTTTTATTCGTTTTCCGGTTGACATAATCGCCTCTCTGTGTTATTCTAGTTTCGCACGACCCAGAACTTTTGGGAATTTTCTTTCCACAAACGGTAGAGGAGACTGCAATGACTGAATTAACGGGACGAGTGATCACGCCGGCGGATGCCGGGTGGGAGACGGCGCGGCGCGGGTTTGCGCTCTGGCCAGATTACGATGCCGCAACGCCGCGTGCTGTGGTTTTTTGTCAAGAGACGGGCGATGTCGTCAATGCCGTGCGCTGGGCACAGGAAAATCGGGTGCCGGTGCGGCCTCGCTGCGGGCGGCATAATTACGAAGCCTGGTCATCACTGGTGAAAGACGGGCTGATCATCGATGTCAGCGACATGGACAATGTCAGCTGTTCCTCCAGTGGGGTCACGGCACGAGTAGGAGCCGGGATCGACATGCTGGACCTGGCGGAACGCCTTGGGCAGAGCGGGGTCAGCTTTCCGCTGGCGACCGGGAAGACCGTTGGACTCTCCGGGCTGACCCTGGGCGGGGGGTTCGGCGTCGCCACCCGAAAATGGGGGCTGACCTGCGACAACCTGCGGGAAGTCGAGATGGTCATCGCCTCGGGCGAGATTGTGACGGCCAGCGCGACGAAGAATCCGGATCTATTCTGGGCGTCACGCGGCGGAGGCGGGGGAAACTTCGGCATTGCGACGGCGTTTACATTCGCCGTGCACAAAGTCGGAAATGTCGCCGTCTTCAGCGTTACCTGGCCCTGGGAGGCCTTCGAGGCAGTCGTAGCGGCGTGGCAAACCTGGGCACCGAATGTCGAGGATAGCCTGACCTCTTTTCTGACACTGCTGACTACCCGTACTCTTACTATGCAGGGGCAGTTTACACCCGATTCGGATGCCGATTTGCCGCAGATCAACACTCTGCTCGCCCCCATGCTGGCCGCCGCCGGACCCACCGCTGTGAATATCCAGATGCTGCCGTATCTGAATGCCGCCCGCCTCTTCATGGGCGTCGACCCGCTGCAGCCGGAGTGGCGGGTGCAGAAGCACAGCGACACGCAGATATTCAAAAGCTCGTCCGCACTCGTCACGCAGCCTTTTCCCCCGGAAGCGACCACCCTGCTGAAAACGCGTTTGGAAGACTATCCGACACTTTCCGCCGCACCCAGCCAGCCGTCTATGATTCAGCTTCTGGGCGGTGGCGGAGCGATGGGCCGCGTGCCGCGTGAAGACACCGCGGTCTGGCACCGGGCCGCACAGTTCGTCGTGCAGTATGACGCCTACTGGACAGCACCTCAGGACGGGAAAGCGACACTGGACTGGATCAATGCCTTCCGGCGTGATACGATTCCCTATACAGTGGGGGCTTATGTCAACTATGCCGACGATCAGCTTAAAAACCCGCTGCACCAGTACTATGGCGACCACTTGACAAAGCTCAAGCAGATCAAAAAGCACTGGGATCCGGGCAATTTCTTCCGCTTCCCCCAAAGCATCCCAGTGTCTTAAAGGAGAGCGTTCGATGGATCCGAATACTTCCAAGCTGATACGGCAGGCGGCAGGACGGGCATTTACTACCGGCCTCTGCGTCGGACTATTGCTGCTGACACTCGCAGCATTGTTCGCCGCCGGTCTGGCCGGTGAGTTCAAGCATGGTGCCGCCTGGGGCTTCACGGTCGGTCTGGGCGTGGTACTCGGCGGCACGGTGCTGAATACCATTGTCGGGTTGATTGATCAGGTCAAATCCGATTTGACAGGCCAGTGATTATGCTCCTCCTGCGCCGCATCTTTGCCAACGGTGGCCCGCTGTTTGGGTACGGCCTCGCCGTCGCCCTAGCCTGGCTCCTTCTGCCGGGGCTAAGGCTGTCCAGCCCCATGCTGGGCAAGGTGTTTTCAACCCTGGTATTCACGCTCGGCTTGCTCAGCGGCTTCGCGGTCGCCGTTGCGGCGGCCACGCTTTATATCTTTGTCGCGGGACCGCTGCAGGAGCTGTTCCTAGAGCGTTTTGTTGATCCGCCGCAGCCGCCGCCCATCCCGCTGGCGGGCTTCGTACCGCCACCGGGCGTTCAGGGTGTTCTCGTCTCCGATCTGCACATCGATACCTGGGACTATCCTGCCCAGAGCGGCGGAACGAAGTCCCAGCGAGAGCAGCGCTTTCTGGGACTGCTGGAGGCGGTCAAAGCCGATCCGCGTGTCAGCACGTTCATTCTGAACGGCGATCTGATGGACGCCCCGACGCATCCCGATGCCAACAGACCAGAGCCGCTGATGCTGCGGCTTCATGCGTCATTCGACCGCGAGCAAGGACTACTGCTGACGCGTTACGACGCGGTTTTGGAGAAGCTGCTGAGCCTGACGCAAGCTTCAGCGGACGTAAGCTCCCCTCCCCTGCGCCGTGTCATCTTCCAGACGGGCAACCATGATATCGGAGTCAGCGGCATGCGCTATGTGCGCTCAGTCATGCCCCATTTCCTGCCCTCGGTTCAGATGTCCTGGAACCCATCGATCCTGCTGCAGACCAATGCTTCGGGCGAAAACTATGATTCCTGGGCCTATTTCGAGCACGGCCACCATTGGGACCCCCTGCTCTGGCTGTACATGCGCTACGCCCTGCTGGACATCCTGCGCTTCGGGCACACAAAACGCGAGGGTCAGCTTCTGTCCGGGCTTCAGCGCGGCGGGAAGGTGGGCATGGGATCCCAGCAAAGTGTCTCGGCAGACCAGCTTAAGTCTGCCCCCACCGCTGGAACTCTGGTCAGTCACTTCGTTGGCGATCAGCCTGGCCTGGCATCGGATCTGGTTCGGCTGCGATACCGTCAGGCGGCCCGCCGGACTTTTCGGCAGTTTCGCCGCCAGGGATCCAGCGCGATCCGTACCATTGTCATCGGACACACGCACCACCCGGATCGTTACGTTTTTCCCGGCGGCCACGTCTACATCAACTCCGGCGACTGGTCGGGTGTCACTGATCACTGTGCCTATTGCGTCCTAGATTCCGACGGCTCCGTGCGCGGGCCGTTTCAGTGGGAGACTGCGGAAAACGCGGAGTTCGGGTCCGCTCAGACGGGCACTGCGTAATCACAAATTGTGCTATAATAAGACGTTGGGGGCCTATAGCTCAATGGTTAGAGCCAGCGGCTCATAACCGCTTGGTTCCAGGTTCGAGTCCTGGTGGGCCCACCAACCCCTATTTTTAGGGTTCTAAGCATTTGAATTACCTTTAGTTTTTTTCTTGTGCGGGAGCGGTTTCTCGGGTGCGGGAATAGAAACGTTCTCTTCACGTTTCTGCATGGCTTCAACTGCCATTTGTTCACGTCTTGCATTGCGAGTGTAAACACCGGATTGTTCATTGGTTGACCAGCCAAAAAGCGACTGCAATTGCAGTTCAGAGCCGCCCCCTTCTGCAACCTGAATTGCTGCGAGCTTGCGAAGTCCGTGTGCGGATTTTGAAACGCCAGCTGCATCGCACCACTTTCTAAACCGCGTTCCGAAACTTTCCTTTGCATAAGACTGGCCGGTGCTTCCGAC
>JANXNV010000278.1 GCA_025353925.1 Armatimonadota bacterium
AAGTCGATCAGCTTGCCCTTGCTCTCATCGCCCCACATCGCTCCGACGACTACGGTATTTGCCATGAATGAAAATGTCCCTTTGGCCGGGTCGCCTGCTTCCAGAGTTCCTGGGCAACCGCCGCCGAATTATAGCACCGGCGAGGCGGGAAAGTCAACGAAGTGCCGCCAGTCCAGCTCAGGCAAATGCAGGAAAAATACCGCCGCCCAGCGAAGAAGTTGCCATGTCTATTCTCAGCTTGAGAAGTTTCCGGGCCAGACTCGGTGCATGGCTCGTTGTTCTTGCCGTGCTCACAGGAGCAGCCGTATGGTACGTTTCGTATCGCGGCGGCTGGCAGAGCGTCGTGAAGATCCAGCCGACTCTCGACCCATCCTCGCCGCGGTCTCAGAACGGCTACACGGTGGCGAGTGTCGCCGCTATAAATGACCCAACAGATACGGGGGCCGTCTCCGTACTCATCGTGCCACCCTCATTTCCTTCCTGTAGTCCTGGTTATCGTTCCCCTGATGGAGTGGTGGCTTACGACATGACCAATGGTCAGAAACCTTCAATCGTCCAAGCGTCTGCCCATCTGTCTTCGGGTGATACGACATCTGTCAAATGGGATTTTGTCGGAGACGGTAGTCCCGCACCACGCTATCTGCGATTGACACTTCCCGGCGGCTACTCCAACGACGCTCGATTTGCCGACATCACTCTGGTTCCAGCGAGCGGCCCCTTCCCGCGCTGGCGGATTGCTCGTCTTCCGTACATGCATCAAAATCTCCCCGACCACCCTGCTATTGTAGATCACATCACAAAAAGTGGGATTGCCAGCGAGGCTCATGCCTACCGAGTCCGCGACCAAATTTATTTTCGTGTGCTGCCAACCCTTCCAGCAAATTCGCATCAATGGGAGTTAACCGGCAACAGCCCGACCATGCAATTCGAAAAACAGGATAGGCCGCATCAAGGCACTCCGTACACACGCTTTCCGATAGAAGGACGCGGAGCAAATTTCACGCCGAAAGATTTGTCAAACATCGGCGCGCTGATATACAGTACATCTACCAATTATCGCTCTGCGAGTCGGTATGCTCGACTTGAATGCACTCTACATCAATTCGAAACCATTGATGAGCGAGTGACATTTCCGAGTGTCGCAGTAGTCAAAGATCTCGAAAGCAGCGGTCACAGACAGGGGTACGGAGACATGAACACATACTGCATCTCCGTCGCCAAGCCGATTACTCTTCTAACTCCCAGTGGACTGGTAGTGACACTACCCGCACAAAGCAAAAACAATAGGTATGAAGCCGGCAAAATTAACTTTTCTCTTACGGTAAAACCGATCATCTCCCCTTTGGAGTTGCCTGCATCACTTCTGATCAAGCAATTTGGTAAATCGATCAGTATCAGCGTCAAGATGGCTTCTCCAGATGAGCTTAGTGGGTGGTCCATAGACCCAGGCGAGACGCAACATTATGTTCTATGGCCGCCGCAGAATCCACGATGGTCAGGTAAAATGAGTATCAAGGAAATGCGGGAGACACCTCTTTTTCTCGCGCCCCCACCCCGCCGTGACTTCACAATTATCATTCATGAGCGCGTCGAACTGCAAACTATTCCTATGACTTTCACGGTGCCGGTGTCCGACACACTGCCTCCTGCGTTCCACTAAGACCACTATGACCCTCCCCCAAAAAATCGGCCAGATGCTTCTCTTCGGCTGGCAAACCGACACCCAAGCCGCCGCGCTGATCAATGATCTGCACGTCGGCGGTGTAGTTCTCATGGGGCGCAATATCCAGCCGCCGGAGCAGTTGAAGGCGACCATTGCCAATCTGCAAAACCGGGCCGGCGAGAATGGTCTGCCTCCACTTTTTGTGGCGGTGGATCAGGAGG
>JANXNV010000287.1 GCA_025353925.1 Armatimonadota bacterium
GAGAAGAACTGGTTTTCCGTGACCTCCTTCGCCTCCGTGTGGCAGGTGATAAACACGATCTCCGTATTAGTGTACTTGGTCCGCAGGAACTGGGTCATCCAGAAGTAAAACGACCGGCAGATATACGCCTCGAACTCGCCCATCGACCCCGAAACGTCGCGCATGGCGAACACGACGGCGTTGCGCTGCGGCTCCGTGACCAGCTCATAGTTCTTGAACCGCTTGTCCTCGTTGCGAACTTCCCACTTGTTTTCGTTACCGAGCCGCGTGTTGCGCCGGTACGCTTCCAGCAGCGTCCGCTTTCGGTCAAGGTTCGATGCCAGCCCGCGCCGGGTCACCGTGTTGAACTCGGCGTGTTCGGAGAGGATCTGCTTGATGCCCTTGTCCTCCAGATTGGGCAGAGATAGGTCTTCGAAGACCATCTGGGCCAGCTCGTCCAGTGTGAACTCCGCTTCGTAATAGTCCACGCCGGGGTCCTGACCGGCCTGCTTTCCGACCCCCTGCCCGTCTTTGTCCGACGGCACACGTCCGATCACGTCGCCCGGTTTCGTGCCGCCCGCTCCCTGCCCGATCCGCTCCCGGTCGTGAGGATCGAAGCGGATTCGCGGCAGCTCCAGCCCGCGTACCGGCACCTTGACGATCTTGCCACGGTCCGCCGTGATGATGTCCTGCTGCGAAATAATCTCGCCTAAGTTCTTTTTAATGACCTCTTTGATCTTTTCGTTGTGACGCGCCCGGTCGCGGTCCGCCCGCCGGTGCAGATCCCACGAATCCGTCGAAAGAGAGTAGAGAGGGTCGGCCATAATTTACACTTCCAAATCTCTAATCGTCGTCATTTTTTCCTAATCGTCGTCATTTTAGTCGTTGTATTTGGCCGCAATCTCCGGCGGCATACAGTTGGGCGTTCCCGACTGTTCAGATTTGCGAATGACACTGATGCTGCCGTCCAGCTCCAGAAACGCGTACCGAACATCTTCTAGCGTGATCATATTCTGACCCCGCAGCCCGGCATTCAAATCCGGCCGCGAAACCGCGTGCTTCTTCATGTTTTCGTCTAACGTCTGACCGTTGTAGATCAGCAAAATCGGCTCACCTTCCAGGATTCGCCGGGCCTTGACGCTCTTCGCCGCGAAACGGTTTAATGCTGTGCTGAACAGCAGCAGTGTCAGGCCGCCGACCAACGCTCCCAGCACCGAGTTATCTTCCCCGATCAGCGCATTCTGCACGATATTCGACAGCAGCAGGACAATCAGCAGGTCGAATGTCGTATTCTGGGTCAGGTCCCGTTTCGACAAAAATCGAAACGCGACTAAAAGGGCGACCGAGACCAAAATCGGGCGAATTATCTTTTCGCCCCAAGAAGGCTTCGGCAGAAGTAAATCATGCCATGGAATATGAAAAAGTGCGTGTTCCAGTTAATTCTCCTTGGGTATTTCGGCAACACCCAGCCATTTGGTGATAGTCCAGCTTATGTTAGGCGTCGCCAGCGGCGAAATCGTGTCCAATCCAACCAATTTCACGACTGATCGGTAGCCATTCGGATCCGGATCGCGATGCACGACGACTGCGTTTTCTGCGACGAGAACGACCCAATAATCTTCAATCCCCGCCTGCGCATAAAGCAGGGCCTTTTCGCCCAGGTCATACTCAACTGATGTATCTGCAACTTCTACCAGAAGGGCTACGTCTTGCGGCTCCGGGTGACGGCCAGCATATCCTTCCTCATAAGTCATCATCAAGTCCGGGATCGGCTCTCCATCAAACGCGATATGAATCGGCTTTTCCTCCCGTGCGAAGAAGGGCGGATCCAGTGCCCGGCGCAGCCGCCGTGAGAGGCGAGCAGTCAAATTGGCGTGGCGTTCTCCCTGCATAAGTCGAATTAACCTTCCATGGACGAGTTCCAGCCGGTCCGGATCAGTAAACTGCCCCTGAGCGGCGGCGCGGTAGAATTCTTCTGCCGTCCAATGGCGTTCGGTTCCGTTTTGTGTTTTAGGCACGGCTAGCGGCGATAACGTCAGGCTCATCGGTCAGTCCTCCTTTCCCAGCAGTGCATTGATTGTCCAGACAGCTTCCGGCAAGATCAAAGCCGAAAGCGTATTGCCGCCTGACAGCCTACTGACTTCCTCGTACCCCTCTTGCGACGGCTTGCGGTGGACGACGATGGAGTCTTCTTTGACCAGCACAACCCAGTACTCTTTGATACCCGCCTGCGCGTAACGCAAAGCCTTTTCACCCAGATCGTAATCGGCTGTTGAGTCAGAGACTTCCACGACGAGTGCTGTTTCTGCGGGCGTGGGATATTTATCCCGATAGTCTTCCCTGGCTCCACGGACCACGGTAATATCTGGGATCGGCTCCCCATCGAATGCGATCCGAATAGACTTTTCTTCACGAACCAGCAAAGGCGGCTCAAGAGCAGCACGAAGCATCGCGGCTATCGCATCCGCTAAATAACAGTGATGTGGTCCCGGCGGCATTTTTTTGATAATCCTTCCGTGAATAAGTTCCAACCGCTTGTCCTGCCCCAATGCTCCAGCATCAAAGGCTTTATAGAAAGCATCCACCGTCCAATGAAAGGAATCAAGAGGTGCTTCATCTTGAGTCTGCGGCTCCTTGACTTTCTGTTTCTCGAGCGTTGCCGTCGTCATATCGTAATCCACCTTTGCTTTACTGAGCAATGCCTTGTTTCATGCCTGGAAAGGCCAGAAGCGCGGCGGCAATGCTTTGTGCCGGGTACTGAGAAATATCGTTCGCAAATTGGCTGTTGCTAGGTTCACCCATCGACTCCGGACCAGGGATGAATGCCCAGCCTGATAAACTGACAGAAGTTATTGACGGAGTCATCAGACTGGTTCTCATAGCATTACCGATTTAGAAGCGTTCCGACATACTTCAGCAGCTCATTGGCGGATTGCTCGGTATAGCCCTGATCTTTGACCAGGCGGTCCACCACATCATTGATGCGTCGTAATTGCTCCTGGTTGGGCGTCTTCGTGCTGGTCGTGATTTTCACGATGTCCTTCAGGTCGGAGAACAGCTTTTTCTCCAAGGCTTCTTTCAAGCGCTCATCCGTACCCACCCCGAAGCTGCCGCCGCGGCGGGAGACGGAGGCGACGGAGCGCATGATTCCTTCGCGGAACTCCCGCTTAGCGTTCTCGCTGACCCCGATCTGCTCTTCAATGCTGCGCATCAGCCGTTCATCCGGCTCCACATCGTCGCTGGTAATCGGATCTTTGACTTTTGTGCGGTTGCAGAACGCGTCTACGTTGTCCAGGTAGTTATCTAAAAGTGTTTTCGCAGACTCCTCGTAGGAGTACACGAACGCCCGCTGAACCTCTTTCTTCGCCAGCTCATCGTAATCTTTGCGCGTCTCATCGATGAAGCCGAGCAGGCGGCGATGCTCTTCCTCGCTGCTGGTGTACTCCTGAAGGCCGTCGCGCATGCCGCGCAGGACATCGATTGGAGTCACATAGCCTTTGCCGCCTTTGACCAAAGCGGCGGAGATGCGGTTGATGACAAAGCGCGGGGAGACGCCGCTCATGCCTTCGTCCATGAACTCTTCCTGTAGTTCCCGGATATGCTTCTGGTCCCAGTCACCGACCTGCTTTTCGCCGTCGTAGAGCTTCAGCTTGGTCATCAGGGACAGCCCCGATTTCTTGGAGGGTTTCAGGCGGGTCAGCAGGGCAAACATCGATGCCGTCCGCAGCGTATGCGGAGCGATATGGACGGCGGTCAGGTCGGTGCGCTCATCCTGAAGCTGGGACTGGCTGATCAGCTTTTCGTAGATTTTAATTTCTTCCGTCAAACGCAGATTGTACGGCACACGCACCACGAAGATGCGGTCAATCATGGCCTCATTCTCTTTGTTGCCGAAGTACGAGTTATACTCGTACTCGTTGGTATGCGCCAGCACGACCAGATCGGCGTAAATCAGCGCGAAGCGCGAGGCTTTGATCGTCTGCTCCCCAGCGACGGTGTTCAGCTCGTACAGGAAGCGCTTTTCGGCTTTGAGCATCTCGATAAACTCGATGACTCCCCGATTGGCGATATTCAGCTCTCCGTCGAAGTTGTACGCACGCGGATCAGACTCTAAGCCGTACTCGGTCAGGGCCTGGATATTCACGGAGCCGGTCAGCTCCGCCACATCCTGCGATTTCGGGTCGGCAGGTTTAAACGTCCCGATCCCGCGCCGCTCCCGCTCTGAGAGCGTGATCCGCTCGACCAGCACATCATCGATCTTGCCGCCCCACTCATGCTTCAGGCGGTAAGCATCCACCGGGTCGAGGTCGCCTTCGATATGGATGCCGAACTGCTTCTTGAAATCGCCGCGCAGGGCTTCCGGAATCAGGTGCAGCGGCTCCTCGTGCATAGGCGAGCCTTTGATGGCGTAGACCGCGCCCTCATCCGTTTTCGAATACTGCTCCAAGCCCTTTTTAAGCAGCGTGGACAGAGTGGACTTGCCGCCGCCGACCGGGCCGACCAGCATCAATATACGCTTGCGAATATCCAGCCGCCGGGCCGCCGGGGCAAAATACTCCTCGACCAGATGCTGGATGGTCTTCTCCATCCCGAACAGCTCACCCTCAAAGAACTTGTAGCTTTTCGGCATCCCTTCGCCGCCTTCATCCACTCCGGCGGCTACGATCATGTCAAACATCCGGGCATGGGAGAGATCGGAAACGCGCGGGTTTTTCGCGACGATGTCCAGATACTCTTTGAAGGTGCCTTCCCACTGCAATTTGTTCGCCGTCAGTCGCTGCTCTTCCGCCTGCTTCAGAATATCCCAGGTGCTGCTCATGCCGTTTCCTTTCGTGTATCTAGAGACCGATTGTACAAGAGACCGATTGTACAAGACCGATTTAAAATAGCGCAGCCCCGGTGCTCACAGCATTTGCTGCGAAACCACCGAGGCTGCTCGTCCCAACTCTATCCTATTCGAATCCCACTAAGCCTCGGATCGTGCTGTCAAGGTTGCTGGGAATAGAAGTGTCACAGACCGTCATTGTCCGTTCTCATTGACCGCATCTCTGAGCACGTTGGCTGCGAAGAAGCGGTCATCCGTTCGATTTTCGGGCGGTAACGTGATAAGAAATTATACCACGCTTTTCGCCTATTATTTCGCCTTATTTCTTTTACGAGACGGGCGTAGGTTTTGTTCCAGCTTCCTCCTCGGAATCCGGCCGAAAATGGTGCCAAAGCCAGAAGCCAAAAAGCCCCAGAAGAACCACCGTCACGCCGACATCCGCCTTCTGCAGCCACGTATGAACCTGCTCCCAGTGTTGCCCTAACTGCACCCCCGCCCAGGTCAGCAGGTAACAAAACGGCAGGGCGCCCACAAACGTAAAGACGCAGAACTTGGGGAAATTCATCTTCGAGATCCCCGCCGGGAGCGAGATAAAGGTCCGCACAATCGGCAGGACGCGGCTAAAGAGTGCCGTCGCCTCCCCATACTTCTGAAAGAACTGCTCCGACTTGTCCAGGTCACGCTTTCGGATCAGCAGGAACTTGCCATACTTCTCCAAAAACGGCCGCCCGCCGATATACCCCACCCAATAAGCGACAATCGAGCCAAGCAGGTTCCCCGCCGCCCCGACAAATGCCAGCGTATGCAGATTAAACCCCCGCAACGGGTCGGTCACGATCAGCGATCCCGCAAACGGCATAATCGCCTCGCTGGGGATAGGAATACAGGCCGATTCGAGGGCCATCAGAAGGAGAACGCCGGGATAGCCGGTTTGGGCGATAAAGTGCGTCACCCAGTCAATTAAATGCTGCACGAGTTGATTTGGTCTCCAAAGGTCTCAACGACTTCACGGGGCGGTCTGAACATGAACATACTCACGAATTTTACGGTCCATTGTCACCAGTGAGCAATGGTAAACATGACAAAGCCTCCCAATTCTCTTCCGCAACCGAACCCATCGGTTCATCGTATTGAAGCGGAGTGCCGCGCAAGGGATAGAGATCAGTCGAGAGTGGCACTAGCTTATTCGGCATAACAATGACTTCCACAGCTTCCCCCGCTTGGAATGGCAGATGGTCCAGCGTCAAAGTACCATTTTGTGTGAGCGTTGTTTCAACGCGGTGAACTTGCAGCGACACGTTCATTAGCAGATATCCCCAAATAAGTATAGCGCGTCATAAATGCCTCGCGCGATAACTCTGTCTGCCGCATCATAGCATAGACTTCCATCTTGTCCGTGACTTCCGTCTCATTCGTCCGGTAAGCACTGATAAAACCGACATAGCAGATGGAGTCGTTTCCGATGCTGTCAGCATATTCTCGCGCCTCCGCCTCGCCCAAGTCCAAAGCCTCGTCAAGGTTATTGGCACGCAGCAAGACCACACGCTCTTCGTACACGGTTTCTTCTGCACCCTGTGCCAGTCCGTCGTGTTCAAAGATGCACTTGGCGGAATACCACTCACGATTGTCCATTTAATTTTTCCAGTGGAGTGACATCGCTTGTTATCATGGGTTGACTCTTGGATTCAAGCCACGGCCTGATGTGCTTCCGCATACAGACGCAGAGCCGCCAGCATACGACGCTCGTAATCCTGGCCTTGGGATTGGAACCATGCCAGTATTTTGGGATCTAACTCAAGTCCGACCTTGACTTTTTCGGTCGCCGTCGGGCGAGGCAGACTTTCGCCCGGCATCAGCCATTGCGCCTTGGCAAAAAAGTCTTCAGAGAGCGGCGGCGAGTCGGTCGTATCGATCTCTTCGTCCATCAGCACGTCAAGATGATCCCAGTTGGTTCTACTCTGCTTTCCATCTCTGACATCATCCATATGCTGATTATAGCAGAGGCTCAGGTAAGAAGCAAATTCGTGAACAAAGTTGGAATTATTTACTTTGGTTGCAGTACATTTCACACCCTCTTTTTGGCAAGGTTCAAATTAATGAGGCATAGGAACGTGGGAGTGAACTCCTACGCTGTGGGGCGAGACGCCCAGTCACGGCCTGCGCCGGGACAAGAGGGTAAATAGATCCCAATCTTTTTCGACGCAGGTCGAAACTAGGCGTCTGCGCCCCACAGCGGTGAACTTCAGTTCCACGTCTTACCTGCTTCAAGCCCTCATTCAGTAATATCGGTGTGTCAGTCAAAATCGCATTCCGGGTTCATCTCACCTGGAGATTTCCAATCCAGTTGATATTTCCCTTTGAGTATTCGCCGTCTGACGTGCCAGATCCTACGGGCTGCCCCAAATCCTATGTTTTTTCCGGCAGCGACCAATTCTGCGCGAGCCTCCGCGGTAGCCGCAGCCAATATCAGTTTAATCTTGGGATATTGCTCCATAGGATCGTGTTTGAAGGGACTTTCGAAAACCGTATTATCACTTTGTTTCACTTCATATTCCTCTTGCAATTCCAGATGGTGTTCATCTCACGAACATCACTTTCTTGAACCGGACGCCCTAGCTTCTCACTCCCCCAAAAAACCCCGCGCCATCCTCTCCGCCCCTGCCCGATCCTCCGGCGCAAGCCGCCCCTCGATCACTTCGCCGGTCAGATACTCTTTTACCTGACCCAGCCGCCGCCCAGCGGGGAGGCCGAGGAGGCGCATTAGGGCCTCTCCGTCGAGGGGCGAGGTCAGGGTGCTGATGTCCTGGGCGGCTTGGATGGGGGCCATGCGGGCTTTGAGATCCTCGGCGCGGGAGATGTCCGTGTGGCCGGGGCCGAGCGCGGAAACGTCGGCGCGGTGGATGGCGAACAGATCCTCCAGCTGCGGCCCGAGGTCGCGGATCAAGCGGCGGACGGCGGCATCGGACCAGGCGGGTTTGTAGTCGCCGACGCGCATATGCTGGGCGACCAGGCGGGTGACGGCGGCCACTTCCTCATTCGGGAATTTGAGGCGGGTGAGCAGCTTCCGGGCGATCTCCGCCCCCACCTCCGCATGGCCGTAGAAGTGAACGCGCCCATCCTCCCCGGTGGCCTTCGTGGGCGGCTTGCCGACATCGTGCAGGAGAGTTGCCAGGCGCAGAGTCAGCGAGGCGTCTTCCGGGAGGTTGCCGAGGGCAATCAAGGTATGCTCCCAGACGGGGTACGCGTGGAACTCGTTCTGCGTGACACCCACCATCGCCGACAGCTCCGGAGCGAAATTCGCCAGCAGGCCGCTGTCTTTGAGCAGATTCAGCCCAAGTGTGGCGCGGGAAGTCAGCAGGGTCTTGCAGAACTCATCCCGGATACGCTCCGCCGAAATGATCGAAAGGCGCGGCGCGGACTGCCGGGCGGCTTTCCAGGTGAACGGCTCGATGGCAAAGCCGAACCGGGCGGCAAAGCGCACGGCGCGGAGCATGCGCAGGGGATCGTCCTGAAAGGTCAACAGCGGGTCGGTCGGGGTTCTTAAGATTGCCGCATCGATGTCTGAAAAGGCTTGTCCTAGGGGGTCAGTGATCTCGCCCGTGTGCAGATTTTCTAGAAGCGTGTTGATCGTGAAGTCGCGGCGGCGGGCATCGTCCTGGAGCGTTCCCGGCTCGACGGTCTCCGGCTTGCGGCTGCCGGGTGCGTACGATTCGATCCGGGCCGTGACCAGCTCGACATCCCGCCCGGAGACCACGACCATCGCCGTGCCGAAGCGGGGGAAGACCACCGGCGCGAAATCCGCCGCCCCGCAGTCCCGCAGGAACTGGGCGAGCAGCAGGGCATCGCCTTCCAGCACGATGTCAATATCGGCACTGGCGGACAGCGGCAGACCCATCGCTCGGTCCCGGACATACCCACCGACGAGAAATAATTTGCCGTCGTATTCCGTGCCGCGAGTGGCCGACCGCAGAGTTTCGAGCAGCGTCAGCGTGCTGACTTTTGTCTTTTGCGCGTCCATAGGAACGCAATTATACCCGGCTCGCGGCAGAGACAATTTATCGGGTAAACTCTTCGCACTATGAATTTCACACATCTTGTCACGCAGAGTATTTCGCGCGGCCTCAAGACCGGCCTGGCCCTTGCCGCCACGACAAATGCCGCCATTATGGTGGCCTCGGACAAAGAGTGCGGCAACCCGTGGACAGCAGTAAATGTCATCGCGCACATCGTCGACGGCGACGAAAAAGAGCAGCCACTTGGGTACTCCCCGCGCGAGTCCGCGATTGGAATCGCCGTCAACGGCACGGCGATGGCCGCCTGGGGCGTGCTTTATGAGGGAGCGCTGCTGCTGACCAAAACTCGGAGCAATCCCCTGACAGCAGTTTTAGCGACCATCACCGCGTATGTCATCGACTATTACATCGTCCCGAAGCAGTACACGCCGGGAATCGAAAAGCGGCTGAGCCACAAGTCAGTGATTTTGGCGTATGTTTTTCTAGCCGGGACATTTGCGCTTTCGGGTGTTTGGAACAAGAAGTCAGAAAATCTTTAGCTCTTTGCAGGTGTGTTTTCTTCGGCTTTTCGCACTAGAACCGCAGCGGACTCGATTTTCTCTTCCAGCGCTTCCAGCACGGCATGCGGATCAGCCGACTGCTGCATGGCCTCCGCTTCGGCATCGAAGCGGTCGATGACCGTAGGCAGGTCGCGGCGAAGCTCTTCCATCAGGGAAATCAGCTTGGCGATCTTTTGCTCCGACAGGAGATTGACCTGCAAATCGAGCTGCGCCCGCCGCTCGGACAGCCGCCCCTGCCGGTTCTGCGTGATCAGCACGACGATCGTCAGCAGCAAAGCCCCCAGCCCAATCGCTCCCTGAAGCCAGTAGAAGGGAGCGGGGTCGAAACGCTG
>JANXNV010000295.1 GCA_025353925.1 Armatimonadota bacterium
CGGCGGGACAGCCTAAAGCCGAGTGGGTGCGCGGCACCTGCCCGGTGTGCTTTTCCCCCGTCGTCTCGAACTGCTACTACGTCGGCGGTCGCGGATACCTCGTTGTCTGGGAGTGCTGGAATGCCCTGGGCGAATATGCCAGAAACGTGCCAGACGAAGACCGGACCTGCCGCTACCGCCGCGTTCTGTGAGAGGAAGAGACAGAAAGGAAACCGATATGACCAAGTTATCTGACGTACTGCCCGACGTGTTTGTTGATGTGTTTCAGGACATCCTGCAAGACGTGTTTCAGCCTGGCTTCTGCCATCTCTGCGGCACTCTTGCGCCCTGCTATCCCGAGCGGGATTCCGGCCTCTCCTACTGCCTTCTCTGCCTGGAAGATGCCGTGATCCTGGTTCAGTACAACCATCACTCTAACAATTCTTCAGACAGTAAAGCAGTCCCGCAACAAAGCACTATATCGCATACCCACCACGCGAGAGGATAGACCCATGACAGAAGATAGACCTATGACAGAAGATAGACCCATGACGGCATCTAGTCCAAAAGGAACCGCAAGGACTTCCCTAGAAATGCCCGCTATGCCACTTTCCAGCCCCGCTGACAGCCCCGAGGGCTATGGCGGGGACACTGACGCCCCGAATGGTGAACTTGAGGCATTCACTCAGGACCAAGAGAGCTTCGTGCCCGACACGGAAAAGAAAGTGGACTGGGTGCTCTCAAAGATAGCCGACGCCCGCAGCCGCGCCGCCCGCGTCCGGGGAAATGCCGAAATGATGGCCCGTGAGCATGACCGGGAAGCCGACGGCCTGGAGTGGCGGTTCGGCCCCGCCCTGCAAACCTGGCTCCGGGCCGAGCTGACTGGAAGCAAGAATAACAATCCAAAGAAAAAGAGTAAGCGGCTCTTTCATGGCATCCTGGGATACCGCACGAAGCCCGCCGGGGCGGTTGTCACCGACGACGCGGCGGCAATAGCCTGGGCACGGGAGAACCTTCCTTCTGCCGTCACCGAGCATCTGGACAAGAAAGAATTGGTCGAGACGCTGCTGGCAAGCGGTGAGGTCCTGCCCTTCGCCTCGCTCGTTCCCGAGAGCGAGACTTTCTACATTCGCTAATTCTGAATTAAGTGAGGCGGACGCCGACAGCCCTTCTCTTTTAACGGCCCTTCTCTTTCAGGGGAGGGCGTATTTTAGAGCCGAGCAACCTAGCAAATTTGACAGCAGCAACACATGATAGGAGAAGAAAATGAACGTAAATCACAGTATCGAGAACCGGAATAATGAGAACCGAAGCATCGCGGTCAATCTGGACTTCCAGGATGCCCTGCGCGTCTTTGCCGATGCCCAAACGGTCGTCAGCGTCATGGAGCGCAGCGACCCTGGCTATGCAAAATCCGAGCGAAACGCCGATGAAGCGGCCTGGCATCTCGCAGAGACGATTGACCGGATCATCGAGCGGCGAATGACACTGGCCGGGATGATACAGGATTCAGCATAGGAGACGGCATGAAAATGGGAAGTGGTGAGCGAACGACCTCTTTGCAGAATGTTTTGAGTGTGCAGAATGTTTTGAGCGCACTCGAACGGGTTGCCGACCTTGACATTGCCGACCGGCTCTCTCCCAAAGGGTCTGAAGCAGAGGAAGCGGCCCTGCGGGAAGATATGGACACTGCCGCCGAGGTACTTGGCCGCGCCATTGAAGCCTATTGCCGCCGGAAGACTTGCGCGGCTGTGAGAGAGGCACGTGCGATGAGGAAGGCGATCAACGAAAAGGCAGGAATTAACCTGAAATCAGCCTAAGACATTGCGAGCGGGGCATCTTCCCCGCTCTACTTATTTGAAAGGAAGATAATTATGACGACCTTTGACAACGCAATCGACCAGAGGTGTGGCCTAGCTCAGGATTTGCCCTCGTGGAGCGAGGCGATTGAGGACTGCTTACGCCAAATGTATGGAGCGCAGGAAGAAAAGACGCGCCTATTCTACGGCAGCCGCCTGCGCGTCATAGCGCGGTGGGCGGAACAGAATGACCTGACGATTGCCACTTTCAAAGTACGCAATTTGCGTGAGTTCATAGCCCAACGCGCGCAGGATGGTCTTTCTTCGCGCACGATCCGCCACGACGCCATCGCCGCCCGGTTGTTTCTACGATTCTGCGCCCAGGAGAGCTATATTCCTGCAAATCCACTGGTCGGTTATTCCATTCCCAAAGCCGCCAAAGCCTTCGTCAAATGCCCCTCAGACGACGAAGTGAGGGAACTGCTGGCCGGGGCGGTCAATCGCTGGAAATCCAGCTCCAATCCCTCTGTCCGGTTTCTGTCACCGAAGCTCCGAACGTTTCTCTCCCGCCGGAACTACGCCATCATCTCCGGGTTGGTGGAGACGGCCTGCCGTGCCGGGGAAGTGCTGTCACTGCGGCTGGATGACTACGATCCTGCCCAGAAGCAAATCTCCATTCGCACCGCCAAAGGTGACCGGCCCCGCATCCTGCCTATCTCCGAGGAGTGGATCGGGGTCGTGGAAGGCTGGCTCCGCGTTCGCCCCCGCTGCGCCAGTCCTTATCTGTTCATCACCGAATATGGCGACCCGATAAGCGTGGGAGTTTTCAGCCGCCAGTTTCGGGGCTGTTTGGACTTTGCCGGACTGTCCGGCTTCACTATGCACGGACTGCGCCACTATGCCCTGAATCAAATTGCAAAGACCGACCTTCAGGCCGCGATGCATATTGCAGGCCACAGCAGCCTCACTGTGACACAGGGATACCTTCACGCGGGCGCAGAGCATGTCCGAGCCGCTCATGCCCAGGCTGCCCCTCTCTCCCGCCTATTAGTCAGTAAGCGGTCAGAAGGGGCCAAGCGAAGAAGATTAGTGTAAGAACATGGATAGAGGCGGAGAAAAAGCTCCGCCTCTATCCATAATTCCATTATTATAATTCCATTATTATAATTCCATTATGACACGAACTTTTATTACACTATTCACTACACCATTTTTAAGACGAACGGGATTGAGCAAGATGGGCATGGCAGGAACAAAGTGGTCGAGCGGCGAAGGGTCGGCTAAAGACAATCCACGCAAGGAAGGAACAATAACAATGTGGCTATTTACGACATCGGGCTTTTACAGTATCGTCAAACACCGGACCGAGCCGGACACATTTATGATTCGAGCACGGGTGAGAGGCGACCTGGAAAACCTGCGGTCGCTTACCCAGATGGAGCAGCCCGTCGTCACAACCCCAGACGCCGATTATCCGTTTCGGCTGATCGTCTCGGGAGCGCAGAAGGCACAGGTTATCGAGGCACTGGGCGAAGCTGTGGACTACCCGAACTTCAAGAGCGCGGTCGGCAAACTGCAAGGCCAGAGGGCGAAGCTCACGGCCTATCACGACGTGTGGCACACGATGACGGGCACCGAAGAGGCGGGAGCGCGGCAACGTTCAGAGGGAGAAACTAATTCGAAGTAGAGAGAAAATCAACTTCAATGCCACTGGTTTCGAGGTTGATTTAGCCGACCTCTCGCTGCTGATTTTGATACTCTTTTTCCTTAGTTTCAACGCTTGTTTCAGCTGAAACTAACATCTTGAAACTAACTCGACAAATGGCCTATTTCGTTAGTTTCATGTTTCATTCTCCTATAGGGATGAAACATGAAACTAACTGCTTTTTGAGTGTGTTGAGGCCGTCGAGAAATGGTCACTTTCGCCCCGCTTTTTTAGCGTTGAAACTAACTCTGAAACTAACTTTTCCGGGCCGCTTTCAGGCAAAACAACACCTACTTTCTCGCCCTCCCCCTTTCCCTGTTAGTCGTCAGCGAACGGATCAATCAACCGGTATCCTTGCCGCTGTGCATGGCCGAGTTCATTTTGCTGCGTCATCTCTTTCAGAGCGCGATTCAGGGTCGATTTTGAATACCCGGAACTGACTGCCATTGCCACAAGGTCCTGAAAACTTGCCTTGCCCTCTGGGATCGCCGCCAGATAATCCATCACTGCCTGACGGCATTGGAGAAGTGCGCCCATCGTCTCCGGCGGGACGCCAGATTCACCATTTTCCACCCGCTCAAACTGGTCATCCCCGATGCGCCTCAGCAGCAGCGGCGAAATCCCGAGGCCGAGCAGACGGTTTTTGGTGACGCGCAGGGCGATCACGCCATTTGCGTCGCCGACATCGCCTTGGTGCATGATGAGGCTCAGGTTTATGTCTCCGGCGTCTTCCTGCGCTCCCGCGCCCCTGGCACTCCCGTTTCCGCTTTTGGAGGGGTGCCCCATCGTCAGCGTGGCAACCCCGGCCATCTTCAGTGCATCGAGGGTCGGGATGACCCGGTTATAGACTTCCGCATTGTCGTTTTCGTCTTTGACGGAGAAGCAGCGGCGGGCCGTGTCAAAAATGACAAGGCTGATTTGCTGAGACTGCACGAAGGCCAGCATCTCCGCGAGTTCATCGGGTAGCTTGACCGGCTCCCGCATGAATAGGAGCTGGCCCCGGACGCGCGGACTGTCCCGGTATAGCCGCTCTATCTTGTGTGCCCGGCCTACGTCACCGCTTTCCATGTCGCAGTACAGAATGCGTGTCGGCTCGCACTCTATGCCCCAAAGTGCGGTTCCTTCGGCCAGAGCGCAGGCGATGTTGAACAGGAGGGTGGACTTCCCGAGGCCGGTCTGCCCGGTGAGCCAGTGCGACGCGCCTTTCAGCAGGTACTGACCAAAGAGCAGCGGAAGTTCGTCCGGCGTCGAGACATCGGCTAGGTCCACCATACGCGCCTCAAATGGCTTGCGACTGGCAACGCTGCGACTCTTTCTCCCCGTACCGATGCGCTCAAGTTCACCCTGTTTCAATATCAAAAACTGCGAAACGTCGGCGACATCGCCGCTGGCATCCTTCATCAGCCGCGTCGCGTATTCCCATACGCGCCGCTGCTTGGCTTTGTCAGACACAATCCTCGCGTAGTATTCTACGTTGGCGGCAGTCGGAACGGTGTCGAAGAGCGAGGTTAAATAAGCCGTACCTCCGGCGGCTTCCAGTAGGCCGCGCTTCTCCATCTCTGCCTTCAGCGTGATGAAGTCCACCGGTTCGTTTCGTTCGTGCAAGGCAAGAGCAGATTCGAACAAAAGCTGATGGCCGGGCCGGGAGAAGTCCGAACAAGTAAGAAGGGAAGCTGCTTTTTCAATAGCAGCTTCTTCAATAAGCATTGCGCCCAGTACGCTTTGCTCCGCTTCGATATTTTCCGGCGGGGTCAATTCGGGCGAAGGCATTAGTTCCTCCCCGTGAACTGATCATCCGCCATCTGGCGAAAGTCATTCTCTGCGGCCAATGCTTCCTGGTACAGAGGAGGCCAACAGCCCTTTTTCAGTGCCCATGGAATGAACCATTCGGGCAGGGCGCGGATCGCACATCCCCGAACTTTATCAGGGCCAAATGCCCAGACAGTCGGGAGCAGGGAATGGGTAGAGAAGGTGGGGTTCATATCGCACCTCCCCATCGGCGAAGTCTGCCGGCAGATGAAAGCCGGGAAAGTGACTGACGGCGGCGAGCGAGAAGCCGGTCGGCAATTCCCAGCACTGCCTCAATTTCCAGCGCGTCGGTAACTTCCGCAGGGTGGGGACATGGCCGGATAGGGCCAGCCGTGCCGATAGTCGGCGGGATCGTGGTTTTCATTTTCTCTTCTCCTCGTATTGACAGAGACCAGAAAACGGGTATAATCAGGTTGCAAAATCGTACCCGCCCTGCCTCTTTAGATATACGCCTGTTGCTTTGGGAAAGCAGCAGGCGTTTCTGTTTGTGAACTGTGGGGTCGTTACCCTTGCGGCTAGCTGCCTTTGTGGCTATTGGATGAGTTGGCATCGCGGCCTGCTTCCAACTTTTCTGATTCCTCAAAGATGAGTTGCCAGAATGCCGCCCAGCCACTGTGGGAATGGAGCGGACGCAGCGACGATGGTTCAGGCAACTTCGGCATGAAGCACCTCCTTGACACTTGCCATGGCCTGGTCCACTTGATTGTTTTCCCAGAGTTCAAATGCAACTCGGGGTATTCGAACCGCTCTTCCCATGCGAATGTGAGGCAAAATACCACTTGCACACATTTGGTATACTCTCGTCTCACTGAGACCCAGCCGAGAAGCCACTTCTCTCGGCTTCATATAAATCCTGTTTTCGTCTGACATCTACCCCTCCTGCTACAATAATTTGTTCGACAATCTCGATGAGACGTATTAATGATGAAGCAAGACGGTATGGTGACGCAAGAGACAGGTTCACCCGGATAAAAAAGAATTTGGATTATTTTTCTTGGCAACACAAGAACGGATGTTTGTCGGGCTGATGACTTTCTTTATAGCGAAAGCACCGTAGGGGAAACGTGTGAGGGAAATAGTTTTTTGCGTAGGTGACGCCACTCGAACCCAATGAACAGGTGAGCAACCAAACACCAAGCAGGTGTTGAAAGCATAAGAAAGGCGAACGCGCTTTTCCCCTACGGTGCTTTCGCTCCGAATGAGGCTGCGTCGCTCTGCCATGCCGTCCCACTTGATGACGCAGGGCCTTTTTATCACTCGCCCGTTGGCCCTGCACCCCATTCGCAGAGGAAGTCCAATTCAGCGCGGGATACTTTACAGAATATGCTTGGCTTCTATCTTCGCAAGATTCAGCGTGATTTGGAAGAGACAGTGATGAACGCCCAGCTTCTGACCCGACTGGTGGCGTACAACTTCCCCGCAGGGACCCCCGTGCCGACATTCCACCTGGGCGAGCGGGACGATGTCCGGCTGGCGACGACGGGCAAATTGATCACGGACCTGGTGGCGGGGAACGTGGTCGCGCCGGGAGAGCCGTGGATACGGAGTTATCTGGGGCTGCCGGAGGTGGGGGCGGGAGCGGTATAAGCACCGTTTAATATTTGTCCTGCTTGTTTTTTCAAGCAAGCAGGGTATTATCATTCCGTAAAGGATTGCGATTACCATAGAAGGGTCACTCTTATGCATTTCTTTTTCATCTCCGGCAGGCGAATCGGCGGCCTTTTTGCGCTGGCCGCTCTGGCAACTCTGATGCCGGTCACGGCTCAGGCGGCTGTGCCGATGTACACGCTCACGATTCTGGGGACGCTGGGCGGTCTTCAAGATTTCGGGTACGGAGTGAACAGCTCCGGTCAAGTCACGGGTTATTCGAGCACTTCCAGCGGCGACCGGGCGTTCCTGACGGCACCCGGCGGCGGGGCTTTGACGGATTTGGGGAATTTCGGCGGGGCTTACAGCTATGGTCATGGGGTGAGTACTCGCGGGCAAGTGGCCGGAGAAGCATATTTCGCGGGTGATTCGGAGAGCCATGCGTTTCTTTCAGGTTCAGACGGTGGGGTGCTGAAGGATTTAGGGACATTCGGCGGCCATGTCAGCGAGGGGCATGGGATCAACGACAGCGGACAGGTGACGGGCTTTGCGGCGGACCAGGATGCCAATTCGTATGCCTTCTTATCAGACGCGAATGGCGGAACGCTGCATAATCTGGGAACACTGGGTGGAACGACCAGCATCGGCTACGGTGTCAATACAAGTGGTCAGGTGACCGGCGATGCGACTCTGGCGGGCGATACCATCACCCACGCATTCCTTTCGGGTGCGAACGGCGGGCCGCTCAAAGATTTGGGGACCCTAGGCGGCAATTTGAGCGTCGGTCTGGGTGTGAATGATGGCGGGCAGGTTGCGGGTTACTCTTACCTAACGGGAAAGACTTATCACGCCTTTGTATCCGGGCTAGTCGGCGGCACCCTGACGGATCTGGGAACACTCGGTGGGAAGAACAGCAAGGCTCACTCCCTCAACAACAGCGGTCAGGTGGTCGGCGACGCCAATATCGTCGGCGGCATCGACCACGCGTTCCTGTTCTCAAACGGTGTGATGACCGATTTGAATAGCCTCATCGCACCTGATTCGGCCTTCACACTGCGATCCGCGCAGAGTATCAGCAGCAATGGATACATCACGGGGTACTGTCTCGATACTGGAAGCGGTCAGTTTGCGTACCTGCTGACGCCGAACGTCCTGGCGGTGCCGGAGGCCAATTCAATAGCTTCGCTGGGCCTTCTGCTGACTTTGGGCAGTCTGAGTATCGCGCTGCGGCGTCGAACGCGAAAGGTGTAACGTGCAGTCGGCCGGATTATTTTTGTGCCTGTGAGCTGCTTCACAGCGCCGAGATGATTCTTGCAGTAGAATGACTTCGGCTGATCGAAGCCTTTTCAATACTACAGCAAGGATATACTTATGTACTCCACTCTTTTTTCTCGCGTACGCCTTTGGGGCGTTCTCGCGCTCACCGGTCTTGCCGCGTTGACTCCGGTGACGGCTCAGGCGGCACCCTTCGCCTACACGCTGACGATCTTGGGGACGCTCGGCGGGTTCCATTACTTCGGCAGCGGGGTGAACAGCACCGGGCAGGTGACGGGCTACGGCGATACGTCAAGCGGCGGTCATGCCTTTTTGACGGCACCCGGCGGCGGGGTTTTGAGCGGTATCAGCGGAGGCGGCGGACAGACCTTCGGCTCGGGAGTGAACACGAGCGGCCAGGTGGCTGGAAGCATTTTCACGACCAGTGTCAGTACCCCGCATGCGTTTCTGACCGGACCGAACGGCGGGGTGCTGAAGGATTTAGGGACGTTTGGCGGGGCTGTCAGCGAGGGGCATGCCGTCAACGACAGCGGACAGGTCGCGGGCTACGCGGCGGACAAAGGCTCGTATTTTTATGCGTTTCTCTCCGACCCGAATGGCGGCACGCTGCATAATCTGGGGGCACTCGGCGGGACTTCCAGCACAGCGTTTGGGGTGAATACCACCGGACAGGTCACCGGGTATGCCGATACGGCGGTGCAAACATCCCACGCTTTTCTCTCGGGAGCGAACGGCGGCACGCTGAAGGATCTCGGAGTACTCGGCGGCAGCTTGAGCGTCGGCTACGGCGTAAACGACGGCGGGCGAGTAGCCGGGTATTCCTACCTGACGGGGAACCAGACGTACCATGCGTTCCTTTCGGGGCTGAACGGCGGAACACTCACCGATCTGGGCACGCTGGGCGGAGCAAACAGCACGGCCCATTCCGTCAATAACGGTGGGCTGGTAGTTGGCGACGCCGGGCTGGCGAATGGAAAAGATCGCGCGTTTCTGTTCTCA
>JANXNV010000018.1 GCA_025353925.1 Armatimonadota bacterium
CGCGGCATCGCCCTGCATAAGATGATCCGTCTGCTGACTTTCAGCCTCGCCGGGGAAGCCTATTTGAGCTTTATCGGCAACGAATTCGGGCATCCCGAGTGGGTAGACTTCCCCCGCGAAGGCAACGGCTTCTCCTACCACCATGCCCGTCGCCAGTGGTCACTCGCCGCCGACCCCACCCTGCGCTATCACGGCCTCAACGAATTCGACCAGGCCATGCAGGCATTAGACATCGGCTACTCAGTACTTGGGGACCCACTGATCGAGCAGCTTTTGCTACATGAGGACACCAAGCAGCTGGTTTTCCGGCGCGGGCCGCTGGTCTTCGCGTTCAACTTCCACCCCACCCACTCCGTCGCCGATCTGCGGATTCCCGTCCCTGACAACGCAGACTACCAGGTCATCCTGAGCACCGATGATGCGCGTCTCGGTGGCCTGGGGCGCAGCGAATCGGGGGTCGTCTGCCCGGTCCAGCCGGTGCCGCTTTACGGACGCAGCCAGAGCGTCCAGATCTACCTCCCCTGCCGCAGTGCGCTGGTGCTGGCCCCATTCACCCACTAACAACGCAGGAAACAGGCACGGGAATGACGAACAGGATGGTATGTACGCCTGTCACTCCAAATATCCCCCGCTTTTGTCCCGCGACCAACGCAACTTTTTGAAACCCGGCGTGTCTAAACTCTTTGTGAAAGCGAAAACAAACTTGCTCAGCGCAAGTTTGCACTAAACAGGTCTCATGGACAGTAAGCTTAATCGGTACTTGGAGGCGTTTAAAGAAAACGGGAATGTGGTGGGGCTGACCAGCGTGGTAGCCGTCTCCGCCGCCCTGCTTACTCCTCTTCCCCTGCTGGCCGGGCTGGTCGCCGAGGCGGCGTACCTACTGTTTGTCCCCGACTCGCCCTGGTACAGCTCCCGGCTGGGGCGGCGCACGGATGCTCTGGAAGACAAGCGTCGGCAGGCACTGAAAATCAAGACATTCGCCGGGCTGGACAGCGATATGCAGTCGCGGTTCACGCGCCTCGAGAATATACGGACGCAGATCAATGCTCAGGCGCAGGACGACCGGCAGTGGTTCTCGACGGTGCTGAGCAAGCTGGACTACCTGCTGGAAAAGTTTCTGTTGTTCGCAGGTAAAGAAGCCGAGTTCCGGCGGTATATCGGGTCGGTTTGGGAAGACGAATGCGGCGGAAAGCAGCGGCCTATGCGTGATTCGGACGCGGAAAAGCCCTCACCCACCGCTGCCCGTGCGGCCCAGATGGTGATCGAAGTGCAGGCCAGCTATGCCCGGGATATGGAACAGGCCACGGCACTTCAGGCAAAAGAGACCGACACGAGTACGAAGGCCGTGCTGGAAAAGCGTGTTCAGGTGCTGCAGCAGCGCAGCGACGGGGTCGGCAAGATTGGCCGCATTCTCACCAACTTGCAGTATCAGCTCGCCCTTCTGGAAGACACGTTCGGCCTGATCAATGACCAGATCCGTGCCCGGTCGCCGGAACAGGTGCTTGCGGATATCGAGGGCGTAGTGGACCAGACCGACTCGATGACGCAGCTTTTGGAAGAGCTGGCTCCGTACGAACAGGCGGTTTCTTAGAGAAGGCTTCTGAGGAGAGAGCATGGATATTGCCGAGAAATTACGTAAGGCGGCGGGACTCTTCGTCGATATTCCGCGCAGCGCGGATGCCCCGCCGCGGCAGGCTGAGACTGACACCTCGCCCGTGCCGGACACGCGCACGATCGAGCAGATGGTGCGCGAGTCGGACGGGCCGAACCTAGACGAGATCCGTGTGTCCCAGGCCTCTGCCCCGGCTTTTGTGACCTCCGGCGGGGCGGCGGACTTCACGGGGATCTACACACAGGCCAACCTGCCGATCGTGCCCTTTACCGCCGAGCAGATGCGAGACATGCTGAACTCGCTTCCGGCGGAGCTGCCGCTGGCGATGCGCCGTCAGACCATCAAAGTCACCCTGGGAGCCATGGGCAAAAGCATCGGGGCGACTTCGGACGGCATTGTCGCCGATGCTTCCCGCAAAATGGCGGCCCTCGCGGCCTACGCCGGCAGCCTTTCTCAGCAGACGAAAACGCAGACGGCAGCGGCGAAGGCCGAGATTACCCAGCTTCAGGCACAGATTGCAGCAAAGCAAGAAGAGATCGCTGCGGCACAGACGCTGCTGACGGAGGCCGTCCAGCACTGCAATACGGAGTCGGACCATCTAGACGACGTGCTGGAGTTTTTCAGCCTCGACGTTCCGCCCTCCAAGCACGCAGAATAGTTGGAATACGCAGAGCAGCCGAACACGCACTCTAAAGGACACAAGTCATGCATATCAAGCCACTCGGGAAGTTAGTCATTTTGATCCTGATCGTTGGGGCAGCCATCGGCATCTGGCGCTCGTGGAGCAAGCTGGCTCCCGCCGCCGCCGATAAGAACTCGGTGGTCCCCGGTAAGGTCAGCCTGCCGAGTAATGATGCCGTCAGCCCCGGCAGCGATACCGGCGGGGCCAGCGTCGTTCCGGTCGCGCTGAACCCCGGCTGCGCGGATAAGCCGGAGGTACGCTTTCTTGGCTACGCCTGGAATGCTCAAATGGGTTTGCTCTACGCCAACGGCGGGCCGCAGGCGACTCCGGGCAGCCTGATGTGCAAGCGGGGCGTGAATTTGAAGTTCATCCGTCAGGACGATAACGGCAAGATGCAGGAAGCTCTCGTGGCCTTCGCCACGCAGCTTTCACAGGGCAATCCGAACCCGGATAAAGGTGCCCATTTCTGCGCCATCATGGGCGACGGCTCGGCGGCGTTCCTGTCGGGTCTCAATACGACTCTGGCGCGGCTGGGTCCGGGCTACTCGGCTAAGATAGTTGACGCGATCGGTTACTCGCATGGCGAAGATAAGCTGATGGGACCGGCAGCCTGGAAAACCAACCCAACCGCCGCTCGCGGCTCGTTTGTCGCCGGAGTCATCCGGGACGGCGACTGGAACATCGCCCAGAAATGGCTTGGTGATAACGGTATTCCGACCAACCCGGATGAAAAGACCTATGACCCGAATGCCATGAACTGGGTCAACGCCTCAGATTATGTGGACGCCGCCCAGAAATACGTCGCCGGATATGCCGAGGACCGCCCCGTGGTAGTCAACGGCAAACGGACCGGTGAGACCAAGCATATTGTCGTCAACGGCTGCGTCACCTGGACACCGGGAGACGTCACCGTGGCCGAGAAAAAGGGCGGTCTGGTCTCCGTCATCTCGACCCGGGAGTATTCGTCGCAGATGCCCTGCGCCGTCATCGGCATCGACAAGTGGATGCAGGCTAACCGTCCGACGGTGGAAGCCATGATCCAGGCGATTGCCGAAGGAGGTCAGGCCGTCAAGACCAACCCTGACGCCCTGCACAAAGCCGCGGGGGTCAGCGCGGCGGTCTATCACGATACCGGCAGCGACGCCGCCTTCTGGGAGAAGTATTACAAAGGCGTGCAGGAGAAAGACGCCACCGGAGTCATTGTGGACCTCGGCGGCTCGACATCCAGCAACATGGCCGACACTCTGGTTTCGTTCGGTCTGGTCCCCGGCTCCGCCGATCTGGTCAGCGCGACTTACTCGGTCTTCGGCAGCCTAGTCTCTTCCCAGTACCCGGAGCTGCTGCGGTCGGTGGCCCCGGCTTCGCAGGTGATCGATAAGTCTTACCTGATGGGTGCATCGAAGCGGAACGCACCGACTCCCACCGCGATCGCTGACGCCAAACCTGTCTACGCCAAAAGAACGGCCAAGAATCTGGTGGGCCATCGGGTTTGGGACATCCACTTCAATCCGGGTAAAGCGTCGTTTACACCGGACGCACAGAAATTATTGAATCAGCTGGCCGGTGACCTGCTGGTCGCTTCGGGGACAGTCGTCGAGGTGCATGGTTACACGGACAGTCAGGGCAGCCAGTCGACCAGTCTGCCGCTTTCTCAGGCCCGCGCCGCAGCCGTCGAGCATTACATGGAATCCAAGGCTCCGGTCAATTTCCCGGCAAACCGTATTCATGCCTATGCTCACGGGGATGCCAATCCTGTGGCGTCGAATGCGACCCCTGAAGGGCGTCAGAAGAACCGGCGCGTGGAAATCGTTCTGAAATCAGTGGGGTAGCTCTTCATGGCAGACACTCTCAAAACTGACCCGCCCCCAAAAGCTCTGGTCGCCGGAGCGGACGGCAGCGCGGCTCTCTCCGTCGGAGACCGGGGGGCACGGAAACATGGGAACATCTGGGATGCCTTCCTGCCGAACCGTATCCTGTCCCCGGCGACCATGCAGGTGATTGTCTGGACGGAGGTAGCCCTGGCCCTGCTGCTCTGGATCCGCTCTCCCTTCAAGGTCCTGCCCCGGCCTATCGAAGTGCTGCACGCGCTTCAGGGACTGTGGCTCACTCAGGGACTGGGGCCGGAGCTGATGACCAGTGTCCGGCTCAATCTGGAAGCTCTGGCGTGGAGCAGTGTCATTTCCCTGGGGCTGGCGTATCTCACCGTCGTGCCGGTGTTCCGCCCGCTGGTGGCGGCGGTCTCGAAGGGCCGGTTTCTCAGCATCGTCGGCTTTACATTTGTCTTCACGCTGATTTTTGGCGGCGGGCATCCCCTAAAAACGTCGCTGCTGGTGTTTGCGATCACAGTGTTTTACGTCACGTCGATGGCTGCCGTGATCGCCGCGATCCCAAAGGGCGAGTTCGATCACGCCCGGACGCTTCGCATGAGTGAGTGGCGGACGGTTTGGGAGGTCGTGATTCTGGGGACCGCGGACAGAGCGTTTGAAGTGCTGCGTCAAAATGCCGCCATGGGCTGGATGATGCTGACCATGGTCGAGGGGATCGTCCGCTCCGAGGGGGGCGTCGGCTCGATGCTCCTCGGCGAGAGCAAGCATTTCCTTTTGCCTGAAGTCTTCGCCATCCAGGTCGTGATTCTGGTCGTCGGCCTGCTGCAGGACTTTCTGATCGGCCTCGCCCGGCGGCTGGCTTGCCCCTACGCCGACTTGGCGTTGGAGCGGAAGTGACTTTCACGGCTGATCGTGATCTTTGCGCCTCAGATGTTCCAAGATGATAAAGCTCAGGTCCACCACGAAGATGGTAATGACCAGGCTGTCTAGGAGAGTGACCCAGGGGGACGGCGGCAGAAGCTGTTCGCAGCCCCAGAAAACAAAGGCGATGGCCAGCAGAGAGCCTTTGACCATTTCCCCACGCGGCCTCCGCATACTCAGCTGAAGGCTCAGGTACGACAAGCCGATCAGTATCAGCGGAACAGCCGCCGCATGCTGGTGGAGCGGGGTGTAGCGCAGACGGTGCAGCCCATCGGTCAGCAGCAGCACGACGATACCGGCCAGTGCCAGAGCAAAGAAGAGCGTGGTGAGAAGTCGCCAGAGCCTCGGCCTATCCATAGGACTAGTGTACCATGATAAACGGAGTGACCTACTCGGACACGCTTCTGAAGCTTTCCGGGGTGAATAAATCGCTGGGCGGTGAGCCTATTCTGCGTAATGTGGATTGGGAGATCAAAGACCTGCACCGGCCCGGCTTTACGCAGGGTCAGGTCGTCGGACTCTTAGGGCCTTCGGGGGTTGGCAAGACGACCTTGTTTCGGCTGCTGGCGGGGCTGGACCAGCCGGACTCCGGTACGATTCTCGTGGAGAAGGAAGGCATCCCCGTACAGCGCGGTACGGTCGGGGTCGTGGCACAGGATTATCCCCTGTTTGCGCACCGCACCGTGCTGGGCAACCTGCAGGTCGCAGGTCGTCAGGGCGGCCTGGGCGGAACTGAGCTGCGGGACCGAGCGCAGAGCCTTTTAACACGGTTCGGCATGACGGACCACGGTGCCAAGTACCCGGCCCAGCTTTCAGGCGGGCAGCGGCAGCGGGTTGCGATTGCGCAGCAGTTCATGTGCGGGGAGCATTTTCTGCTGATGGATGAGCCGTTTTCAGGTCTGGATATGCTGGCATCTCAGAGAGTCTCCTCGTTCATCCAGGAAATGGCCCAGTCGGATGAGCTGAAAACATTTATACTGGTCACGCACGATATTGCGGCGGCACTGCAGGTAGCCGATTCGGTGGTCCTGCTCGGGCGCGACAGGGACGCCGCGGGGAATGCTATTCCGGGGGCACGAATCCAGGCCTCCTATAATCTGGTCGAGCGAGACCTCTGCTGGCGCGACGGGATCACGACAACCCCGGAATTTCTGAAGCTGCTGCAGGAGATCCGTGAGATCTTTCCGAGACTTTAGTGAGTGCTGAGCGCGGTGGAGGCAAAGCTGATGGACACAAATATCGAGTGGGAATATCTGGGGCAGCAATCGCTGCCCCCTGGCACAGTCTTTCCCCAGCAGGTCGAAACTTGGCGTGCGAAAGTCCCCGGAGGCTGGCTGGTCCTGATCATCGAGAAGCAGTCAAGTAACAGCTTGAGTACGACGTTCTATCCTGATCCGCAGCATGAATGGTCCGGCTCGACGCTGGGTTAGCCCCCACTCAAAATTTCGGGTACACTGGATGTATGAACACTTTCGACACTCTCGATCCTTCGGACTGGAACACGGTCGCCCCGCATTTTGACGCATTAGCAGACGAAGAGCTGACGGCGGAGGGGGTTGGCGACTGGCTTCTGCGATGGAACGAGCTGGAGAAGACGCTTGGGGAGGCTGGTTCGGTGGCGGGGCGGGCAAAGTCCGAAGACACCAGCAATGCGGCTGCCGAGGAAGCGTACATGCACTTTGTGCAGCAGATCGTTCCCGCGTGGAGCATGGCGGCGCAGGCACTCAAGACCAAGCTGCTGGCAGTCCCCGGTTACGAGCCGATCCCGGAGCACCGGCAGTTTTTGCGGCGGCTGCGCAGCGACGCGGCTCTGTTTCGGGCGGAGAATGTGCCGCTCCAGGCCAAACTTCAAACACTGGCCAACGAGTACGATAAGCGCACCGGCACGATGACCGTGACTCTGGAGGGGCGGGAGATGACCCTGCCGGAAGCGGAAGGGCGGTGGCAGGACCCTGACCGCAGTGTGCGCGAGACGGCATGGCGGGCTGTCATGGGCTGCTGGGGTGAGGCCCGCACGGAGCTGGATGCGCTTTTCCTGCAGCAGCTTCCCCTGCGCCGCAAGCTGGCAGAAAATGCAGGATTATCCGACTTTCGGGCCTATATGTGGCGGGCGATGCGCCGCTTCGATTATACGCCCGAAGATAACAAAGTCTTCCATGCAACGATTGAGACCGAAATCGTTCCTCTTGCAGCGCGGCTGATGGAGACGCGGCGGCAGAAGCTTGGAGTCGAAGTACTGCGGCCCTGGGACCTGCTGGTTGACCCCGAGAACCGCTCGCCGCTAAAGCCGTTCGTCGATGTCGGTGAGTTGGAGAGTGGTACAGCGCGTATCTTTGACCGGGTAGACCCCGAATTAGGCCGCGATTTCGAGAAGCTGCGGCACGGCTTCCTCGACCTCGGCTCACGTCCCGGCAAGGCTCCCGGCGGCTACTGCTCATTTTTCCCTAAAACCGGCCTGCCCTACATTTTCATGAATGCCGTCGGAACCGAGGGCGATGTGCGTACCCTGCTGCACGAAGGCGGCCATGCCTTTCACGGGTTGGCATCGAGTGCCGCGCAGCCGCTGCTCTGGAACCGGGGTGCACCGATGGAGTTCAGCGAAGTGGCGTCGATGGCGATGGAGCTGCTGGCAATGCCGTATTTGGCGGAAGACGCCGGAGGCTTTTACTCCGAAGGCGACGCCGCACGGGCGCGGCGTGAGCAGTTGGAGCGAATCGTTCTCTTTCTGCCCTACATGGCGGTGGTGGATGGCTTCCAGCACTGGGTCTACACGGAAGCCCCGGAGAACGTCACGGCGGCAGAGCTGGACACGCAGTGGGGCCTTCTCTGGGACCGGTTTATGGGCGGCACAGATTGGTCCGGCCTGGAGTCGGAGCGCATTTCCGGCTGGCACCGGAAGCTGCATATCTTCACCGTGCCGTTTTATTATGTCGAATATGGCCTGGCCCAAATTGGGGCTTTGCAGGTCTGGCGCAATGCCCTGACGGACCAGGCTGAAGCCGTGCGCCGTTACCGCGCCGCGCTGGCCCTGGGGAACACTGTCACCCTGCCGGAGCTGTACGCGGCGACGGGAGCGAAATTCGCCTTTGACCGCGCGACGATCAGCGAGCTGGCGGAGCTGGTCGCATCGCACTTAGCGAAATAACAAACTATGGATAAGCCGGTCACCATCAAAGACATCGCGCGGGAAGTCGGGGTCGGAAACACCACGGTTTCCGCCGTGCTGGGCCACAGCCCGTCACGCCATGTCCGCGTCTCCGAGGCGACCCGTGCCCGGATACTGGAAGCCGCGCAGGTAATGAAATACCGCCGGAACGGCCTCGCACGGTCGTTTCGCAACCAGAAAACGGATGTTCTCGGCGTTTACACGACACAGGGCTATCTCAGCCCGCACGTCGTGTTCTCATCTCAGATCATCGGCGGCCTGCATCGTGGGTGCTATAAACACAGCAAAGACTTGCTGCTGCACAGCATTACCAGCAGCCGACCGGTTGAAGAGGTGTATGCCGAGCTGGGGGATGGCCGCGTCGATGGTTTAGTTCTCTACGCTTCCCCAACGGATCCGGTTGTTCGGCTCCTGGCGGATTCTACTCTGCCTGTGGTCGCGATCGTTGATGCCGTCGCCGGTCTGCCCAGCGTCGTCGCGGACGACGTCGGCGGCTCCGAGCAGATGGCAGCCTATCTGGCGGGCAAAGGTCATCAACGCGTTTTGTACATCTCCGGATCCGACACACTGGTTTCCGCCGTCCGACGTCGGCAAGGCTTTCTGGAAGCGGCGACCACTCTCGGCCTGGAGGTCACGGTGTTCCAGCCCTCTGTACACCATGAAAAGCTGACGGAAGTGGACCTGGAATGGCTCGACCTGCCTCGCAGCGAGCGGCCGACTGTCGTCGTCTGCTGGAACGATATGACGGCGTACAACTTGCTGGAGTGCTGTCGCCTTCGCGGCTTGCGCGTCCCCGAAGACATCGCCGTCGCCGGCTTCGACGGTCTGCCTCTCTCACAGCCGACCCACTGGCGACTGACTACCCTGCGTGCCCCGTGGGTGGAAGTGGCGGAAGCCGCGATCGATCTGCTGATGCGCCGTTTGGGCGGGGAAGAGGTCCCGCTGGAAACCATTTTACCAGTCGAATTTATGCTCGGGGAGACGGCCTGAAAATTTCTCTTCCGCTGACTTGACAGAACGGCACAGGTGTGTTAGTATAAGTGTGATGTAACTTTGGATCAACTGCTATTGGTATCAAAGGGGGAGAGATTATGTCAGAGCGAAAAGGCTTCACACTCATCTAGCCACTCGTAGTCATTGCAATTATTGCAATTTTGGCGGCCATTCTTTTCCCTGTTTTTCAGAACGTACGCGAAAACGCACGTCGAGCTTCCTGTCAGTCCAACCTTAAGCAGCTGGGTATCGCGATGACACAGCATGCCCAGGATTACGACGAGCTAATCCCGAAAGGCTTTGCCAACATAAGCAATTGGTCGGGGATCGGCTGGGCCAGCCAATTTTGCCCCTATGTGAAGAGCGTCGGTGTATATAAATGCCCTGATGACAGTGGCGGCAATGTTTCCTATGCCTTTAATGCAGAATTGAACGACAGGCAAAATGGCGGAAACTCGGCTCTGAACCGTTTTCAGGAGCCGGCACACACAATCGGGCTTGCAGAAATCACCGGAATCGGCACAGTCAATATCGATCAACCGGTGGAAGCAGGTTCGACCAATCACTCTCCGATTGATTACGGCTATCACCTTGCCACAGGTGACAGCACCCTTCCTGTCAGCGTATCCGGCGGCCCGCACTGTTGCATAAACATTGCGACACTGAAATATGTAGGCGCGGTTTACGCCAGTGGATCACACGGTGCGCAAGACGCCCCACAGCCTCGACACAAGGACAGCTCAAGTTTTATGTTTTTGGATAGCCAGGTGAAGTACCTGCGTGGATCAAATGTGGATGGCAGCGGCAATCCTCTGGCGATGTGTAAGGTCACAGCCTGCTATGCCCCCGAATAACCTAGGGCACAAGAAATTTGTCTGAGAGGAGGGCAATCACACTTTTATTCTGAGTGTTTTTATCGTAGTCCCGAAACAAACCGAGCCGTATCGTCCCATGCTGCCAATGCAGCACACGAAAGAGGAAACAGAAAATGAATCTTTCACCGAAAATTTGCGTTACTCTGGCTACACTTGTCACTCTAGGACTGGCCGTCGCCCCGGCCAGTGCTGCACCGACACCGGTTACCCTCGCGGTCTCACCGACTTTCACCGCGGGGGCGAATGACATTTATGAGCTACCCGGAGTTGGCAACCCGGTTGGCAATTATCAGACATTCGATTACACGAATCGAGGTCCTGGTCAGATATTCACCACATTGGGTAATGGGAGCGGCTATGCTTTAAACTCAGTGACATTCGAAGGCAACGGCGATTCTGGAAACCCCACGACGGCGACGAATTTCACGCTCCAGATCAGCTCGGTCGCCGCCGACGGCACGACACTTACGTCCATCGGTCAGTTCACAGCACCCGCGTCGGCAGCCTTCGCCGCCAGTAACAACTACCTAACCTTCAACCTGCTGGGGCAAAACGTAAATTTGAACCCCAATAGACTTTATGCACTCGGAATCACGACGAGCAGTAGCTATTTCGGGCTGCAGCAAGCCAACACGGGAAACAACACCGGGAGTGCGACGCTGCAAAATCCGACTACCATTACGACAACGCTCGCATACCAACGGGCATTTGATGCCGGGTTGACCCCAAACGCTCCGGTACCCGAACTATCCTCAAACGTTTCTCTGGGGTTCCTACTCATTTTAGGTATTGTGGGATTTGTGGCCGTTCGGAAACGATCCCCGCAATTTTCGGGGTAAAGACGAGGGGTAATCTGCCGACAATAGTACTGCTAACCCATCAATCGCTGCTCGACAAAGGCTAACTCGTGGAAACACGGGGACGCAAAGCCCAGGGCCTAACCCCGGCGGCTCAAACCACCGTGTATGGCAGCCTCGCTTCCGAAGGTGCGACAGCATGTCGATAGACCGCTGAGAGTTACTCGCAAAACGCCCAGTCCTTTTCTAGAAAGGACCGGGCGTTTTGGCATTTAGCCCTAGAGGCTTCTTCCCTGCTTGCCTATAATAAGAGCATGAAAGTCATCCGGCACGCACGCCATGCCGATAGAATTATGCGAATAGAAGGGACGCTGGCCGTCGCCGGGGTCGGAGGGGGCGTCCTGCTGTGGGCAATCGCCGGACATTTCGGAGGGTACGGCCTGGCCGCCGCGGCATTTCTCAGCCTCGGCGGTATCCAGTCCGGAGTCCGTGCCCTGCGCAACTACAACCGCTACCAGCGCGGAGCCGAGGGCGAAGATGCCGTGCTCTCCACCCTGCGCTCGCTGCCGGACAGCTACATCGCCGTCACGAATTTCGTCGTCCCCGGCACGCGCCAGGGCGACACGGACCTGCTGATCCTCGGCCCCGCCGGGATTTTGGTCGTCGAAGTCAAGTCCTACTCCGGCCGCTACGGCTGCCATGGCGACGCCTGGTTTGTCGCTCAGCCGGACGGTACGCAGCGGCCGCTTCGCTCCAGCGTTTCGCGCCAGCTCAAGCGCAACCGCAAATCGATCGCGCATTACCTCGTGGACTGCGAGGCCACAGTTCCCGTCAACGCGGTTGCCGTCTTTCGGCCCGGCGTTTCCCTGGACCTGACCCAGCCGACCGTGCCGGTGCTGACCCAGGACAGCCTGCGCGGTTATATTGTGAATCTGGCACCGGCCCCGCGTTCGGCCCTGGCCTCCGAGATCGAGCCGCTGTTTGCGCCATGTACCCCGGTGCGCGGCCTGCGGATGCCCGTGCCGTCCCGGTAACTACTTCGGCGGCAGAGGTGCGCCCATGAGCGGCCTGTCCATCGTCGGCAGACCTGAGATCGGACCTGCCACATCGCCCATCGTCGAGAGCAGTCTGCGCGGCATCACGATCTTGCGCAGGGTCACTGTCGGCCTCACCGGTTTGACGTGAAGCGGCTTTGGGTGTGCCTTGACCACCGGAACCGGATGCTTCGATGCCTTCGTGACGGCACTCGCCCCGCGCATCAGCCCCACCCCGCAGGAAAGCAGCACGGCGGCGGCATAAGAAAACTTTTTGACCCGGCGGTAACGCACGGCCCGCAGTCCGACCGGGCAGTCCTGGGTCAGCATCGTACCGTCGGCCCGGGTGTAGAAGCGCACGCATAGGCGGCCCTCATGCTCCTCCACCACCCGCTGCGCTTCGTCGCGGGTCATCTCCGAAAGATTGTACACATTTTTGCGGCACGAGCCGCAGAAACGGGCCTGATCCGTGCCGGTCATCGCTTCCCAGTCCGCAGAGCAGGGGGAAGCGATTTTTATCTGGTCGAGCTGTATCATAGTTTTTGTCTCCTGTAGTGAGTAAGACCCAAACGGGACGGGAAACTTCAATTTATTTTTGGGCAATTTTCCATGCTGCTGCATGCGAGACGAACCCGGCATTCGGATGCCGGTCTCCCGTAGGGGCGGGGCTTGCCCCCGCCCTCCAAATTGCCCACGCCCTCCAAATTGCCCACGCCCCTACTTCCCTGTTTTCCCATTCCCGCACCGAGGTACAATACTCCTATGCTCTCCACCTACGACGATCTCAGCCACGCAGCCCTTGCCTCCTTCGGGTTCGACGACCCGGAATCGGCCTGTCGGGCGTTATTGGGCATGGCGGGGAACGGAGTGCCGGATACGGCTTTCAACTCGTTTCTGGCCGTCATTCTGACATCACTCGAAAGCAATGCGGACCCCGACCGGGCGATGGCGAATCTTTCGCGCTGGGCTGGGGCGGTCGGCAGCCGAACTTCAGCATACGGACTGCTGGCGGATCAGCCGGTCGTCGCCGAAATGCTGCTGACGATCTTTGCCGCCTCCCAGTTTTTTGCCGAGCTTCTCATTCGCACCCCGGAATATTTGGAAGTGCTGACTAATCCGGCCATCCGCAACCGGGGACGTGGCAGCGGCGAGCTGTGGGCGGACCTTTCGCGGCGGGTCAGCATCGCGAAAACAGCCAATGCAAAACGGGATGCCCTGCGCCGCTTTAAGCCCCCGGAAGTCCTGCGGATCGGTCTGCGTGACCTGCTGGGCTTTGCCCCGATGCCGGAGACCGTCCGGGCCATCAGCGATTTCGCCGACGCCTGCATCCGCATGGCACTGCAGATCTGCGCCGAGGAGCGCGGGATAGATTCGCCCCCCTTCGCCGTGTTCGCCCTGGGCAAGCTCGGCGGCTTGGAGCTGAATTACGCCTCCGACATCGACCTGATCTTCGTGCATAGCGACGAAATGCCTGCCGCCGAAGCCGTCAAGCTGGGGGAAGCGGTGCGGGACGCGCTGGCGAAGGCGACCGATGCCGGGTTTGTCTTCCGCGTCGATCTACGGCTGCGGCCCGAGGGTCGATTTGGTCCGGTCTCGCGGTCGCTGGAGTCCTGCCGGGCCTACTACGAGTCCTGGGCGGAGCCGTGGGAGCGGCAGGCTTTGCTCAAGGCACGGTTCGTAGCGGGCCGTGCGGAAGTCGGGGTGGAGTTCGCACGGCTGGCGGAGGCATTTGTGTATCCGGGCCGTGTCGAGGAAACCTTTGTCGAAAGTATTCGCGGCAACAAGCGGCGTCTGGAAGAGAAGATCGCCCGGTCAGGAGATTCGGAGGTCAACGTCAAAGAGGGAGTCGGAGGTATTCGCGACATCGAGTTCACGGCCCAGCTGATGCAGCTGGTCATCGGCGGTGCGAAGCCGCATTTGCGGACCGGCAATACCTTGGAAGCACTGACGATGCTGACCGCTGAGGGCTTGCTGACGGGCGACGAGCACACGCTTTTGCAGAACTCCTACGAGTTCCTGCGCACGGTTGAGCACCGTTTGCAGCTCCGCGATGAGCTGCCGATCCGAAATATCCCACGAGACACCGGCGAGCTGCGAAAATTCGGGCGGCGGCTGGGCTACTCGGACGGTGCCGAATTTTTGGCGGATTATCGTCGTCACACAGCGCAGGTGCATTTACTTTTTGAGCGGCTTTTCTATGGACAGACGGATCCATTGGTGTCGGTGCAGACTTCCCCTTTCGCCGCCTGGGCGCAAGCCCCGGAGGATCCAACGCTGCTGGCCGCAATACGGGCAACGCTGGTGGATGACGGCTTCCAAGACCCGGACACGGCGAGTGCGAGTCTGTGCCGCAGCCTTCTCGGCTCGGAGTACGGCGCGATCATGCCGGATGCCCAGGCACTTTTTGCCGCGCTGCTCCCGGCTCTGGTGGAAGCAGCTGCCGCGACCGAGGATCCCGATGCCGCCCTGCGCGGACTGGACGGGCTGGCAACGGCGGTACCCTCCCACGCCGCACTCTACCAGACCCTGACCGAGAACCCCGCCCTTCTGCCGCGCCTTTGCCGACTAGCCGCGTCCGGCCCACCCCTCTGGCAGACTCTTCTCAGCCATTTGGAGCTACTGGATTTGATCGCCGACGAAGAGTCCATTGATTTGCCTCCAACCCTCTCCACTCGATCTGACCTGCCAAAGCTCGCAGCTCAGGCACGGCGAGCGCGGCTGCAGACCGGCGCACGCGATCTGTGGGGGCTGGCGAATACGGAGTCGGTCATGGCTGAGGTGACCGCAGCCGCCGAAGCAACCCTGGAAAGTGCTCTGGAGATCGCCCGCCGGGAGCAGGAATATACAGGCCGGTTCGCGGTCATCGGTCTCGGCAAGCTGGGGGGGCAGGAGCTGGGGTACGGCTCGGATTTCGATGTCCTGTATGTCGCAGACGCTGCGCATTTGGGGGAAGCGACGCGGCTGGCCGAGCGTGTCCAGAAGCTGCTTCAGACTGATTTGTCCCGGTTCGGGCAATCGTTCGCCTTGGATGCCCGCCTCCGTCCCGAGGGGAGCAAGGGCCAGCTTGTTCTTGACCTAAATTCGTACCGGGCCTATTACGCGCAGTCGGCGGCGATCTGGGAGCGGCAGGCCCTGCTGAAAGCCCGCCCCATCGCCGGGGAAGCTGCCCTGTGCCGGGAGTTTGCCGCATTGGCCGAGTCAGTGGTTTACGGGACACCGCTGACCGAGGCACACGAGGGCGAGATCCGCAGTATGAAGCGGCGGATCGAAGCCGAGCGGCTTTCGGACCCAAACGATTTAAAGCTCGGGCCGGGCGGTCTCGCCGATATTGAATGGACGGCCCAGCTTTTGCAGCTTCGCCACGGGCCGAGACTCCCGCGCCTGCGCACCACCAACACACTCGGGGCACTGCGCCGCCTGCGTGACGACGTCTTCCTCACCCAGGCGGACTGGGAGAGCCTATCGACGGCTTATAGGCAGCTGCTCCGCGTACGCAATCATGCGTATTTGAAGACGGGGGTCGCGTCGAACATTCCCCCAGTCCAAACCGACACGCTATTCGCTCTGCGGGGCGTGGTGCGGAAAATCTGTCTGCGTGTCTTTTACGCGCGTGAGGGCGAGCAATAAAGTATCGGGTACAATAATTAGCAGTATGCCAACTTCACTTCCACCCAATCTCACGAGCGGCAAGCCGCCGCAGTCGGCAGAGCCGACGATCCTGCCGCCGCCGCATAAATATGACAGTGCCTTAGGACGTCTCCGGCACCTGGTGTTTGGCCGTTCCCTGCCAACCTCCGGGGCGGGGCACCAGCGGCTTCCGGTCTTTCTGGCCCTGCCGATCTTTTCGTCCGATGCCCTGTCGTCTAATGCCTACGCGACCGAAGCGATTCTGTCCGTGCTGCTGGGCGCGACGCTCATTACAGCAAACTTGCACTTTGCCCTGCCGATCGCAATCGGCATCTCTCTGCTGCTGGCGGTGGTGGTGCAGTCGTACCGACAGGTCATTTTTGCTTACCCCGATGGCGGCGGGGCCTATCCCGTCTCGCGGGACAACCTCGGCGTGGTGTCCTCGCTCGTGGCGGGTGCCTCACTGCTGATCGACTACGTGCTGACCGTAGCCGTCTCCGTGGCGGCAGGCGTGGCGGCGATCATCACGGCGGCTCCCAGTTTCCATCCCTACCTGGTGCCGATGTGCATCGTTGGGGTGCTGATCGTCACGATGCTGAACCTACGCGGGGTCAAAGAGGCTGGGTGGGCCTTTGCCGGGCCTTCATACTTGTTCATTTTCGCCGTGCTGGCGACCGTAGTCGCCGGGCTGATCGGCCTGGCTCTGCATACTCCCCATGTCGCGGAGGCGCAGAGGCTCGGGGAGAGCTATGCCGCCACCAAAGCGGGCCTGTCTACTGTCGGGCTTTATCTGATTCTGCGTGCGTTTGCTCAGGGCTGCTCGGCTCTGACCGGAGTGGAAGCGATCTCCAATACCACCCCGCTTTTTCAGGAGCCGCATGCCAAGAACGCCGCTCTCACGACTGTTTGGATGGGCGTTCTGGCAGTGTTGATGTTCGGCGGCTTAACCTATCTAGCCGTTCGGTTCGGCGTTCATGAGCACCTCGATGCCAGCCAGTCGGATTACCAAAGCGTCGTCGGTCAGGTCGCGAACACGGCCTGGCCGCCTGCCCTGCACTGGATGTTTTATGTCGTGCAGTACTCGACAGCCGCTATTCTGGTAATTGCCGCGAATGCCGCCTTCGCCGGCTTTCCACAGCTGGCCTCCATGCTCGCCAAGGACGGCTTTCTGCCGCGTCAGCTTGCCAACATCGGAGACAGACTCTCTTACTCGAACGGTATTCTGCTGCTTTCCGTGGCCGCGATTATCTTGATTATTATCTTCAAGGGGATCGTCGATGCCCTCCTGTCGCTTTACGCCATCGGGGTCTTTACCAGCTTCACGCTGGCTCAGATCGGGATGTGTCTGCGCTGGCTGCGGACCCGAGAGCGCGGCTGGCAAAGCTCTCTGTTTTTTAATGCGCTGGGGGCTTTGGCGACCGGGGCGGTGACAATCATTATCGGCATCTCTAAGTTCGCCGATGGAGAGGTCATCAGCCCCTATTTTCACTTTGGCAAGTATCAGCCGCATTACGGTGCATGGCTCGTGATCCTGCTGGTCCCCATTCTCGTGATGATGTTTCTGCGCGTGCATCGGCACTACGGGGAGATGGCCGAGGAGCTGGCTTTGGAGCGGCTGGAAGTGGTCGTTCCCAAGCACAACACGGTTCTGGTGCTGGTCTCCCGGGTGCATCGAGGCATTGTCGAGGCCCTGAACTATGCCCAGCTGACCAGTGATGATGTCCGGGCGGTCTACATCGAGACCGATCCCAACAAAACCGCCGCCCTGAAGGCATCGTGGAATGCCCACGTCACCGAGATTCCCCTGGTCATCATGGAGTCCCCCTACCGGTCGCTTGTCGGCCCCCTGCTGCGCTACATTGATGCGGTTCAAAAGGAGCGTAGCGACGATGTGGTGACTGTTATCCTGCCGGAGCTGGTCTCGCGCAAGATTTGGCATACCCTCCTGCACAATCAAGCGGGTCCACTTCTGAAACTGGCACTTTTGAACCGGCGGGATGTCATCGTCACCAATGTCCGCTATTTTCTCGAGCACTGAAATTTAATCTGTACTTAACGTTTTCTTAATCCTGCTTTAACGTTTTTATGCTATGATAGCTCGTGCCGCCAAAATCTCAAATACTTTTTGCCCAAAAATGGTGAATAGAGCTGACTTGGCATGAATTATGCAGTGTAGAGCTACGTGATATCCCCTAGTTTGAGGAAAATTTCATGAGTATTCGTGTTGCGACCCAGACCACTCCGCAGACCGCCGAACGTTACTCACCGATTTCCGCACAAAGCTCCGCGGCTGACTTAGCCCTGCGACGCTTTTTAGACATATTGGTCTCGTGTCTGGCCCTGCTGCTGCTGCTGCCGTTTCTGGTCCTGCTGGCCCTGATTATTCGAATCGACAGCCCCGGCCCGGTGCTTTTCACGCAGCGGCGCGTCGGCAAAGACGGCCAAGAATTCGCATTTTTCAAGTTCCGCTCCATGTACGCCGATGCTGAAAAGCGTCTCGACACGGTGCTGGGCACCAACGAGCGCACCGGCCCGGTCTTCAAAATGCGGCACGACCCGCGGATCACGCGGGTCGGTCACTGGCTCCGGCATTCGTCGCTCGACGAAATCCCGCAGCTCCTGAACATCCTGCGCGGCGAGATGTCCCTGGTCGGCCCGCGCCCGGCTCTCCCCCGCGAAGTCGCCCTGTACACCCCGCCCCAGCGTCACCGCCTGTGTGTCACCCCTGGCCTGACCGGTCTGTGGCAAGTCTCAGGCCGCGCAGACCTCTCTTTTGAAGAGTCCATCGCGCTCGATCTGGAATACATCGCCCGCTGCTCGTTCGCCCTCAACTGCGTGATTCTGCTCCGCACCGTGCCCGCAGTGCTGACGGGACGGGGGGCGTATTAAAAGGCAGTAGGCGGGTCACGCCGCAAATTCATATACGGGCGTTTCCAAAACACGCACAGGCTTATGTTGAGCCCAAACCATTCCCTGCAGACGCTCGACCGTCTCCGGTGAAAATAGCTGCTCCCCCGTCTCCTCTGAAACTCGGGCGGGGACATTTTGGATCACGACCAACTTGCCTTCCGTCTGCAAGACATAAGTAATGTTTTGCTGAACAAAGTGTTCTTCCAGATCACGACTAGCCATTTTACTCTTTCCTTATCTTCAAATCATCCCACAAGTTGGCATCCGGCTCATAAACGGTGATGATTTTGATCAGAGGCCGCACGGGATGACTGCACTGGGTGTGCAGAGGCCGCAAACTCTGCGTGTAACCGAGCATGAGACAACTCGGCCCATATTTGTCGTTTGGGTAGTCCTCGATTATCTCGCCGCTTGCAATGGCTTCACATATCTCTTGTACGCGAATATGTCGTAACAAAGATTGGTCCACCGCATGGCGAGAAAGTTCAAACTCTCCTGCTGCCACTTTCGCTTGAATGCTTTCAGTCTGTGTCACAAGATCAGTATACACCCTCCTGTATGACACAGGGCGGCTTTGCCTTTGCCTCTACTTGCTGGCGAAAATAAATACTCAGGGCCAGCCGCCGCAAATTACGGTCTCGGCAAAGCTGCTTGATTTCGAGAGTACGAATGGGTAGAGTGATTGTCAGTAGTACTTCCTCATGGTCAGTCGTCTCGCCAGCGTATACTTTCGGTGCTGTCAATCTTGTATAGCCATTCCCCTCGACGCACCTTCTCCACTATATTGAGCAGACGGCTAACGCTTGCTCCATAGATGAGCGATGCCGACTCTGCTTCCTTTTCGGTGACGTGGAAAAGCTCGTCCGGCAGCAACAGTTCGCAAAGATCAATACATTTTCCGGGATAACGCTGACCACCATATTTGCACCACTCCCACCGTGTGTCACCAGGCGAGTAGCGATGCTCCGCGAACCAGTCCAGCAATGCATCTCGTTCCCTGTTGGACGCCCAGACGCCCGTCTGACCAATCCCGAAAAAAGCACCCATTTTTGACTGTCCTCACGCATCACAGTGCGACTACAGCAAATTCTTCTTAACCACCGTCCCCGTCGGCGAATCCCCGACCGTGTACCCAAACGCCTCAATTTCGGCGCGGAGGGCGTCGGAGCGGGGGAAGTCTTTGGACTTGCGGGCGTCGTCGCGCTGCTGCTTTAACGTTACGATCTCGGCGGGCAGATCATCCGCGTCGGCGGGGGTGGCGACGGCGGCGCGGGAGCGGGACTCGATGTCCAGGCCCAGGACGGAGTCGAACTCGCGCCAGAGGCGGTAGGACTTGGCTTCGTGCAGGGCGGCGACCGCACGGGGCAGGTTAAGATCATCGGAAATGGCGTCGAAAACAGTCTGGCGTGCCCGGGCGTACTCTTCCTCAGAGAGATCGTCGTTCTCGCCGATCCGGGACTTCAGCTCGTAGATCTTGCCGAGTGCTTTCGTGGCGGCGTTCAGCGACTCCCAGGTTTCGACATTGAACGCCAGCTCGGAACGGTAGTGGGCCGTCAGGCATAAATAGCGGTAGGCAAGCGGGTCGTAGCCTCGGTCGATGAGGCGCTGGACGGTCAGGAAGTTCTCGCCGGACTTGGACATCTTGCCGCCGCTCGCTTCGGCATGGGGCGACACGACGTTCAAAAACGCCCCATGCACCCAGAAACGGGCGAAGGGATGGCCGGTCGCGCACTCGCTTTGCGCGATCTCGTTTGTGTTATGCACGGGGATATGGTCGATGCCGCCGCAGTGGATATCCAAAGTCTCGCCCAGGTATTCCATCGCCATCGCCGAGCACTCGATATGCCAGCCGGGGTAGCCTTCGCCCCAGGGGGAGGGCCACTTCATAATATGCGTGGGCTTGTTGGTGAACCACAAAATAAAGTCAGCGGGATGCTTTTTGCCGACATCGATGTTGACGTCCTCGCGTGCCCCAGCCATCTGCGCGGCGAGGTTTAACCCGGCCAGCTTGCCATAATCGGTGTTGCGGGCGGTGTCGAAGTAAATGCCTTCGTCAGTCTCGTACGTATACCCCTCGGCTTCGAGCCGCTGGATCAGAGCGATCATGCCCGCGACATGCTCGGTCGCACGCGGGGCGACATTCGGCTTGATGATATTCAGGCGAGCGCAGTCCACGAAAAACGCATCTTCGTAGAACCGGGCCAGCTCCCAGGGAGACTTCTGCTCGCGCTGAGCCGCCTTCTGCATTTTGTCTTCACCCGAGTCGGAGTCCGACGTCATATGGCCGACATCCGTGATATTCATCACGTGATCGACCCCCCACCCGTGCAGGGTCAAAGTCCGATGCAGGAGGTCTTCGAAGATATAGGTCCGCAGGTTGCCGATGTGGGCATAGTTGTAGACTGTCGGGCCGCAGCAGTAGAGCCGCACGACTTTCCCATCGGCGGGCATGAACTCTTCTTTTTGACGCGAAAGCGTATTCTGTAAAACCAGGGGTGTCATGCCGATAGTATAGCATATGGTACACTAATCTTCGGAGGAATTACCGCTTTATGGACTTTCTACGTACCCTTCGCCCCCTGAGCCTCGCCTGCTGCGCCGGATTTGCCCTCCTGCCGCATACACACGCCGAGGCGCACCAGCGCGGCTCGGCTCTCTGTTACAAGTGGACGGCGGGTCAAACTCTGCGGTACCTCGTGCAGCAGGACCCATATTTTGCCGATCCGACGACCGCGATCGAGCTGACTGACCTGAGTGCGCCGTATCGCCCGCCGTCGGTGAAGCAATTGACCGAAGAGGTCTTGTCCGTGTCAAAAGACGGCGCGGCCACTCTGCGGCTGACACTCGCGCCGGAGCCGGGCTTCGAGGAGGGTGTACAGGAGCCGATTGTACAGACCATCACGGTGACGGCGCGGGGCCGATTGGTTTCGCGGGCCTCCGACTCACTGGCTCCGGGCCTGCTTGCAGCGATCTTTTCGCTGCCCGAAACGAACCGGCCCGCACATGGCCCCCTTGCCGTCCTGACACGGGACGGCCTGCCGTGTGTCGCCAAAAACACGACTCCCAGCCATGACGGCCTGCTGCTGCAGACCACGCAGAGCCGCCGGGGCGAGCGCGTTTTATTCGATACCGAGGCCGGAATCCTGCGGCGGCGGGTGGTGACGATCACGGGTTCTCTCTCGCTGGTGATGCTCCGTCCGGCGCATCGCGATGCCGCCGATTTTGGCCGAGTCGTGCCCAGCCTGCCCATTTTTCAGACATTGACCATCGAGCAGCAGCCGAATCTCGCCCCGCGCTGCGTTCCAACCCCTGCTTCACTCGTTTCAGCTGCGCCACGATCAAAAAACTGAAGATGACCAGCAGCGACCAGGAGCTCATCTTCGCCAGATGCACCAGATGCCATCCGCCCTGCTGGTTCGGATACTGCCAGGCCCCGAAGAATGTCGCGATGTTTTCTGCGATCCACAAAAAGAACCCGAGCAGTAAAAAAGCGACAGGAATCGGCAGCGCATAGGGCGTCGCACAAACGGTGAATTTTGCCTGTGTTCGCCGGAACAAGAGCAAAATCAACGCAGCTAAGGCCCAGCGGGTATCGGGCAGCCAGTGCTCCGTGAAGAAATTGACATAAATGCCGCCGCACAAAGCCCAGGCTGCCCAGGCGGGCGGCCAGCCGGTGAGATCGACATCCAGCCGCCGCCAGGCCTGGCACAGATAGCTGGCGACACTGGCGTACATGAAGCCGCTGTACAGCGGCACCCCGTACAGCTTGGTCCAGCCCGCCTCCGGATAGGCCCAGGAGTGCAGATGCGTTTTGAACAGCTCTAAGCACAGACCCGCCAGATGAAAGACGGCGATTACCTTCAGCTCGTCTTTCGTCTCCAGACCAGTCTTATACAAAAGAAGCTGCGCGACCAGGCAAACCAGCAGGATCAAATCGTAGCGGTGCAGGCCGGGAACGGCAACGACTTTCGTCACCGCAAAAGTCAAAAAGAGCAGGATTGGAAAGAGGCAGGAGAGCATCTGCTGCCACGCAAAATGCCCGAGGTGGGTGAAGAGAATTTTCATCGGGCTTGTTTTCTTAAGAGCTTGAGCAATGAGCGCGATCATGTCGTCTATTGTACCACAAAGCACTTTGTAAATTAAAGTATATCGCATCTGCACCTTTCGTGATACAATATCAGTAATGAGCAGTTTAGACAATCCTCGAGATAAAGTAAGGCAGCGGCGCGTGGACCGGCTGGAGAAGCGGTGGTGGGTGCGCAAGGCGGTCAACCTGTTTATCATCTGGCACCTGTTTTGCCTGGCGATCTGGCTCCTGCCGTACCGCAGCAGCAGCCCCAGCCCGATCATCGAAGGCAGCCTCGGGGCTGTGCGGCCTTATATGACGTTCACAGGGTTTGCCCAGAGCTGGAACATGTTTTCGCCGGAACCCGACAAGATGGATGTCACCCTCGAAGCCGAAGTCACCCATGCCAATGGACACAAAGACCACTGGTTTTTTCCGCGAATGGCCCGGATGAGCTATCCGCATCGTTACCAGGCGGAGCGCTGGCGCAAGCTGGTGGAAAACGCCACGCACGGCAGCAACCCCATCCTCTGGCCGCCGTTGGCCCGGTACGCCGCCCGTGTCAACAATTATGACGCCCAGAACCCGCCGGTCAGCGTGACCCTGATCTCCCATTCGCGCATCATTCCGCCTCTCGGTGAACCCCTGCCCGCCTACACCGCCGTGCCGCTGCAAACCGGGCATGGGGCGTCGGTCACGCCGATCCGCCCGGAGGACCTGCGATGAAGCTGCTCCGCCGTGATTGGAACGAATTCTGGTTCCAGCCGATCTCCTCCATCCCCTTAGGCATGTTTCGGCTCGTGTTCGGCCTGCTGGTGCTATCCTATGGCTTGCTGCTCCTGCCGGAGCGGTTTGTCTGGTTCGGCAATCGTGGTGTCCTGCCGCTGACCGACTCCAACGCCTACAACGGCATCGGGGCCTGGGTCCAGCATTTGGACTTGCTGGCATTTCGCGGGGCGGACCACTGGCTCTCCGCCTTCTTTGCCGTGTTTCTCGTCGCCGCTCTCTGCCTGACCCTGGGCTTCTGGACACGCACCAGCGCAGTAATCGTTTACCTGTGCATCAACACGCTGCACAGCCGCAACGCCGTGATCCACCACAGCGGTGACACGGTCATGCTGGTGATGTCGGCTTATCTGGTCTTCTCGTCCGCCGGTGCCGCCTGTTCGCTGGACCGCCTCTGGCGCATCTTTAAAGGCCGTGAAAACGATGAGCCGCCCCGGATCGTCCCCTGGGCGCAGCGGCTGATGCAGCTTCAGGTTGCGATCGTGTATTTGGGGGCTTCGCTCAGCAAAGTGGGCGGCGAAAAGTGGGTGAACGGCACGGCGGCGTATTACCCGCTGCACCTCCCGGAATCGGCTCGCTTCCCTACCCCCGGCTCGGAGCTGCTCTGGGTGATTAATCTGGTCACCTGGGGGACTATCGCCGTCGAGCTGGGCCTGGCAACACTGATCTGGGTGCCGCGCCTGCGCCTGTATGTGCTTCTGGGCGGCGTTCTGCTGCATCTGGGGATCGAGTACAGCCTGAATATCCCCCTGTTCTCGTTCATTATGATCGCCTCTTACATGACATTTCTCACCGCCGCCGATTACACGAATTTCTTGGCCTGGGCCAAATGTCCCCTGCGCCTGACACTCTTCCGAGTCATTTACGACGGCGAATGCGATTTCTGCAAGTCGGCACTGCTGGCCGTACGCTTTCTGGATGTTTTCCGTCAGCTCACGTTCGTGGACTCGCATGATGAGGCTGCACGGGAAGCTACCGGGGTAAACTTCGCGCTAGCCGAGCAGGCCGCCATCGCCGTTGATCCGTCGGGAAAGCAGTTTGCGGGCTATGATGCCTTCCGAGCAATCGCCTGGCAGCTTCCCGCCACCACTTTGATCGCCCCGCTGCTGTATGTCCCGCCGATCCCCCAAATCGGCCGTCGGGTCTACGCCTGGGTCAAAGACAACCGGGGCCGCCTGCCCGTCGCCCCGCGCTACCAAATTCAGGAAGCCGCCGAAGAGCGGGAAACGACAAACGTTTGAAGAGAGTTTTTATGCCGGCAGCCAAGCCAAAACGCCAGATATCGCGCGGTTCCTGCACTCTTTGTGGGAAAGAGTTCAGCAGGAATAAGATCGGTCTGCATTTGGAAGAATGCTGGACGAATTTAACAATAAAAGAAGAGCACGACCCCCGCACCCTCGCGCCGACCCGCTTCTTTCGCCTGTTTGTCGAAGCCCGCGACGACCCAAAGTACTGGCTGCACCTGGATATCCGAGCCGATGCCACCCTGGAAGACCTCGACGACTTCCTGCGCCGCACCTGGCTGGAATGCTGCGGTCATCTGAGCGCGTTTACCATCGGAGAAACCCGCTACCGCTGGGAACCACCCGGCGGCTTCGGCGACGACGATTTCTTCGACCGCTTGGACGACGTATTTGCTATGCCGCGCGAGATTCGCATGGATGCTGCCCTGGCCGACACGCTCTCCACCGGCCTCCAGTTCGAGTACGAATACGACTTCGGCAGCACGACAGAGCTGAAACTGCGGGTTCTGTCTGAGCACGAGGAACCAACACGCCGCAGGAATCTCCGCGTCCTCGCCCGCAACGACCCACCCTACACTCCCTGCCTGGAATGCGGTCATCCCGCCGACTGGATCGGCACCTACGGCGATTCCTACGAGACCCGAACGATCTGCGATGCCTGCACCGAGAAAAAAGGCTTCGGCGACGCCCAGCTGCTGCCGCTGGTCAACTCCCCGCGCACCGGGGTCTGCGGGTATACGGGGGTTTTGGAGGAGTGAGTGTCATAAGATGATGCGATGCGGTATAGTGGGAGAAGTGCATCTAACAGAAAGAACTATTATGGGACAGACAGCATCAAAAATCGTGAAGTTAGGGCCTCAGCCCAATGCCATATCCGCTCGACCACGTGAAGATATTCAACACTTGGTTCCTATCAACGATGACCAGGAAGAACAGCTTTGGGATGCTGCGGTCGCGAATTCGCTTGACACTTTTCGGGAAATGGCGGAGAAGGCACGCGCGAATCGGCGAGCCGGTCGAACTCAAAAGATTGATTCCTGATCGTGAATTCACACATAGATCCCGAGTTTCGTAAGTGTCTTGCCAAACTATCGCGTGAGAAAAGACAAGCCGCAATTGATGCTTACAAGCAATGGAAGCAAGACCCGTTTGCAGGCAGTTTGCGCTTCAAATGCGTTGACCAAAAAAGCGACATCTGGTCGGTGCGTGTTGGTATTCACTACCGAGCATTTGGTGCCCGTGACGAGGATGAAATCACCTGGTTCTGGATTGGCTCACATGAAGAGGCCAACAATCTGATTAAAAATGTGGGCAAACGGGCTAAGTAGTCGTGAGTTACGGAAACGGATTAAGGTGAAATAGCCTCGCTGCGATAGACAGCGGGGCTTAACTCGTTCAGGGATCCATCCCCAGCTTCTTCATCTCCGTCCGTATCTGCTCATGAGTTGCCGGGCTACAGCGGGCAGAGTCATCATCATGCTTCGCCTGAGTCAGCGCGGTCTTCGCCTCCTCAATTCGCCCCAACTCAATCAAGATATGTGTAACTTCGAGCCACTGAACGGAACTCCACCCGTAGGTTAAGCCGAGCTTATTTTGTGCTCCTGCCCGATACGTCAGCAGTTCTCGATAGGCACGGAGAGCCGCTGGTAAATCATGGGCGATATGGTACAAATAGTACGCACGCACGTCCATTTCCTCGTCGCCCTCTGCCCCGGCATCACTGGAAAGTGACCGCCCCATATAGGGCATATATTTAGGAACGGTATCCGCCTCAGCACTCTGGAGGGGCAGATCAAAAACCGCCGTATCGGCCTGGCCGGATTTAAGATTTTGCAGATGGAAGGTCAGTCGGAATTGCCGTGGCTTCCACGAAGTCTGTTTTTCCACAGGCACCCATCGTCTGCCTTCCAACTGTTTTTCACCGAAGAGATACCCGGCGACTTTTTCACCACCTGCAGTTATATTCATACATGTCGGGACGAAGTTCTGTGATCCAATGCCGTTATTTTGGACACTGGGATCCGTGTACCGGGTTCCGAATTCGTCCGTCAGGTCGACAGATTTCACATTGCCGAATGGTATATCGCGTCCTACTTCGTCATTTGCAGTGAAAAGCAGGAAGACGACCCCGTTCGCGTTGACTTGGAGGTCTCGTACAACAACTGTGTTGCTGGCGGCGACACCTTTATCCAATCGCCTGCGCCAGTAATCGCGTTCGGCAACAGCATCGATCAACCACGCCGTTTTCGGAAAATCAGGAACAAAGACTGCAGCGGAAACGGGCTGGTTAAAATCCTCCTCTCGGGTTTCAGTCGTGATCCATCGTGTTTCAACAGGCTTACGCTTCTGAGTTTCTAAGCGAATCGGCAAATTGGTAGCATCGTCTACTGTGATGCGTGAGCGCCAGGTCGGTTCCTGCTTGTCAAACATCCATTGCGAGTAAAACAGAATTGTATGCACAGGTCGGCCTCCCTCAATCGTATTTCCAAGCAGCGTGATATGTGTTTGATTTCCAGAGGCAACGGCATCATGCTGTAATGCAGAAATGGAAAACCCGGAGATGCTGTCATACCCCGCCGGGAAAGCGGCTTTATCCTGCGTGACGGACTCTCTCTGAGCAACATAAGTCCAACGAGTTCCATCCCGGCAGACTTCGATCTGATGCCAATCCGGGTTGATCACTTCCACTCGCCAGTTCCCCGCCTGATACCATACCTCCTCCCCTTTGACACGGGTGCCATCTGGCCGAATGTTCCAGGAAATATAATGTGCGCTGCGGACATCCTTCAAAGAGGCAGTCATCCGTTCGAATGCCTGCACGGCAGTAAGCTTTGGGGGCAGAAGAAATGCGAGAACGACGAGAGTCGTTGCGGCAATTCCCGCCAGACGCAGACCAATCCGCCATGGGTGTGACTGTGTAGCCGAGTTTACGCTTTTCATTTCCCGTGCAAGGCCAGTCACCCGTACCCGAAGAGCCTCCGAGGGCTCCGCAGCCGGGTAAGCGGCTTGCAGACCCTCACGCAAATTGGTTTCTTGTTCAGTCGTCATTTTTTGGCCTCGCTTTCGCCCAGAGAATAGTCCTGTCCCTGTTTGTAGACCGCCGCCCGTACCCGCTGCAAAAGGCTGTTAATCGCGGCGGGGGAGCGGCCCAGCACGAGCGCGACTTCGGCCTGCGACAGACCCTCGACATAGTGCAGGAGGAGGGCCTCGCGCTGGTTGGCGGGAAGGCGTGTCAGCATCGCGCGGACAAGCCGCAGCCGTTCATCGCGCTCGAAGATCGCTTCGGGCAGGTCGGAGGCAGGAGAGGGAAAGTCATCGGCCAGAGCCGACGTCCGGCCCTCTTTGCGACTCTGCCGACGGTGATAATCAGTGATCTTGCGGCGAGCGATCCCCAAAAGCCAGGGATAAGGATGGTGAAGAGGTTTTTGCCTCGGCAGTGCCGTAAAAGCCGCCACGAAGACTTCCGCCGTGATGTCCTCCGCCTCCTGCCGGTTCGGGACGCGGCGGGCGACGGAGGCGTACACGTCGGCAAGATACCGTTGATGCAGGGCCTCCGCCGTCCACACGTGTTCCGGCTCGGCTTCTTCCGGCTCAACTTGTTCGATGTGCGCTGCGCCGACCGGCCGGAGTGCCAGCCAGTGCAGCAGCGCGAGTCCTCCCTGGGTCATAGTGCCTGATATCCTCTCTTAGCTCTCACGACTGCTCTTCTGCACTCGTCCAAGAACTAGTTCGTGCGGGAGGCTGAAATCTATCGGGGAGGGGAAGTTACTCCGGGACGTACTTCGTGTCTTTGCCGTAGCAGATCATCAAGGTCGTCCGGATGAAGTACGCGCTGGTGTCGACGAACCGCTGCCAGTCCTCGGCTTTGTGGGCGTAATTTTCGCCGTCGCGCCAGTCGCAGAGGCCGTTTCCGACCCCGGACTCGACGGCACTGCCGGTGCCGAGCCAGAGATTGGAATACGCGGCCTTATTGGCCCATTCGTAGCGTTTCCGGGCACGGTCCAGCAGCAGGGAGTCATGGCGAGCGGTTCCCGCCTTCCATTCTAGAGCCGCGAGCTGCAAACCGGGGCCAGGGTAGAGGTAAGCGTTCTCGGGGCGCGGGACGAAGTAGCTGTGCCAGTGCAGACCGTAATATCGCCAGTCGGAAGGCGCATCCGTCTGCGCCGTCATGCGGATGCCCTGATCGCCATTAGTCCACCAGTCGCTGATCCGCCGGGTCAGCGGGTCGGCAGGGCTGAGGAGATCGGCCTCGAAGGGCAGAAAAAGAAGCTGGTCCACTGAGTCTCCATAGGTCGGCTGGAACGAATGGCGGCTGTCACGGAACTTGAAGAAGCCGCGCCCCGTGCCGCTGTCTTTCATCGCCAGAACGCCACCCGTGAGTTGTGCCGCGAGTGCGTCGTAGTCAAACGAAGGCTTGAGGCTCGCTGTTTTTGCCCAGCAGGCCAGGCAGCGCAGGGCGTCGGCGGCGAAAACACTGTCGGAAACCCAGAGATCGGGAGAAGTGCTGCTGCCGGACACCAGAGCGTGCTGCGGATTAGATCTGCGGCGCAGGTAGTCTCCGGCGGGCTGGGCAGCGACCCAGGCGTCGCGCCGCCAGCGGGCAGCCTCGGCAGCACGGCCCGTCGCGTCCAGGTATTCGGAATACTTCCACATCGCAACCAGCATGACACCAGTCGCCCCGGTGCTATAAGAGTCATCGCGCGACCAGTGCCCGCTTTTTTCGTACCAGACGCGCCGGGCCATACCGCCGTAGTCGCTGTCCTGGCGGTCCACATTCCAGCCCTGCCGGTTTTGTAGCAGCCACACGCGGAAGAAACGGCTCAGAACGCCGTCATAGCGGGCCGTATCACTATGCGCGATGCGAAGTTGCTGCGCCGCGCTCATTAGGCCAATCGCCGCATGCGCCGACTCACTGGGCCGGACCCAGTCCGGCCCGGACTGCGCGATTCGGATGTCGTTGAGTGCCCCGTACCCGGCTAGGTCGGGGGTCGTGCCGCCGTGGTTCCAGGCCAGCTCGGTATAGGACGAGTCGCAAATGTAGTTGGACTCGCGCTGAAGGGCATCCTCCCCCCAACCAGCATGGGCGGTCGTGGGAAGGGAGAATAGGAGCAGAAGAAGTAAGAATTGGCGCAAAGAGATCATAGGGGAGTATAATACCCGTATGAAAGCGGCGGCATGAGGAAAATCAGGAATTCGAGCGTCGCGATTCTTCTTTTACTTGCAACGCTGGGGTTGGCCGCAATTATTCTGCACCCGGCCCGGCGTGTCGCCCGTAGAACAGCTGCACCCGCTCAGATGCCCTCCGCCATTGCCAGGCCACTTCCCCACGAAATTGTCCTTTCCTTCGCGGGCGACTGCACATTCGGCAGTGTCAACGGAGACGACGGGCCAGGACGTTTCCCGTCAGTGTATCGTCAGTCCGGCAAGCGGGATTATCCCTTTGCGTTGATACGCCCCTGGTTTCAGCAGGATGATTTGACGGTCGTAAACTTCGAATGTACTTTGACGGAGGCGGCCAAGACGGCGGACAAACAGTGGAAATTTAAAGGTCCGGCCCAGTATGCCGCGATCTTCCCGGCAGGCTCGGTGGAGGTGGTCGGCCTCTCTAACAACCACGCACACGATTATCGGCAGACCGGGTTCGACGACACCCGCCGTGCTTTCGCGAGAGCCTCTGTCCCGGTGTTTTATCAAAACAAGCCCTATATCACGCGGCTTCAAGGCGTGGAAACGGTGATTATCGGGGACTGCACGGTGGTTGGGGAGAATACGACCCGGACCGCCGGGGTGCCGGAGCGCGTGCTGGCCGAGATCAAACGTTATAAGAGGCCAGCGAATATCGTGGTGGTCGTGATGCACTGGGGCAGTGAGCTGGACCAAGCCCCCCGCCCCTGGCAGCAGGCGATGGGCCACAGGTTTATCGATGCCGGTGCCGATGCCGTGGTCGGGCACCACCCGCATATCCTTCAGGGGGTTGAATTGTACCGGGGCAGGACTATCGCGTATAGCCTGGGCAACTTTGCCTTCGGGGGCAA
>JANXNV010000033.1 GCA_025353925.1 Armatimonadota bacterium
CCTGGTCTCCCACCTGCTGACTTCCAGCGAGTGCTTCGCCACGGCGGCGGGCTTTGTCGGCCCGCATTTCCGGGTGGACCACGATGTCAGCCTGCTCATCCCCGAGATCTGGTCCCGTATGGAGGTGTCCGAGCGGCTGCCATCGTCGCTCATTCAGAAGAACTATCTGGAAAAGCTGGAAGATTTCGACCTGGACGGGCGGCGCGTCCTCGCCAGCCGCCTGGGCTACCGGATCACGCCCCACTTCGTGCGGACTTTCTTCGGCATGGTCTTCGACAATCCCAACGATGTCTTCAGCCCGGAAATGCTTTGCCCGGAAACGCAGGACCCGGCGGCCTTCGCCGACGGCGTGGACAACATCGTGACCACCCAGAAGCTGATCGCCGAAAACTACTTCGCCGACGGCAGCATCGCCCGCGCCTGCCCGCCCCTCTTCGCCCTGCTGCACATCATGCGCGACGGCCACTTCGAAGGCAAAGACATCGCCGACCCCAGCCTGCGGGAGATGTTCACTTCCGAGGCCCTTCTGGGCAGTTCGTGGTACCGGGAACGGCTCACCACCCAGCAGACATTGGACATCCGCCAGTGGAAGCATCACATCCAGTACCTGCGCGACTTCCTCAGCAAGCCGAATCCCTTGTCCCCCACCCTGCGCCGCGAAGTCACCGCCCGCCTCACCCAGGCCCAGACCCGCTGCGAAGCCGCCGAGAAACCGGGTTACCCCGACACGCTCCATGGCTTCCTGGGGGCCGACCCGTCGGTGCTGGGCAGCAAGTAGGGGCAGGGCTTGCCCCTGCCCTTCTTCCTGATGTATGACAAATCTGCGGCGTTCCACTGCTTAAAAGGGTAAGATGGCTGTTAGGCCGCTGCTCGGAAGGCTGCCATGCGTAGAAGGAGTTTTGCAGATGCGCCATAATCGGGCTAAAACTTTTAAATGGGTTGTTGGCAGTGTGGTTTTGTTGGTAGTTCTGTGGCTCACCGGTTTTATCCATGTGGTTAACTACGAGGGAACTGGGGAACCTAACTCGTCCTATGGTTACGACGATTACTACAGTATTTATCGAGCCTCCGCTTGGGGTGGATTGGTATCGAATAGCCTCACGGTTAGTCATGCCTGGGAGTCGGGGGCGGAAATATCTGGGAATGGTTATCAGAGAAAGAATTATCGACGGTTTATCTACTTTGGTGCATCCCGTGGCCTTATGGTGCCGAATTCGATATGGGTCTCCGACGGGGATAAATACAGAAGACGCGATCTTATCAGAGACGAATTGAGATGGCTTCGGGTAGTAATGGGCCTCTAGGAGAATTGCATATACATCTGTTTTCGAGGGCAACGCATCCAGGCAGCTTAACTGTGCGCTATTCCCGACGCCGGCGGAACCAGCATTCGGAACCGGCATTGAAATGCCGGTCTACTCAGAGAAAGTCACTCCGTGACTGGGATTGACTGAACCGTAGGGTGCGCTGCTTGCTGCGCCCTCTTACCATTGCTGCGCCCTCTTATCATTGCTGCGCCCTCTTGCTTACTGTCTTACCTTCGCCTTCAGTGTCGGAGACACTTTCTACGGGTAGACCGGCATTTCAATGCCGGTTCCAAACGCCGAGCAGAGATGGGTGGCAGCGTTTATGCAACAAAGCCATAAGAAACCGTACCAGAGGCGTGGTGCCATGATCATAGGTCAGGTATGCGGCTATGGTACCCCCGTGACCTCACTATTTTATTGACAACCTCCGGCCAAAAATGGTACACTATTGTTGATAACATGTACCTTGACGAAAGAAAACAGAAGATCCTCGGTGCGGTCGTACGTGACTATGTGGAGACGGTCAAGCCGCTCGGCAGCGAAGAGCTGGCGGCGCGTCATCAATGGGGCATCAAGAGCGCGACCATCCGCAACGAAATGGCGGAGCTGGCCGAGATGGGCCTGCTGCGGCAGCCGCATACGAGCGCGGGACGGATCCCCTCGGACCTTGGGTACCGGTTTTATGTGGACCACCTGATGCTGGCGTCCCCGTTCGATGAGGGAGCGTTCCCGATCACCGGCGAAGAGGACCTGGCGTTGGAGATGGACCGGCTGCTGCGCCGCACCTGCGCCCTGCTCACCCGCACAACTTCCTATACATCCGTCGCGACCCCGCCCCGCCCGGATGACACCCAGGTGCGCCAAATCTTCGTCTCGGCGGCGGGGGACGACCGCCTGCTGCTGGTGCTGCTTCTCAGCACCGGTCAGGTCGAGAACCGCCTGGTCTGCCTCGCACGCGAAGAAGTTCCGGCCACTCAAGACATCGCTCCGCTGGGGAATGCGCTCTGTGCGGCTTTTTCCGGGAAGTCGCTGGAGACCCTGGCCGCGGAGATGTTTCCCGCCCCCGCCGAGTTTGCCGATGCCCAGCGGGCGTTGTATGTCACGCTTGCGGCTGCGGCGCAGCAGATGGCTCTGGCGGCGGCGGACAACGATACCGTGTATCTCGAAGGCACCAGTGAGATCCTGCGGCAGCCGGAGTTTCGAGATGTCGCCAAAATTGAGAGCGTTTTGGAGACTTTGACACGCGGCACTCTGCTTTTCCAGACCTTCTCCCGCGCCCTGCTCGGCCCCGATGTCACGGTGGTGATCGGCACGGAAAGCCACGTCCCGGCCATGATGGAGTGCAGCGTCGTCACGGCATCGTATTACGTCGGCACTCGCAAGCGTGGGACGCTGGGGGTGGTCGGCCCGACCCGCATGGACTACGACAGGGCAGTCCCCGCCGTTGGTTTCTTCTCACGTGCTCTTAGCCGGACACTGACTCGCCTCGCCGGCTTTTCCTAACAAACCTATTTCCTAACAAACCTATTTCAAGGCGGCCCACATGTACACTTCGACACGACTTGCTTTTGCACGACTTCCTTTCACCTGCGCCGCAGCACTTACTCTGCTCCCCCTTGCGATTGGCACGGCACACGCGCAGTCTCCCGCTCAGATTGGCACTGCGCCCGCGGACTTGACCCTGCTCAAGCAGTCCCTGGCACTGCTGGCTTCGACCGGGCCGCTGCAGTCCGCCTCAACCCTCCAGATGAGCGGCAGCAAGTCAGGGCTTTCGTTTACGTTTCGGGAGCAGGTGTCGATCATTGCCAAGCAGCCCGGTAAGTTCCGGGCCGAGGTCACCCAGTTCTCCGCCGACAACTCTCCGCAAATGCGCCTGCTGGTGGTCTCCGATGGCCTGAAAGTCTGGACCTACCGGCCCGGAACGAACCAGTACTCCGTACGCTCCTCCAAATCGTTCCATGACGCAAATGACGACATGACGGCCCTGGGGCTGGCGGTGGGCGGTTTCTTCTTAGGCGAGGGCCATGACTTGGCGGTCGGCCTGCAAAGTATCACGAAAGAGACGACGGCTTTGACGCTGCAGGAGCTGACCAAGAACGGCGTCGTCGTCACCCAGCGCACCGAAGGGGTGGACGGCGAGGACGATTACGTCTACCGCCTCGGCCTGGTCAGTCAGGGAATCACCTATCGCTTCGTCATCAATCCCCACACGGCAATCCTGCGGCAGGTGGAACTCGCAGGTAAGCAAAATGGCGTCACGATGGCATTTCGCGAGACCATCACCACTCTGACCAAGCCGACGAGCATTGCCAAAACTGCGTTCAAGTTCGTGCCGCCGCCGGGGGCGGTCAAAGTCGCGGCACTCTCCGTGGACCCGTTCTGAGCCGGGCAACTTGCCGTTTTGATTGACAGCCCGCCTCGGAATTCGGTATAATAGGAACAGCGAACGCCGTCAGCGAACGGGGAGGAGCGAGAACATGCTGAGTCTTTCTAAACGCGCCGATTATGCACTGCTCGCGCTCTCGCACCTGGCCGTGACCCAGGCGGAAGATCCCGAGCGGCTGGTCAATACGAAGGAGATCGCCGAGCAGTACGAGATTCCAGGCGAGCTGCTGGCAAAGATTTTGCAGACGCTGGCTCGGGGTGCGATTGTCGCCTCACATCCTGGCCCGACCGGCGGCTATCGCCTCCTGCGTGCCCCCGCCGCCATCAGCATCTCCGAAGTTATCACCGTGATCGACGGCCCGCTCTCTATCCTTCAATGCTCCAACGGGCACGGCGACGACTGCAAGCAGTTCAGCCGCTGCACCATCCGGGACCCCATGGCCGAGATTGAGCGGCGCGTCAAAAACCTGCTGCAGGAGATCACTTTGGAGGATGTCAGTGCCGCCGCTCCGGTCGGAGATGTCGGCCCGCTCTTTGGAGACTTTTCCCGTCGCAGCTTCGCTGTCGGTCTGACCCTGGGCTGACCTCTTCTGAGAGACTCACAACTGCCATGCCGACTTTTCCCATCTACCTCGATAATAATGCTACGACCCGTACCGACCCGCGCGTCGTCGACGCCATGCTGCCCTACTTCTCGGAGATCTACGGCAATGCCGCCTCGCAAAGCCATGCCTTCGGTTGGGCCGCCGCCACGGCGGTCAGCACGGCGCGGGCGCAGGTGGCGGAGCTGATCGGCGCGGACCCCCGGGAGATCGTCTGGACCAGCGGGGCCACTGAGTCGGATAATCTGGCGATTAAAGGCGTGATGGAGCTGTTCCCCGACCCTGGGAGCCATTTCATCACGGCGGTCACCGAGCATCAAGCCGTACTGGATACCGCCAAACATTTGGAGCAGACGGGCCGGCGCGTGACATATCTCAGCGTAGATAGCTTCGGGCAGATTTCACTCGATGCGCTTCGGGCCGCACTGACTCCCGAAACCGTGTTAGTTTCCCTGATGATGGGGAACAATGAGATCGGCACGCTCCAGCCTGTCGCCGAGATCGGCGCACTCTGCCGGGAGCATGGGGTCCTGTTTCACTCCGACGCGACTCAGTGCATCGGCAAGATGCCGGTCAGTATGGAGACTTTGCCAATCGATCTGATGTCGCTGACCGCCCACAAGATGTACGGCCCCAAAGGGGTCGGAGCGTTGTACGTTCGCCGCCGCGCCCCGCGCGTTCGTCTTACGGCCCAAATGGACGGCGGCGGGCACGAGCGCGGGATGCGTTCCGGCACGCTCAACGTCCCCGGCATCGTCGGATTCGGAAAAGCAGCGCAAATTTGTCAAAACGAACTGGCTGACGAGCAGCCCAAGCTGGTTTTCCTGCGTGACCGCCTCATTGGTCGTATTCTAGAGACGATCGAAGGTACCCGCTTGAACGGCCACCCGACCGAGCGGCTGCCGCACAATGCGAACATCGCCTTTGAAGGCCTCGAAGCCGATGCCCTGCTGGCCGGTTTGCCGGAAGTCGCGCTGTCCACCGGCTCCGCCTGCTCGTCGGAAGCGGTCTCCCCCAGCCACGTTCTGAGCGCGATCGGCCTGGGCAGCCTGGCCCGTTCGTCCGTCCGCTTCGGCCTCTCGCGTGACACGACCGAAGAAGAAGTCGACTGGGTGGTGAGCAAATTGGGAGAGGTTGCAGGCCGTCTGCACCGCTTAAAGTAGGCGCAAAGAGAAAATCGCTATGAGTGAGCCGGAAAGTACAGAGTCAGCCGCAGAGATCGTCACCTGCCCGGAGTGCAAGCGCCGCCTGCTGACTAGGACTAGTATGCTCTGCAACTGGTGCGGGGCCAAAATCAACGACCCGGAATACCAGGCCCGCGCCGCGCAGAACCGCCTTGAGCGCGACCAGCAGGAACGCACGGAGCTGGAATCGGTCATTCAGGAGGAAGCGCAGCACGGCATTTTGGGCCGTCTCCGCCGCCTCGGTAAACAGAATAAAGCCAACGGACGCAGCGATACGCCTCTCTGAAGTCAATTAAACCGAAATTCGTGAAAGAAGAGTTCGAACGCCATTATGCAACAAGATATGACCGAAGAGCCGCTGAAGAATATCAACCTCGAATCCGCCATTCTCGGCCTGAAAATGGCTCTGACGCCCGAAGAGGGTGCCGATGCCCGCCGCCAATTTTTGGACCTGCTCCGCGAAAGCATCCTCGCCGTGCCCACCATGTCCCCGGTCGCGACGCAGGAAGACGGCTCCATCGCGCCCGGTGCCGACATCTCGCTGCTGATCGTCACCAATGAAGAAGGCGTCAGCGGCGTCCCTACCTTCACCCAGCTCGGCTTCCTCCGCGCCGTCCTGCCGCAGATGGAGCACGGCATGTTCCTCTCCGGGGCACAGCTCGGCAACATTTTAGGCGGCAGCGAGCACAAACTGTTTGTCGACGGCCCGGATATTCACGCCGAAGTCGAAGTTGAAGAGATGCAGATGATGGTCCAGGCCACCCAGCTCATGGAGCAGATGCAGCAGCAGGCCGCCGGCAGCAATGAACGTCTCGAAACGGCCCTGGCCGCCCTCGCCCGCGAAGACATCTCCGACAACCGTGACGCCGTGATGAAAGCCTTCCTGGAGGAGTTCAGCCGCGTCCCCATCGCCGGGGACCAGGATGAAGATGCCGACTGCATCGTCCTCAGCACCGGTGCGGCGGAGAACACCCCGGAGACGCCCCAGGAGCTGGAAATGCTGACCCAGGACGACGCTCTCCTCTGCTTCACCAGCGAAGACGCCATGAAGCTCTGGGACCCCACCGGTCGAACGTCGGTCGTCCTCCCCGGCCCCGTCATCGCCCAGGTCGCCGCCCAGGCGGAAGTCCACAGCCTGCTGATCAACAAAGGCAGTGCCGACCAGCG
>JANXNV010000064.1 GCA_025353925.1 Armatimonadota bacterium
GAGATGGTGATGCCGGGCGACAACGTGACGATTGTGGGGGAGCTGATCGCGCCGATTGCGATGGAAGAGGGATTGCGTTTTGCGATCCGCGAGGGCGGCCACACGGTGGGGGCGGGCGTCGTCACCAAAATTCTCGCTTAGAATTTATCTTGCCGGGCCAGAGAACAATTTTGGCCCGGCCACTGACCGATAGGATGACAGAAAATGGCTAATGAAGCACGAGTCGTCGTCACGCTTGCCTGCACTGAGTGCAAGGAGCGGACCTACGCGACCACCAAGAACAAGCGTCAGCACCCGGATCGCCTGGAGCTGAACAAGTACTGCCCGCGCTGCCGCGTCCATAAGCTGCACCGCGAAGCGAAATAGTTTGCTGGGGCGGAGTTTTCTCTGCCCCTCCCGCCAATACCAATGGCCTCAAAACCAGAACCTCGGGGAGTTTAGCACAGTTGGTAGTGCGTCCGCCTCCAAAGTGGAAGGTCGCGAGTTCGAATCTTGCAACTCCCGTGTCGAAAAAGCCGTCGTTCCTGAAGTGGGACGGCGGCTTTTTTGGATAGGGGACTCACCCCGCCGCTCCGCGTCGACCCTCTCCTTCAGAAAGGCGAGGGTTAGGAAGTTAGGAGCAGAAGTCAGGAGAAGAAGTCAGGAGAAGAAGTCAGGAGAAGAAGTCAGGAGAAGAAGTCAGGAGAAGAGGGAGCAGCAAGCAGCGCACCCTACGTTCCCTCTAATCCAATCTTAACCCTCGCCTTTCTGAAGGAGAGGGTCGACGCGGAGCGGCGGGGTGAGGTTCCGAATCGGCCTCCCCAACCAGCCTCCGGTAATCTTCATTTCTTCCACCAGCAGGAATACCCGCACGGAACCGCGAAACAAACGGCCATATGAACACTCCCGGTATCATGCGGCCCTCTGGCCTTTTACTCCTTATTATCCTGATCTCACTCCTTGCCCCCGGCTGCCGGACGAACTCGCACAGCGATGATGTTCAAGTGCGCTTCATCGATGCGGTGCCGGAAGGAGGCGATTTGACGGTTTCTGTGGACGGGCAGCGAGTGTGGAAAAATGCGCGGTTTCGCAGCAGTACGGGGTACCAGGGAATGGGGGCGGGGAGTTACAGTGTTCGCGTGGATGGAGATAGTCTGGGGGCGAACCCCATGACCAGCCGCCCGCTGGCATTTGAAAAGGGCCGCCGTTATACCGTGCTGGCATTAGGCCGAGAGGGCGGGGCGGCGGCGCGGGTCGTGGTGCTGGAAGATGCAGCCCCAAATACCAGTCCTCTGGGCAAAGCGGAGGTGCGGCTGATCCAGGCGGCTTCGGGGGCAGGGCCGGTCGATCTGGTGGTCAACAACATCGTCGGGGTAAAGGCGATCCGGTACGGGAGGCGCAGCGAACCGCTGAGTCTGGACCGGGGCAGCTACGACTTGAAGGTGGTCGCTTCCGATACCCCGGACACGCTGGCCGGGCCGATCAGCTTATCGCTGGACGCAGGTCATTCCTACACGCTGGTGACGATGGGGTCGAGTGCTTCAGGGGACTTGTCACTGGAAGCGTTCCCGGATGGCCGCTGACTCCCCCGGGACAAAGCAGAGGGTGACGACTTAGTCGCTCCACCGGACAATCACCTGAGCCGCCGCGGCGATGATCTCGTTTCTTGCCTTCGCTTCTTTCACCCGCTGGGTCGTGTAGATCGCCGCGACAATCGGCGCACGGTGCGGCGGCCAAAGGACGGCAATGTCGCTGCCGGTGCCGTAATCGCCGGTTCCGGTTTTGTCGCCGACTTGCCAGTCCTTTGGAACACCGGCGCGGATGCGCTCTGCGCCGGTCGTGCTGCCGCGCAGCCAGCCTACTAACAATCCGCGTTGCTCAGCCTTAAGTGCATGGTCTATTGCGAGCTGCTTCAAGCTCAAGCCCATCGCCTCCGGGGTCGAAGTATCGCGCAGGTCGCCGGGGAGGCACGTGTTTAGCTCAGGCTCCCAACGGTCCAAGCGGAAGTGGCGATCGTGGAGCGAGGAGGCGAATGCCGTCACGGAAGCCGGCCCGCCGACCAGTTTCAGCAGCAGATTCGCGGCGGTATTGTCGCTGTAGCGGATGGCGGCGGCGCAAAGATCGGCGACCGTCATTCCCGCTCTGAGGTGCTCTTTCGTGATCGGAGAATAGGAAAGTAAATCGCTCTGCGTATAGGAAATACGCTTTTCCAGCAGCTCGTCCTCGTGCTCGCTCTGCCGCAAGACAGCCCCCACCAGCATAAATTTGGACGTACTGCACAGGGGGAAGGGTTCGCCTGCACGGTAACGCAGAGTGGCATGATTGGCGGTGTCAAGCGCGAACACGCCGATCCGCCCGCCTGCCGCCGCCTCGAGCTGAGAGAGATGGTCCATCGCCTCGGCAGTCCGGTGCCCGGGCGCGGCCTGTGCGGCTCGCGCGAGAGCCAGCGGGACAGCGGCGGCGACCAGCAGGAAAGAGCGTCTATCGAAATACTTGCTCACTCGACTTACTTTCCGCGCTCGATCCAGTCGCAGACGCGGCGGTAGGCGGTGCTGAGGTAATCGGTCATCAGCAGCTCGCGCTGGCCTTCGTAATAGAACTTGACACGCTCGCCTAAATTTTCGTCCGGGTCGGCGATCTGGTACAGGCCGATCTCGCGGGGCAGGATCAGCGGGCGGCTCGTGGCTTCGTCAATCGCCTCGAACTTGATTTTGAAGACATGGTCTTTGTCCTTGAACTTTTCGTCCCAGGACATGGTCACATTGTAATTACGCCCGTCAATGCAGTGATAGCGGCTCTTCTTTTCCATAGGCTCCTGATTTGTGTCGGCGGGAACGGAATTTGTCGCTCTGATGGTATCCTTTTTAGGGGCCGAATGTCAAGCCCTGCAATATGCCTTTGTTTGGAGTAACTTTATGCCCTGTATTCGTTTGCCGTTTCTCTCGCTCGCACTTTTGACTGTTTGCGCGGTGCCCCTGTCTGCCCAGGCCCAGGGCATGATGGCCGAGCCGCCGCCACTGCCGGCGGGGTCCCGTGCGCCTGCGTTTAGCACGACTACACTCAAGGGAAAGCCTTTGTCCCTGGCCTCCCTGCGCGGGAAGGTGGTGCTGCTGGACTACTGGGCGACCTGGTGCGGCCCGTGCCGCATGGCGACTCCGACGCTGCAGGCACTGCACAAGCAATTCGGTCGCCAGGGTCTGCGCGTAGTCGGCCTGAGTGTCGACCGGGCCGACTCGGTGGCACAGGTGAAACCGTTCGTCAAGGCATTCGGCATGACCTATCTTGTCTCCGCTTCCCCAGCCGCAAATGAGCGAGCGGGCCGTGCTTACCACGTTCGAGGCATTCCCTCCCAGTACCTGATCGACAAAAAGGGGATCGTCCGCTGGAGCCAGTCGGGCTACTCCGAGGGGGAGGGGAAGGAGCTGGCAGCGCGTATCCGCAAGCTTCTGGCCGAGAAGTAAGCCAGGGAAAGCGGGCGGTACGGACAAAGGCGAGGAGCGGCGTTGACAAAACGCCTTTCGGCACGGTATCATAACGTCAGATTTCCCACCCATTTAAGGACCAACGATGGCTACCCCACGACAGATTCGCGGCCGCATCCGTGTCGCCAAGAACATTCAGCAGATCACCAAAGCCATGAAGATGGTCGCCGCGGCACGTCTGCGCCGGGCACAGGAGGCAGTCGGCGCGGCGCGGCCCTATGCCGAAAAGATGCGTGACGTCATGGCAAGCCTCGGCGGAGCGACCGGCGGCGTGCAGCACCCCCTCCTGCGCCGGGCCGAAGGCGAGCCGCGCACGATCGGTATTCTGCTCATTACGGGTGACCGTGGTCTGTGCGGGGCCTACAATTCGAGTGTCATCCGCAAGGCAAATGATCTGGTGAAGCCGTTCGGCCCGGAGCGGACCAAGCTGGTCTGTGTCGGCAAAAAAGGCGCGACCTTCTTTCGCCGCCGCGGCTACGAGGTCGTCGCCGAGCATCCCGTGCCCGCCACGGGGATCAGCTTTGCTGAGGCGCAGGCGTTAGCCAAGACTGGCCGGGACCTGTTCGCCGGCGGCGAGATCGACGTGCTGTATTTGGTCTACACCCGCTTCTTGTCCGCACTCTCCCAGCGTCCGCAGGAGCTGCAAATCCTCCCCATCGACCCCCCGGAGACCACCGAAGGGGCTGCGGCAGGTCCGACGGTGGAATACCTGTTCGAGCCGGACCCCGAAGAAATCCTCGCCAGTCTGCTGCCCCGCTATGTTGACACGCAGGTGTACCAGGCAGTGGTCGAGAGCGTCGCTTCCGAGCATGGTGCCCGCATGACCTCCATGTCCGCCGCCACCGACAACGCCGGTAAGATGATTTCCAGCCTGACCCTGATCCTGAACCGTGCCCGCCAAGCCGCAATTACGAAAGAGATCGCAGAGATCGTCGGCGGGGCAGAAGCTTTGAAGTAGGGCAAATAGTTCGGGGAAGAGCGAGGGAGTAAACTCCACTCGCCGAATGGCGCCCTTTGGACGTAAGAGATGTACACCGTGGGCAAAGCAATTGTTTTAAAAGGTGAGGGCGGCAATCTCGAACTGGAAATAGATAGTGATCGCCAGTGGACGCGCTGCCTCCTTTAAATACGCCCTGCATCTCGAAGAAAACCACCACTCGCTCTATTACGGGGATGAGGAAGGTACGCGAATGCTTTTCTGGCAGTCAGATGGTCAGCAGCCCATCACGTTTGCCGGGATGATTCGTTTGTCCCCTATACGGCGTCAGCAATGGAAAGAGCTGCTTGATACTGCGCTGAATATGTACCGTGACCCTATTTCAGCAGGCCGATGAAATCGGCCTTTTTTCTTGACACTGCTTTCGCTTATAGGCTATACTCAAGTTAGCTTCGGCGAATTTTTCACATAAGTAACTTTCAATACACGCGGATTTTCTCAAAGGAGATAGAAAATAGATTATGGCTGTCGGTAAAATCGTGCAGGTGCAGGGACCGGTTCTGGATGCGAGGTTCCCCGCCGGGGAGTTGCCCAACATTCTCAATGCGCTGACCATTCAAAATACTCTCGACGGTCGTAAGACCGATCTCACAGTCGAAGTGGCGCAGCACCTCGGCAATGATGTCGTTCGCTGCATCGCGATGTCTTCGACCGACGGGCTGACACGCGGCATGGAAGTCAGTGACACCGGCAGCCCGATCTCCGTTCCCGTGGGCAACGAGACCCTGGGACGCGTCTTCAACCTTCTGGGTTCCCCCATCGACGAAAAGGGTGATCTTTCCGTGGGGGCCAAGCGTGCGCCGATCCACCGGTCGGCTCCAAGCCTCGAAGATCAGGCGGCGACGATTGAGATTTTGGAAACCGGCATCAAGGTCATCGATCTGCTCTGTCCCTATCCGAAGGGCGGCAAAATCGGCCTCTTTGGCGGCGCGGGTGTCGGTAAGACGGTCACGATCCAGGAGTTGATCCGCAATATCGCGGTCGAGTTCGGCGGCGTGTCCGTGTTCGCAGGAGTTGGCGAGCGTACCCGTGAAGGCAACGACCTCTGGCTGGAAATGTCCGAGACTGAGTTCAAGGACGCCGAGGGCAAAACGGCCCGCGTCATCGACAAGACCGCCATGGTCTTCGGCCAGATGAATGAGCCGCCCGGTGCCCGTCTCCGTGTTGCGCTTTCCGGCCTGACCATGGCCGAGCACTTCCGCGACGAACAGGGGCAGGACGTTCTGCTGTTTATCGACAACATCTTCCGCTTTGTTCAGGCAGGCTCGGAAGTCTCCGCCCTTCTCGGGCGTATGCCGAGTGCCGTCGGGTACCAGCCGACCCTGTCGTCGGAAATGGGTGCTCTGCAGGAACGGATTACCTCCACCAAGAACGGCTCCGTCACCTCGGTGCAGGCCGTGTACGTCCCCGCTGATGACCCGACCGACCCGGCTCCAGCGACCACGTTCGCCTTCCTTGACGCCACCACGTACCTAGAGCGCAGCCTTGCGGCGATTGGTATCTTCCCCGCCGTTGACCCGCTGGTTTCCACTTCGCGCATTCTGGACCCGAGCATCGTGGGCCAGGACCATTACGATGTCGCGCGGCGCGTCCAGCAGATTTTGCAGCGCTACAAGGAGCTGCAGGACATCATCGCCATCCTCGGAATCGACGAGCTTTCCGACGACGACAAACTGATTGTCGGTCGTGCCCGCAAGATCCGCAACTTCCTGGGGCAGCCCTTCTCCGTCGCCGAGCAGTTCACCGGCCTTCCCGGCCAGTATGTCAAGCGTGAGGATACGGTCCGTTCGTTCAAGTCCATTCTTGAGGGCGAGCATGACGATCTTCCGGAGCAGGCTTTCCTGAACTGCGGCGCGATCGAGCAGGCGGTCGAAAAAGCGAAGGCGATGGGCGGTTAGTCTCCACAAGTTTGTGAGACACAGCTTTTCTCTGAGACAAAGTTTATGGCAACAACGTATCCACTAGAAGTAGTCACGCCCGAGCGGGTGCTGCTGAGTGAGTCGGTCACGATGACTATCGCGCCTGGTTCGGAAGGGCAATTGGGCATTCTAGCTCATCATATGCCTTTGATGACCGAGCTGGCTCCCGGCGAAGTCCTGGCGACGCTGGCCGATGGGCGGACAACTTCGCACATCGTCATCTCCGGCGGCTTTCTCGAGATTGCCGCTGGGGAGGGCCGAACCACCATCCTGGCCGACAGCGCGGAGCGGGTAGACGAAATCGATATCACGCGTGCCGAGTCCGATCTGGCTGCTGCCCGGCAGATGCTGGCGGACGCCAGTGATGGAACCCCGGAGCAGATCGAAGCGCGACGCAGCATCGCCCATAATGAAGTCCGTATCCGCGCCTCGCGCGGCCAGTCATAACTTAGCCAGTCAGAGCATAAAATGGTTCGTGCCGACGAAGACCTTTGATGAAGGGAACGAATTCTTTTGGCACAGGAAAATAATGGCGAGCCGCCGCAGAATACCTCTACGGGAGTGACGCCCAATCAAACAGCGATTAAAGTCTGGCGGCTGATTTTTGTCAGTGCGCTTCTCATTCTTGGGGGCATAGCCGGATTCAAGGCAGGCAACTTAATTGTTGGCTGGCTGAACAACCCCACTAGCACCAACAGCTACATCGTCGCCTCCCGCGACAGTCTGAAAGGAGCGTCGGCACAAACGATCGCTCTGATCGCCTTCACGCTGCTGGGCATTCTGTTCGCCCGCCTCATCTCCACCCCCGCATTCCGGAAACTCGTTCAGGCTGGAGATCGGCTTCACCAGATGAAGCCGAACGAAAAAGTGGCGACTTTCACCGGGGTGCTTGTCGGTTTGCTGCTGACCATCATGCTCAGCATCGCATTCCCGATTATCGGCACTGGGGGCACTCTGGTCGTCGGCATTGTTCTGGTCTACCTGGGCATCGTCGCGACCTGGAGTATGAAGGACGATCTGCGGATCATTCTGCCCGGCAGCGGCCCGGTCACTGCCGACGGCAAAGATATACTCCCTGAGCAGTGTAAGATTCTCGATACGAATGTCATCATCGACGGGCGCGTGGCTGACATCTGCCGCACGGGCTTTATCGAAGGCCCGATCTACGTCCCCGGCTTCGTGCTGGATGAATTGCAGCATATCGCCGACTCCGCCGACAGCCTCAAGCGGGCGCGTGGCCGGCGCGGCCTGGACATTCTGAACCAGATGCGGACCGAGCTGAAGATGATGATCCGTACCTACGACAATGTGGATCCAAACGACCGCGACGAGGTGGATGCCAAGCTCGTCAAACTGGCGAAAAAGCTAGGCGGCAAGATCGTCACCAACGATTACAATCTGAACAAAGTCGCTGAGCTGCAGGGTGTCGCCGTGCTGAACATCAACGAGCTGGCGAATGCCGTCAAGCCGGTCGTTCTGCCCGGCGAAGAGATGCTGGTTACCATCATCAAAGAGGGCAAAGAGATGAACCAGGGGGTCGCCTACCTCGATGACGGTACGATGATCGTGGTGGAAGGCGGCCGCCGCCGGATCGGGGAGACGCTGCCGGTCGTCACCAGCAGCGTTCTGCAGACCGTCGCGGGCAAAATGATCTTTGCGAATATCCGCGGCGACGGCATGGAAGAGGAAGAGGGGGCGAATGGTGGCCTACGCGCTTATCCCCGCAGCGGGCCGCGCCGCTAGGTTCCAGTCCGCCGCGCCGGGCGCGGCAGGCAACAAAGTCTATGCGCCTCTTGCCGGGAAGCCGGTCCTGCGCTGGACCGTTGAGGCCTTCGCGAAGCACCCGGAAATCGAAGGTGTGGTCGTCGTCTGCGGCCCGGAAGAGGTCGCCGCCTGTCGGGCGGCTCTGACCGGTGCCGAAAAGCTGCTGGCAATCGTTCCCGGAGGCCGTACCCGGCAGGAATCGGTCGCGATGGGCCTGTTCGCTCTGGGTGGCGGTGCGGACGATCTGGTCATGGTCCATGATGGGGCACGCCCGCTGGTCTCCGCCGATGTGATCACGCGCTGCCTCGAAGCCGCCCGGAGTTTCGGCAATTCCGTGGCCGCCCTGCCCGTCACCGACACGCTGAAGGCGGCGGATGATACCCAGATCGTCACCCGCACGGTAGACCGGGACAGTCTCTGGGCGGTGCAGACCCCGCAGGTCTTCCGCGTGGCGACTTTGTACGAAGCGCACACCGGGGCAAGGGATCTGGGCTGGACAGGGACCGATGAAGCCTCTCTGGTCGAAAAATTCACCGAGGAGCCGGTGCATCTGACCCAGGGTGACCCGGAAAATCTGAAAATTACCTGCCCTGAAGATTTGCGTCTGGCGGAAGCACTTTTGCTTTCGCGCTCCGAGGCTGTTCCCATGCTCCCGCGTATCGGCTTCGGCTACGACATCCATCCCTTGATCGAAGGACGAAAGTTATTTTTAGGCGGTGTCGAGGTTCCGAGTGACCGCGGCCTAGACGGTCACTCGGACGCCGATGTTTTGCTGCATGCCCTCTGCGACGCCCTTCTCGGGGCGGCGGGCCTGCCGGACATCGGGAATTTGTTTCCGAACACGGACCCGAATTATAAGAATATCTCCAGCCTGACTCTCCTGCGCGAAGTCACTGGGCATCTTGTCAAACTCGGCTATTCGGTCGGCAACGTGGATATCACATTAATTGCCGAGGCTCCGAAGATCGCCCCGTATGTTCCGCAGATGCGCACGGTCATTGCCGAGGTGCTGGGAGTAACGGCGTCACAAGTGGGTATCAAAGCAACAACAAACGAGGGACTGGGCGCACTGGGGCGCGGCGAGGGCATCGCGGCTCACGCCGTCGCACTGATTGTGTATCGCTCCGAGTCCCAGAGCAAAGCTGCTGGATAAAAAGGGGACAAGACTATGGCAATTGCGGTAAAAGTCAAAGGCAAGCATCTTCAGGTCACCGAGGGCCTGCGCGAGCATGCGGAGCATCGTCTGCAGAAACTGGAAACCTATTTCCAGAACATCCGCGAAGCCATTGTCGTCGAAAGCGTCGAAGGCGGTCAGCACCGGGTGGAGATCACCCTGGAAGGCGACGGCCTGCTGCTGCGCGGCGAAGAGCGCACGAATGATATGTACGTTTCCCTGGACCGGGTCGTGGACAAGCTGGAACAGCGGCTCAAAAAGTTCAAGTCCAAGCACACCCATCTGCGGAACCATCAGCAGAGCCTACGCACCAATGTCGCCGCCACAAACGGCAGCGGCTTCGACGATATTCTGCCTGCCGACTCGGAAGAAGACGTCGATGACACCCCGCGCATCGTCCGTACGAAAGCCGTGACCATGAAGCCCATGGGCATCGACGATGCTGTGCAGATGCTGGAGCTGACCGACCATGAGTGGTTTGTCTACCTCGACATGGACACGCATCTGACCCAGGTCGTCTACCGCCGCCGTGACGGAAACTACGGGCTGGTAGTGCCGAAGATCTAGGTGTGTTTATCAAGACTTGAAGGAGAGAAGACGAAGATATGAAAATTGGTATGCTGACCGGCGGCGGAGACTGCCCCGGGTTGAACCCGGCGATTCGCGGTGCGGTGCTGCGGCTGCTGGACTACGGCGATGAAGTCATCGGCTTCACGCAGGGCTGGAAAGGCCTTGTGGAAGGCAACACGGAACCGTTGACCCTGGAGCGGGTCGAGGGCATTATCGACCAGGGTGGGACCATTCTGCGATCGTCGCGGACGAATCCGTTTGCGGCAGGCAAAGAAGCGCAGCTGGAAGGCGTGCTGGCGAACCTCAAAAAGTTCGAGCTGGATGCTTTGATCGCGCTGGGCGGCGAGGACACGCTGGGCGTGGCCTCGAAGCTTTGGACACAGTACGGCATCAAGACCGTCGGCGTGCCGAAGACCATGGACAACGACCTCAGCCTGACCGATTACACGTTTGGCTTCGACTCGGCGGCGTCTGTGGCACTCGAGTCCATCGACCGCCTGCGCGACACGGCCCGCTCCCACGACCGCGTGATCGTGGTCGAGATCATGGGCCGCCATGCCGGATGGACGGCACTCTGGGCAGGCGTTGCCGGCGGTGCGGACTGGGTGGCGATCCCTGAAGTGCCCCTCGACATGGATGCCATGTGCAAGCACCTACAGGCGAATTATGCCCGGGGCAAGACGTTCGGTATCGTCGCGGTCAGCGAAGGAGTCGAGATCGCCGGAGCGCAGAAGGCGGCGGACGCGGCCCTGGATGCCTTTGGCCATCATCAGCTCGGCGAAGTCGGCATTGGACCGGCCATCGCCAAAGAGATCGAGAAGCGCACGGGGATCCCCACGCGCGATGCGGTTCTGGGCCATGTGGTACGCGGCGGCTCGCCGACACTCTTCGACCGCATTCTCGGTACCCGTGTCGGTATCAAAGCCGCCGAGCTGGTGCATGAAGGCAAGTTCGGCGTCATGGTCGCTCAGCAGGGCACCGAGATCCTGGCCGTGCCCATCGAGGATGCCGTCAAGCAGTGGAAGTTAGTCCCGCAGGCATTATACGACGAGTTTGTGACGACGTTTAACAAGTAAATTGCGATTATCAGCCCCGGCACGTCAGTGACGGGGCTTTTTCATGAAACGGTGTCTTATGCCTCTCGACCTGGTCACACTCGGCGAAGCGTTGATCGACCTGCCCGCGCTGCAGAGCGGCGTTTCGCTGACCGACGCCGCAAGTTTTGCCAAAGTTCCTGCGGGTGCTCCGGCGAACGTCGCCGTCGCCGCCGCGAAGCTGGGCTTGTCGACGGCCTTTGTCAGCAAGGTCGGTGCGGATGCGTTCGGCACCTGCATTGTCCAGACGTTCGCAGGATTGGGCGTGGACACCAGCCGCGTCATTCAGGACCCGGCGGCCCGGACCGGGCTGGCCTTCGTCTCCGTGCAGCCAGACGGCGACCGCGACTTTCTGTTCTACTTCGATCCGGCCCGTGACCTAGCACTGCACCTGAGCGAGATCGATCTGGACTGGCTGGAAGCGACCCGCGTGTTCCACTACGGCAGTATTTCTCTGATTGCCGAGCCTTCTCGCGGCACGACCCTGGCGGCTGCCGCGCATCTGCGAACACTGGGCCGGGCCGTCTGTTCCTACGACCCGAACTTAAGACCAAATCTCTGGCCCGATGACTCCGCCATGCGTGAGGGCGTGATGCTCGGCTTCGCCGTCGCCGACATCGTGAAGATCAGTGCGGAGGAGCTGCGGTTTCTCTTCCCCAGCACCCAGAGCGAAACAGAGGCCATACGTCTGCTGCTGGGGGAATACGCGAACCTGAGCCTCGTGGCGGTCACGGACGGCGCGGCGGGGAGCCGTGGCTATACACGCGAGGGAGGCTCTGCCGACGCGGCGGGCTTCGCGGTGCGTTTCGTGGACGGCACCGGTGCTGGGGATGCGTACATGGCGGGGCTGCTGACGTTCCTGCTCCGACAGGGGCCGGACACGCGCGACGCTCTTAATAACTTCACGCCCCTCCTTACAGATGTTCTGCGTTTCGCGAATGCCTGCGGGGCGATTGCGACCACTACTCTGGGTGCGACTCCGCAGGATTTATCCGATGCTTCGATTCAAACACTCCTGGAAAGCAGCCCATGATACCCATCGACCTGATCGGCAAAAATGCGTTAATCACCGGCGGGACGCGCGGCATTGGCCGCGCGATCTCCCGGCGTCTTGCGGAAGCGGGGGCGAATACGATTGCGGCCTATCGGGGTGAAGAGGCGTCGGCACGGGAGTCGCTTGCCGAGCGTCAAGCTTTTAGGATCGGGACGCACAAAAACATCAAAGCGGATATCGGCGATGAAGTGCAGGTGGAAGATCTGATTTCGCAGGTGAAAGCACTTTATCCCGAGGGGCTTGACCTGCTGATTTTAAACGCGGGGATCGGCCTGAGCGGCAAAGTTACCGAGATCGCTCCGGCGGACTGGCGGCGGATGCTGGACGTGAATCTAGGCTCAGCGTTTCTGCTCTCGCGCGGCCTCGTTCCGGGGATGCGGCGCGGCGGCAGCCTGGTCGCCATCGGCAGCGGCTCCGGGCACGACCCGATCCCAGGACTAGCGTTCTACGGTGCCGCGAAAGCCGGCTTAAATATCTTTGTCGCCGATCTGGCACTGGAGATCGGGCCTCTCGGCATCCGTGCCAATGTCGTCTCGCCCGGCGGTACGGACACTTCGTTTCAGAACAGTGCACCGTCGCCAACCGTTAAGCAGGACAACGCGACACACAATGCCCTGCGCCGCCGTGGCGTCCCGGACGACGTGGCGGGGGTGGTGCTTTTTTTATGTTGTGATTTGGCCGGGTTTGTGACAGGGCAGGCGATCCGGGTGAACGGGGCTGCGCTGTAAGGGCCAGTCCCTACTCCCGCATCTTA
>JANXNV010000067.1 GCA_025353925.1 Armatimonadota bacterium
TGTGGCCTTGCTGTCATCCCAAAACTCGTCCCAGTATGCACCGCTCTCGACATCACCAACTCCGTCCTTTACTTGGAAATGTAGTTGTTGTCCATCGAAGCCGTATGCCCCAGGAGCAGGTGGAAGCAAAGGTGTTGAACCGGTTGTACCATCCGTAAGTGCGATAAAAGTAACGGGCACATGAATTGTTATCAGAAAATCCGGGCTTTTGACAGATATCCCTTTCAATGTGTAAGTGACGTTTGCTGTGACATCGCCACTCGTTTTGCTGCCTGGATGCATCCCACGATAGGTTGCTGATGCTGTTGTAGGCGCAGTGGGTGCACCCGCCTTTGCTGGATCGCAGTAAGTCGCACTCCCTGTGATCGACCAGGAATAACCGGTCCCAGCCGGTTGGCCACTAGCCGCCTGCAAGTTTTTGTGACATGCAGCTTCTTCAGGGGCGCAGTAGAAATGTTCGTCGCTATCTCCAGTAATTGCTCCACCAATCGCCTCGCCTGGAACTGACTTTTTTGGTACGTCGTTCGTTACGGCATCAATTGTGAAATCACCAGGCGCGGAAGTCGGGAAGCTGAAGTTGACTGTTCCGCTGCCCGCCGATACTGCCAGTTCAGTCCCGCTTCACTACTTTCCGCCAGCCCCGAGGGAGTTCCCGCATAGATCGTTCCGTTTGCCGTCACCAGCAAGCAGTTGATCAGGGCGTAAGGCAAACCGTAGCCCGTTGCCGTGCTCGAGATTTGCTGAGGGCCGGGGATAACGCGCCAGGATTTATAGTTATCGGTTGGGGAAGCAATTGCAATCCCGTCGCACTGGGTCCCAACATACAGGGTGCCATCGCTGTCGAAGGCGAGGGCACTGGCCTGATCGGAGGGCAGGCCCTCGGCGCGGGTGAAATAGGTCCAGCGGAAATCGTGGTAGCGGAACAGTCCGGCCTCGGTCGCGCCCCAAACGGAGCCGTCGGTGGGGCTGACGGCGAGGGCGAACACGCGGGAGCCGAGCGGACCGTCCAGAGGGCCATAGGTCTTCCAGGTTTTGCCGTTGAAAACGGAAACTCCATGGTTGAGGGTTCCGACCCAAACGCGACCTGCCTGGTCGCAGGCCAGCGCGTAAGCATTATCGTCCCCGAGGCCGTCCTTAGTAGTGAAGTGAGTATATTGGGTGGATTTTGGCGCGGTGGGGTCAAGGCGATAAACGCCCTTGTCTTCCGTTCCGATCCAGACATTACCGTGCGTATCGCGGCAAAGGGAGGTAATGAACTGGCCCTGGCCGTTCGCATCCCAGGAGAAAGAGTCGGCGAGACAGGGGAAGGCAGAGAAAAACAAGAGTGCGAGACAGCTAATCATCGCGAAAGGGCGAGCGCGAAAGGGTAAGCATGGCATCCTGCAGCTCCTATAGCACTCAGCAGCAAAAGAATAGAACCGCCTTAGTGTAGCAAGGCAATACAGGGCTTGTCAAGCCTTTTTCACCAGACCCAGTAGATCGGAAACGGCGCAGTGAGCCTCGATCGCATGGCGCAGACGCTGCTCGCCATGGACTTCATAGTGATTGCGGCGGCCCTCCCGGTGGCGCGTAATCACCCCTGCCCCTTCCAGATCGGCAATGATGCGGAAAACCGCACGTTCCGTGATCCCGACACGCTCCGCCACATCCCGCAGCCGATACTCTTTGTCTTCTGCAAGGCAAATCAGCACATGGGAGTGATTAGTCAGGTAAGTCCAGGAAGAGTTGGGAACGGTCATAAAAAACCTTGCTAATAATACGCTAATAAATACATGAATGTATTGACATGTATTTATTAGCATGCTATACTGCTTCCGTTCTACTGCCTATTTAACGAAAGCGAGAAAATCATGAATGCGACTTCGCGGCAGCCCAAGCCACGCCAAACAGTAACCGTCGCCTTTGGAGACGGGATCGGACCAGAGATTATGGACTCCACTCTGAACATCCTCATGGCAGCGGGTGCTCAGTTCGACATCGACATCATCGAAATCGGGAAGAGTGTCTACCAGCGTGGATTCTCCTCAGGCATCGAGCCATCCTCCTGGGATTCCCTACGCAGCACGCGCGTGTTTCTAAAAGCACCCATCACGACACCCCAGGGAGGTGGTTTCAAGAGCCTGAACGTTACCATCCGCAAGTCACTAGGACTTTACGCTAATATCCGTCCGTGCGTCGCCTACGCTCCGTTTGTCAAAACGCGGCACCCCGCCATGGATGTCGTCGTCGTACGTGAAAATGAAGAAGATCTCTACGCAGGCATCGAACACCGGCAAACGGACGAAGTGATGCAGTGCTTGAAGCTTATCACGCGGCCCGGCTGCGAAAAGATCGTTCGCTATGCCTTCGAATATGCCCGAAAGCACGGGCGCAAGAAAGTCACCTGCCTGACAAAAGACAATATTATGAAGCTCACCGACGGGCTTTTTCACTCGGTTTTCGACGAGATCGCACTGCTTCACCCCGATATCGAAAGCGAGCACATGATCATCGACATCGGTGCCGCCCGCCTAGCGGATACGCCCGAAATGTTCGATGTCATCGTCACCCCAAATCTTTACGGGGATATCGTCTCCGATATCGCCGCCCAGATCGCCGGCTCCGTCGGCATGGCTCCCTCGGCAAACATCGGAGATCACGGGGCAATGTTCGAAGCAATCCACGGATCTGCCCCGGACCTGGCAGGTCAAAATGTCGCCAACCCCTCCGGTCTGCTGCTGGCTGCCGTCCAAATGCTGGTCCATCTCGGTCAGCCTGACGTCGCGGAGAAGGTCCACAATGCCTGGCTGCGAACCATTGAAGACGGGTTACACACTTTTGACATTTACACGGAAGGAGTAAGTTGTCAGCGGCTAAGCACTAAAGAGTTTACGGAAGCCGTAGTCGCCCGTCTAGGCCAGGTGCCACAGACGCTTACACCCGTCGAGTACGACGAAGCGGAGCCGGAAATAACAATACTTCCCTATCAAAGACCCGCCGCCACCACAAAGGATCTGGTCGGAGTGGATGTCTTTCTCCACTGGCGCGACGCGGACCCCAGCGAAATTGCCCGGATGCTCCAGGCCGCGGAGGAACCCGACCTGCCGCTCACGATGATCACGAATCGGGGGGTCAAAGTTTGGCCCGAGGGTCTTCCTGAGACATTCTGCACGGATCACTGGCGCTGTCGTTTTCTCTCCCCGCAGACGGTTCACAAAATCAGTCATGCCCAGATTATCGGTCTGCTGACACGCATCTCGGTATCTGGGATGGACTTCATCAAGTGTGAAAATTTATGCAATTTCGACGGTCAGCCCGGCTTTGCACTCGGCCAGGGCCAATAGAAAAAGACGGGCGAATTGTATTCGCCCGTCTCTTCCATCACCGATTAGATCGCCGACTCCGCTTCACTGTCGATCATTGGGGCATCCCCGCCCCCGTCCAGTGAGTCACGCTCAGCCATCAGCGAGAGACTGTCGCCCGACGTGCCGGTCATCTCGCGGACGACCGCCAGCTCTTCATCGTCCAGCTCGCGCTCCAGGGTCGCCGTGCCGTTGCCGGACCGGCCTGCACCGACCGCGGCGTACTGATGGGCATCATCAATGCCTTCCAAACGCGGCTCGATGTTCCGGTACTGCGGCAAGCCTGTTCCGGCAGGAATCAAACGTCCAATAATGACGTTCTCTTTCAAGCCGATCAGCGCATCCTTCTTGCCGCGCACCGCCGCTTCGGTCAGAACACGGGTCGTTTTCTGGAACGACGCCGCCGACAGGAACGAATCCGTCGCCAGACTCGCTTCGGTGATCCCCAGCAGCAGCCAATCGGCCGTCGCTTCGGTGCCCGGTGGGTCCATCTCGCGGACACGCTTGTTGGCGTCCTCGAACTCGAACTTATCCACCATCTGGCCCGGCAGGAACTCGGAGTCGCCCTGGTTCTTGATCTTGCGCTTCCGCAGCATCTGCCGAGCAATCACCTCGACGTGCTTATCGTTGATATCCACACCCTGCGACTTATACACAGCCTGAATCTCGCGAACGATGTAATTCTGCACGCCGCGCGTCCCCTGCAAGTCCAGGACTTTCTGCGGATCGAGCGGGCCTTCCGTCAGACGGTCCCCCGCTTCCACCACGTCGCCCTGCTTGACCTGAAGCTGGCCGCGATATGGAACCAGGCTGGCCTTGCGGATTTTGATCTCCGTAATGCCCATCTCCCGGATCTTCTTCAAGTGCTTATCCGTCAGCTCCGTTCCGGCGACCAGCGTCTCGGGGATCTCCGTCGCCCGCTTGACCGCCGTCGGCGTCATCTTCTCCAGCGTCTCGGCATCCAAATGCGGCCCGAGGTACAGGTCCTCGGCCAGCGTCTCACCGGCGACACCCGTGTTCGTGTGCTCTTCCAGCGTGACCGGCGTATGCACGATGACCCGGCGCAAACCCTTCAGTTCGATTTCCGCGACGACGCCGGAATATTCCGTGACAATCGCCTGGCCCTTTGGCTTCCGTGCTTCGAACAGCTCCACGACCCGCAAGAGGCCGCCGACCTGATCTTCCAGCACTTTCAGAACCGCCTGGACTGCACGAACTCGCTCGCGGTCTACACCGGTGGTCGAAGGCGCCGCTGCCGTCGTTTCTTCCTGAGAATCCAGCGAGACAAGGCCCCGAGAGATGTCGCTATGCAGCTCTTTGAGCGCTTCCTGCTTACGGGCGCGGACGTTCGCCACTCCCGTCAGCTGCTTCTGCGCGATACCGCCGGAGTGGAAGGTACGCATTGTTAGCTGCGTTCCCGGCTCACCGATGGACTGAGCGGCGATAATTCCCACCGCAACCCCCGGCTCGACCAGCTTGGAGTTCGCCAGGTCAAGGCCGTAGCACTTGGCACAGATTCCCATACGCAGCTCGCAGGTAAACGGGCTACGGACCACCACGCGCTTCAGCTTGGCGTCGAACTCGATCTGCCGGGAGATCTCCTGAGTGATCAGCTCGCCGCGAGCGACGATCACTTCGCCCGCCCGGTCATGCCCATCGGGATAGGCAATGTCCTGCAAGGCATAGCGGCCATACAGGCGCAGAGCCAGCGGCTCCACAACCTCATTGCCATCCCGAATCTCTTCCTGATAAATGCCCTGTTCCGTGCCGCAGTCGTCGGCGCGGACAATCACTTCCTGCGAAACGTCCACCAAGCGGCGCGTCAGGTATCCTGCGTCCGCCGTACGGAGCGCGGTATCGGCCAGACCTTTACGCGCACCATGCGTTGAAACGAAGTATTCCAGGACGCTCAGGCCCTCGTGGAAGTTCGACTTCACCGGAAGGTCCTCAATCATGTTGCCGAACGGGTCGGACATAACGCCGCGCATGCCCGAAAGCTGCGTGATCTGGCCGCGCGTACCGCGAGCATTCGAGTCCGTGAACATGAAGATCGGGTTTGTCGGCTTGATTGTCTTGAAGATCGCCTCGCCGACGTCCTTCGCTGCTCCCTGCCACTGCTCCAGGACGCGCTCTTTGCGCTCGCCGCCCGTAATCAGGCCGCGCTGGTAATCCCGGTTCAGCCGCTTGACATTATCTTCCGTCGTCTTGAGGATAATATTGCGCTCTTCCGGCACTTCCATGTCGGTGATCGCCACAGTCATACCCGCCTTGGTCGCCTCGGTGAAGCCCAGCGTCTTGAGTTCGTCCAAAAGCTGGATCGTCCGCGTGTCGCCGTTTGTCCGGTGACACTGGGCAATAATCGCTCCCAGGTCCTTCTTGCCGAAGCCGTTGCCCTTGTATTCTTTCTTGGCGAACGTGTCATCCAGCATCTTGTAGATAAATGCATGCATGTTATCCGGCATGATGTCATTGAACAGAAGCCGACCCGCCGTCGTGCGGCGAATCATCTTGCCGCCGCCCTCTTTGGGGAAAGCGACATCGATCTGTTCCTGAATACCGATCTGATCGGTGGCGTAAGCCAGTTGGGCGTCCGCCTCACTCGCAAACGCATCGAATCGGGGTTCCGCTCCCGTCATCACGGTCATGAAGTACGCACCCAGAACCATGTCCTGCGCCGGGGCCACAATCGGGCGGCCATCGGCGGGAGAGAACAGGTTGTGAGTCGAAAGCATCAGGATACGGGCTTCCGCCTGCGCCGAAGCCGAGAGCGGCACATGGACCGCCATCTGGTCGCCGTCGAAGTCCGCGTTGAATGCCGTACAAACCAGCGGGTGCACCTGAATTGCCTTGCCTTCGACAAGGACCGGCTCGAAGGCCTGAATTCCCAGGCGGTGCAGGGTCGGCGCACGGTTCAGCAGCACCGGGTGCTCCCGGATGACTTCTTCCAGCGCATCCCAGACTTCCGGTTTCAGCTTATCGATCATCCGCTTGGCCGTCTTGATGTTGCTGGTGTATCCGCGCTCAACCAGTGCCTTCATCACAAACGGCTTGAAGAGCTCGATTGCCATCTCTTTGGGCAGACCGCACTGATGCAGCAGCAGGCGCGGGCCGACCACAATAACCGAGCGTCCCGAGTAATCCACGCGCTTGCCGAGAAGGTTTTTGCGGAAGCGGCCTTCTTTGCCCTTCAGCATATCCGAAAGCGACTTGAGTGGCCGGTTATTCGAGCCGACCACAGGGCGCGTACGCCGCCCGTTGTCGATCAGCGCATCAACCGCTTCCTGCAGGAGCCGCTTTTCGTGGTTCACGATGGACTCGGGTGCCCGAATCTCCGTGATCTTCTTCAAACGGTTGTTGCGGTTGATAATACGCCGGTACAGGTCGTTCAGGTCAGACGTCGCAAAGCGGCCGCCGTCGAGCTGCACCATCGGGCGAAGCTCCGGCGAAATCACCGGCACGGCATCCAGAATCATCCACTCCGGACGGGCTTTAGACGCGATAAACGCATCCGCCACTTCCAAACGCTTGATCGCACGGGCACGGCGTGGCCCCTGCGTGATGGCGATTTCCGCCCGCAGGTCACTTGCCAGCTTTTCGAGGTCGATCTCCGCCAGAAGCTCTTTAACCGCCGCGCCGCCGAGGCCCGCACGGACGATTTCGCCATCTGGGCTGTTGACACGCAGGTTGCGCTCGAGCTTGTCGGAGAGCATATCCATCAAGCTTTCCAGCTTGCGGTATTCGTCCTCAATCAAGAGCATCCGCTTCTCGACTTTTTCGTCCAGCAGGGTCAGAGCGTCGTTCAGGGACTGGATCTGCTCGACAGAGTCCTTCTCAATGTCCTTCAGCTCTTCTTCCATGTGACGGTTGCGCTCCACGATCCGCGCTTCGTCCCAGGGTTCCCACTCTTCGCCTTCTTCCAGGTCGTCGGGTCGCTCCTGCCGCGCCTTGATCTCTGCACCGGCATCGACACGGGCCTGCTCGATGTCTTCATCGCGCTGGTCCTGAAGCTCGGTGATACGCTCGTTCAAAGCGATCCGAAATGTCTCCATCTCGTTGTTGATCCGGCCCCGGTCAACGTAGGTGACAATATAGGACGCGAAGTAAAGCACTTTCTCCAGCGGCCGCGGCGAAATATCCAGCAGCAGCGACAGCGGGGAGGGAACGCCCTTGAGATACCAAATGTGGCAGACGGGCGCAGCTAGCTCGATATGGCCCATGCGCTCGCGGCGGACCTTCGAGCGGGTCACTTCCACGCCGCAGCGGTCACAGATAATGCCTTTAAACTTGACTTTTTTGTAGCGTCCGCAGTGACACTCCCAGTCCTTGACCGGCCCGAAAATGCGCTCGCAAAAAAGTCCGTCACGCTCGGGTTTGAACGTACGGTAGTTGATGGTCTCCGGCTTCTTGACTTCGCCGTAAGACCAGTTGCGGATCTCAATCGGCGAGGCGATTCCAATACGGATTTTATCGAATGCGCTGGCATCTGTCATGGTGTTTTTTGTTTCTCCAGAAACGGTTCGAAACGGCCTAATTTTGGGGCGGGGATTGCTCCCCGCCCCGTCTAAATGCAGACTACGCTCCGAATAAAGCCTCGGCTTCGGATTCAGCGCGGGGCAGACGTGGACGCAGACCGCGTCCACGTCCCTCGCTGTCGCCGAAGTCCTCTTCTTTGTCCTTCAGGTCGATCTCTTTTTCATCTTCGTCTTCGACCGCGACCTTGAGGCCCAGCGACTGCAGCTCGTTGACCAGAATCTTGAACGATTCCGGCACACCAGGCTCCAGCATCGCATCGCCCTTGACGATGGATTCGTATGTCTTGACACGCCCTAGAACGTCGTCCGACTTGATCGTCAGAATCTCCTGAAGCGTGTAGGCTGCTCCGTAAGCTTCCAAGGCCCAGACTTCCATCTCGCCGAAGCGCTGGCCGCCGAACTGCGCTTTGCCTCCCAGCGGCTGCTGGGTCACGAGCGAGTACGGACCGGTCGAGCGGGCATGGATCTTGTCATCGACAAGGTGGGCCAGCTTCAGCATATAGATCGTGCCGATGGTTACCGGCTGCGTGAAGAAATCTCCTGAGAGACCGTCCCGCACCCAGGACTTGGCCGTATCTTCGATGATGCCGCCGCGCTTCCAAACGTTCTGCTTGACACGCTCCACGATGCCGCCGAAATCGTAGCCGTCTACGGTCTTCAGCTCGACATCCTCTTCGTCCAGTGCCGCGCCGTCGTAGTCATCCGGCAGCATCACGGCAGGCGGAGCGGCGACAATCGCTGCGACCTGTTCCAGCCGGGCCGGGGACAGCTCTCGCAGCTTCTCTTCGAGTGCCTTTAAGATGAACCCGACACCTTCAGCGTCCGAGACTTCGATCACCTTCTCTTTGCGCCGAATCTCTTTGGCGGCATTGGTGATCGGCTCGCGGTCCGCCGCTTCGAGTGCCTTGCGGAACTTCGCCCGCAATTGAAGCTGAGTCAGCTTCTCGCCCAGGTCGATCCGAAGCTCTTTCTGCACATAGGTCAGCAGGGCTTCGTAACGCAGGTCCTCGGCGTACACTGAGATCTCATCGAGAATCTCCGCTTCCGTCGAGCCTTCGAAGATCGGGTTTGGGAACGACACTCCCAGCGACTTCCCGGCATACGCCAGGTGCGTCTCCAGAATCTGACCGATGTTCATACGGCCAGGAACGCCTAGCGGGTTCAGAACGATGTCTACGGGCGTGCCGTCCGGCAGGAACGGCATATCTTCCTGCGGCAGAATGCGCGAGATAACACCCTTGTTGCCATGCCGCCCGGCCATCTTATCGCCTTCCATGACTTTGCGCTTCTGCGCGATGTAGACACGCACCAGCATGTTCACACCCGCCGAAAGCTCATCGCCGGACATCCGCTCCAGCTCGCCTTCCCACTCATCCGAATGCATGCTGTCAGGCCGCTTCGAGAAGTCGTAGACCCGGCCGTTCTTGTCTTTATACTTAAAGCGTGAGAAGACCTTAACATCAACGATCTTGCCCTTTTCGCCGTGTGGAACCCGCAGCGAAACGTCGCGGGTCTCTTCGGCTTTCTTGCCGAAGATGGCGATAATCAGCCGCTCTTCTGCGGTAAGCTCGCCTTGCCCCTTCGGAGCGACGCGGCCCACGAGAATGTCATCGGGCCGGACTTCCGCCCCAATCCGAATAATGCCCCGGTCGTCCAGGTCCTTGAGTGCATCTTCGCCGACATTCGGAATGTCACGGGTGATCTCTTCCGGCCCCAGCTTCGTGTCCCGGGCCTCGACTTCATACTTCTCGATATGGATCGACGTGAACACGTCGTCCCGCACCAGACGCTGCGACAGCAGAATAGCATCCTCGAAGTTGTAGCCGTTCCAAGGCGTAAACGCCACCAGGACGTTCTGGCCCAAAGCCAGCTCGCCGCCGTCAGTGCAGGGACCGTCGGCCAGAAGCTGGTTGTCCCGCACGCGCTGCCCATTGTTGACCACAGGCCGCTGCGTAACGCAGGTCGCCTGGTTGGAGCGCAGCATGTTCAGCAGGCGATACGTATCCTCGCCGCCATCTTCGTCTGCAATCACCACGATCTCTTCCGCAGTGACACGCTTGACGGTCCCGGCCCGGAGCGCGATAATGACCGCACCCGAGTCGATTGCCGCCCGCTTTTCCATGCCCGTTTTGCACAGCGGCGCATCAGGCCGCAGTGTCGGCACCGCCTGACGCTGCATGTTCGCGCCCATCAAAGCACGGTTTGCATCGTCATTTTCGAGGAACGGAATCATCGCCGTCGCCACAGAAACGATCTGCTGCGGGGAAACATCCATATACTCGACATCAGCGACTTTGATCACCGGGTACTGGTTCTCGTGGCGCACCTGCACCATCGCATCCACGAACGTGTTATCCGGCTTCAGCACCGTGTTCGCCGGGGCGATATGGAACTTATGCTCCCCGTCCGCTGGCAGCCAGTCCAGATCCGTCGTGACATGGCCGTTAATGACACGCCGGTACGGCGTCTCGATAAAGCCGAACTGGTCAACACGCGCATGCACCGCCAGCGAGCCGATCAGGCCGATGTTCGGACCTTCCGGCGTCTCAATCGGACAGATACGACCGTAATGCGAGTGGTGAACGTCGCGAACTTCCAGCTTCGCCGACTGCCGGGACAAACCGCCCGGTCCCAGCGCAGAGAGGCGCCGCTTGTGAGTAAGCTCCGCAAGCGGGTTAGTCTGGTCCATAAACTGCGAAAGCTGCGATGAGCCGAAGAACGACTTGATGGACGCCGAGATCGGCTTGACGGACAAAATCACCTGCGGCAGGATGTTCTCCGAGTCCAGTGAAGTCATCCGCTCTTTGGCGACTTTTTCCATTCGCAGGAAACCTAAACGAAGCTGCGAGTAGAGAAGCTCCCCAACTGAGCGAACACGCTTATTTTCCAGGTGATCGATGTCGTCGACGTTACCGTCGCCGCCCGCCAGCTTGACGACATAGCGCATGATCGCGATAATGTCTTCTTTGGTGATCGTGCGGTAGCTCAGCGGCAGCGACAGGCCCAGCTTCTTGTTCATCTTGTGCCGACCGACCTTCGCCAGGTCATAACGGCGCGTGTCGAAGAAGATGGAGTTTATCAGCGACCGGGACGACTCGGGCGTGGCGGGATCGCCGGGCCGAATCTTGCGGTAAATATCGATCAGTGCCGTCTCTTTGCTGTAGACCGTCGAGCCTTCCTGGTCAAGTGTCGCCACAATATAGTTGTTCAGGTAGATGATGTCCAGGGTATCTTTGCCCAGGGCTTCAATCTTACGAGCGGCATCGCGGTCGATCTTGTCGTTCGCTTTGACGATGACTTTCCCGGTCGCATCCTGAATATCCGTCAGCGCATACGGCACACGCTTGCGGGCGGGCGCATTCTTGAAGCTGCCGTCGGTATTCATCGCCGCCGTGCCGTCTTCGTTGAACTCTTTAACTTCCACTTCGACTCGGGTCGGATCGAAGATCGTCGCCCGGCTCGGGCTGAGGATCGTCTCCGGCTCGGCGAACAGCTTGATCAGGTCCGCCGTCGTCTCGCAGGGCGTGGACGGCAGATCGACTTCAAACGTCTCCGGCAGAGCAGCCTTCTCGATACGCCGCATTTCCGCCGTCTTCATCACCGTGCCGGCTTCCATGAGCACTTCGCCGGTGGACTGGTCGATGACGGGAGCCGCCAGCAGCTTGCCGGCCAGCTCGCCCCAGGCAACGCTCTGCACCCCAGCAGGCGAGGCAACGGGGAACAGGTTCAGCGCACGCAGCAGGGTCGTGATCGGGAACTTGCGGGTCTGCCCGATCCGCACCGTGATGGCGTCGGTCGCATCCGTCTCAACGTCTACCCAAGCACCTTCGCTGGGGATGATCGTGGCATAGTAAAGCTGACGGCCGGAGAAGTCCAGGGTGTCTTTGAAGTAAACACCTGGCGAACGCGCCAGCTGGGACACGACGACGCGCTCTGCCCCGTTAATCACAAACGTGCCTTTGTCAGTCATCAGCGGCAGATCACCCAGATAAACTTCGCTTTCGATCAGCTCTGCACCGCTCGTTTGAAGCCGCACTTTGGCCTTGATCGGCGACTCAAGCGTGACGTCACGCGCCCGGCACTCCGAAATATCGTATTTCGGCTCGCCCAGCGTGAAATCTACCAGAGAGATGGAATGATTACCGGTAAAATCCGTAATAGGGGAAAAGCTGTCGAATAGCTCATTCAGCCCTTCTTGTAAAAACCAGCGGTAAGAATCGAGTTGGAGTTCGACGAGGTTGGGGACTTCGACCACATGCGTCGTCTGCTTAGTGGTATGCTGAATCTCTTTCAAACGGAACCTCCTGAGGGTACACACGAACGCTCATTATGACATAAAAAATGCGCGTTGTCAACAACTATTTAAAGCCGTTCCCGGGGAACGGCGACAAAAGAAGCGTTCATTCCAGATTGCTTAAGGCCGGAACAAACGCTTTATAATAGTTTAACGCGGAAATGCGAACAATGGTTCCCGAAAAGAAAGAGTTCTTTTCGGCTATAATAAGTTTATGGACTCACAAACAATTGTTATTCTCGGTGCGGGAAGCTGGGGCAGTGCCTTAGCGCACCTGCTGGGCAGCAAAGGCCACACGGTGCGGCTCTGGGACCGGGACTTTGATCTGGTGGAAGGCATCCGCGCACACGCCACGAACCGGAAATATCTGCCCGATGTTCTCCTGCCTGAAACCGTCACGGCGGTACCCTCGATGAAGGAAGCCGTCACCGACGCTGATTGGGTGGTCGTCGCCGTCGCCTCCGGCGGCATCCGCCCGGTCGTCGCCGAAGCCGCCGCGTTTTTCCACCCTCGAACTGCCGTTCTTAGTGCCTCGAAGGGCCTGGAAGCCGAGACGGGCCTGACCACTTCCGAAGTCATCACGACCCTGCTCTCGGACGTCGGCTATGCCGGACTCGCCGTGCTCTCCGGCCCCAATCTCGCCCGCGAGCTGACCCGCGGCGTGCCCACCGCCTCCGTCGTCGCCAGCCTCGACCCGCAGATGGCCCGCGCCGCCCAGTCGCTGCTGATGACCGAGCGCACCTTCCGCGTCTATACCCATTCGGACGTTAAGGGGGTCGAGCTTGGCGGTGCCCTCAAAAACGTACTCGCCATCGGTGCCGGTCTCTCCGACGGCCTCGGCTTCGGCGACAACACCAAAGCCGCCCTGATGACCCGCGGCCTCATGGAGATGACCCAGCTAGGCGTCGCGGCGGGCGGCAAAGCCCTCACCTTCCTGGGCCTGAGCGGCGTCGGCGACCTCATGGCCACCGCCTCCTCCAAGCTCTCCCGCAACTACCGCGTCGGCCTCGGCCTGGCGGCCCACAAGACCCGCGAACAGATCCTCGCCGAGCTGCATCAAGCCGCCGAAGGCATCCCCACCGCCCGCGCCGCCCAGGTCCTCAGCACCCGCCACGGCGTCGCCATCCCCGTCTTCACCGCCCTCAACGATGTCCTCCACAACGGCCTCTCGCCCTCAGTCGCCGTAGAAGCGTTGATGACACGGGCCGCGCGGGAAGAGTTTCCGGGATGAGGCGAGGGAAAATATGGTCAAACGCGCAATGGGGCAAGATATTTAGAGGCCAGGTCGCAGATACTCTACCAGATAAAGGCTCAGTCGGCGCAAAAGTCTCTCATGACGCTCAGCAGAGACAAATTCCACCGCACCAACAATAGTGTTTCTTGCAACGATAGTCAGAAAACCAAGCCATGTGCTAAACCCGCAGACCAAATAATCATTAAATGGCGGCATGATGCGGAGAACAAGTGTTGGGCGGCTTTTTAGCTGCCCATCTGCCTGCAGAATGGGTGCCAAAATAATGTCACCTTCCGCGATATTCCGGGTTCCAGATTTTGATGTCATCTAATGTGTATTCTGGCTCATTTTCTGCGTCGGCAATGGCAAAACTTTGCTGGGCCAGCCGTAAGTAGTCTTCCCGCTCCTCATCCTCGGCGGATGCCGTGAGAACAACCACTGCAAGCTTTGCATCCGGCTCGAGTTTATACGGCTGATCCAGCACGATATTCTTCCCGTCAAAATGCGCAGGTAGTGTTACAGTATTCATAGTGACTCCCTACTCCACGTACTCTCTTAGCCGGCACTTCCCCGGATGCCGCAGTTTCTTCAGAGCCTTCGCCTCGATCTGACGAATACGCTCCCGCGTCACCTGGAAGTGACGGCCCACTTCTTCCAGCGTGTGCGGGTAGCCGTCGTCGAGGCCGAAGCGCATTTTGAGGACGTCCCGCTCGCGGGTGGTGAGGGAGCCTAGTGCCTCCTCGATCTTCTCGCGGAGCATCATGAAAGTGGCGGATTCGGTGGGGGACTGTGAATCGTCGTCGCGCAGGAAGTCGGCGAGGCGGCTGTCATCCTCTTCGCCGACGGGAGTTTCGAGAGATAGCGGCTCGGGGGCAATACGGAGGATCTCGGAGACGCGCTCTAAAGACAGGCACATCTCGGCGGCGATTTCTTCGAGCGTGGCCTCCCGGCCCAGAGTTTGCAGGAGATGGCTGCTCGCTTTGACTAAGCGGTTAATGGTTTCCACCATGTGAACGGGAATACGGATCGTGCGGCCCTGGTCGGCGATCGCCCGGGTAATCGCCTGACGAATCCACCAGGTCGCGTAGGTGCTGAACTTGTAGCCCTTCCGGTAGTCGAACTTTTCCACTGCCCGGATCAAACCAATGTTGCCTTCCTGAATCAGATCAGGGAAAGACATACCGCGCAGCGTGTAGCGTTTGGCGATGGAGATGACCAGCCGGAGATTGGCCTGGGTCAGCGTCGCTTTGGCGTCCTGATCCCCACGCTCGATCCGCTTGGCTAAACGGATCTCTTCGGAAAGTGACAGCAGCGTCGTACGACCCACCTCGCGCAGCCACATCCGAACGGAATCATCGAGCGGCATTCCCTCGAGGGCCGCAAGATCGTCCGGGGACAGTTCCGAGTCTCCATGATCACCGTGCGCCGAGCGTTCTTCCGGAGCGTAGGGCGACGAATCCAGGTCAGTATCCTGCTCCCCGACCGGAACCCCGCTGTCGGGGAGAAAGTGCAGGACCTGTTCCAGCATCTCCCCGGACATCTCGGGCGACATCTCGGTGTTATCACCCTCATGCCGCGCCCCGTTCATCCGGGACGGGGCGGCCATAGTGCTTGCTTCCCTTATCGGCACGTTCTTTTTTACCCTTCAAGCGGCGCAGGAGACTTCGGTGTCCCCTTTAGCTCACTTTGCAGTCGGCGCAATTGCTCGATTTCCGCGGCATCCGCTGTTCCGGCATTGACCTGCAGCTTGAGACGGGCATACAGACCGGATTTCGCATTTGCCTTAAGCCGCGCCGCGGATCCGGCGACTAGCTCTTCGTTCAATGGCTCACTGCTGTTCATCAGCAAGCCCGTCAGTAAGTTTGCGTTCGGGCCGTCCCCGAGCGCCGCCAGCACTTCCTGCGCGTCCAGAGATCCCACGCTCCTGTAGTGCACAAACAGAGCCTCCGCGAGAGATCGTGCCGGCGCACTCAGAAAGTCCGATGCCGTGACACAGCTCAGCGCACAGCCGAGGAGTGTCGGATCGTCGCTGACCAGGGCACGCAGCAGATGCCGCTCCGCCTGCTCCGTCGCTCCGCCCCCCGTGGGGGGTGCTGGCGGCGGTGTCGGCCGCCGTCCCGCCCAGGCCTGGGGCGAATGGGCAGCACCGCCTTGACCCGTCATGTGCCCCGCGACATCCTGCCGAATATGTTCTTCCGCAAACGCCGCCCCGGCACTGTACTGCGGATGGTACGGCGCGAGTATCTTAACGTACTGCTCCCGCTCCAGAATGCTCGGGACAGTCGCCAGAATCGGCATGGCTTTCTTGAACAGCGCGATCCGGTCCCGCTCCGTCTCCGTCGGGCCTTTACGCACCAGCCGCCGGATCCGGTATTCGGTGAGCGGCAGGGCGTCTTCCATCGCCTGCTCGAAGACGAGCCGCTGGCCGGACTTCAGCAGGCTGTCCGGGTCCTCGCCTTCCGGCAGGTCCAGAACACGTACTTCCACTTCCTGCGCCTCGAAAATCTGCGCGGCGCGTCCCGCAGCCTTCAGACCCGCCGAATCGGCATCGAAGGCCAGCAGCACGACCGATGCCAGCCGGGCCAATATCTGCACGTGGTCTTCGGTCAGCGATGTCCCGAGCGTTGCCACGACATTCTCAAAACCTGCCTGATGACAGGCGATCACATCCGTGTAACCCTCAACCACCACGGCCTGCTCTTTCGCGGCAATGGCCTTACGCGCACGCGACAGCCCGTACAGCGTCTTGCTCTTCGAAAACACCGGCGTTTCCGGCGAATTCCAGTACTTCGGCTGACCGGGCCGCGCTTCGGCGATTAAGCGGCCGCCGAACGCAATCGGACGCTCCTGAACATCAAAGATCGGAAACACCAGCCGCCCGCGCAGACGGTCGTAATGCCCTCGCTCGCCCTGCGCCACCAGTCCCGCCTTCTCGGCATCGGGGAGGCTGGCTCCCTTCTGGACCAGAAAGCGGGTCAGGCCATCCCAGTCGTCCGCCGCGAAGCCCAGTGAAAAGGCCTCCTGCACCGCAAACGCCAGTCCCCGGTCCTGCATGTAGTCCCGAGCCACCGGAGAACGCTCCAGCACGCCCCGGTAGAAGCTCAAGGCTAATGCATTAATCTTATAGAGCCTATCCCGTTCCCCGGCATTCGACATCGGGGCCGAGCCGCCGAACGCCGAACTGCCTGAGGAGTCCATGCGTGGCTGACGATTGGTCAGCGTAACGTTCGCCGCCAGTGCCAGCCGCTCCAGTGCTTCGAAGAACGTTAAATTCTCGATCTTCTGGACGAACTTAAAGACATCGCCGCCTTCACTGCATGAGCCGAAGCAATGCCAGCGGCCGATCTCCGGGCTGACCACGAACGACGGCGTTTTCTCCTGATGAAAGGGGCAAAGGCCTTTCAGCTTTCCCGCCGAGCGTTTCAGCGTCACATAACGCTCGACCACCGACACGATATCCGTCCGGGTCCGCACCTCATCAATATCGCTGCGGTCGGCCATAGCTACTTCTTAATCCGGCGAAGCGACAATAATGCCCACGAGCCTCTGATCCAGGAACTGGAAGCCACAGTGCAGTGAGTCTTTGTAATCGGTGTTAATAATCGCGCCCTGAATCAATGTGTTCTCGGGATAGCCGTACAGGCGGTTGACATCCGAGTACTTCATACCCAGCTTGATTCCGCGTGCCGTGCCGTAGGCCCCGTTGTAGCCGGTTTCGCGGATCTGGATGACACGCTTGTCTGGGGAGATCGTGAATTCGAGCGACCCGCCGTTCTGACGGTCGTAGATCAAAGTCACAGGCTCTTTCGGCGGGAGAACTGCTGCTGTGGCTGCGCCGCCACCGCCGGGAGCACCTGGGAACTCGCTGCCGCCCCCTCCGCCGGGATATCCGCCTTGTGAGCCGCCGGGATAGCCGCCAGGAGAACCCGTGGGCACACCGGGGAAGCCCGGCAGAAGCCCGGCACCTGATCTTTGCCCGGAGCTGGACGATCCGCCGCCCGGATAGCCGCTTGGTCCCTGAGATCCCTGTCCGCCCTGCCCATATCCACTACTGGAGCCGCTGCCCCCAGCCCCGCCGGGCGTGAATGCCCCGGGAGCGACACCGCCCACAAGAATACGGCTGGGATTACCGAACTTGGCTGTGACCTGGGAGCCGGGATCGAAGATATGGATCCCGGCCAGTGCTCGCTCCGGTCCCGAGGCCGCAGCGACTGCCCCCGGCACCTGCAGCAGTGCCAGCAGAGCTGCCGCCGTGAATGCTCCGGTCAGGCCAATGCGCTTCAATCCGATCATTCTTAAAGAGTTCTGAGTCATGGGTATCCTCCGTTTGTCTGGACATGAGTGTCGGCACATACTTTAGTTACTTACTAGTATACGGTATAATTGCTCCCAAACAGCATGAAATTCCTTCCCAATCGCAAAAGTATTCTTTGAAGGGCTTTGGACCCGGTGAACATTCTGATCGATTTAGCGTCAACCATACTCAGCAAGCCATTACCAACGCCCACAGGGGAGCAACAAGAAATGGGATATGCCCAGGTGATCCGTGTACCCGTCCCCGATTTCTCACTGGTCGAACGGTGCCGTGCCAGCGATGAGGCGGCGTTTAATGAAGTCGTCGCTCGCTACAAGGTCAAAGTCTATAACTATGTCTATCGCATGACCGGAAGTGCCGACGATGCCGAGGATCTGACACAGGACGTTTTCGTGCGTATGTACACGTCGATCGATTCGTTTCGCGGCCAGTCCAGCCTGAGTACTTGGCTCTTTCGCATTGCGAGCAATCTGTGCGTCGACCGCTTCCGCCGCAGCAAGTCCCGTACCCCTGCCTACTCACTCGACGAGCCGATCAGTGGAAGCGAACGCGAAAGCGGCCACGAAGTCCCCGACTCGACCTATGAGCCGCAGCGGCTGCTGGAAAACGTCGAAATGGCGGAGCAGATCCAGCTTGGACTCGCAAAGCTCCCGGAAAAGCTGCGGGCCACCCTTATCCTGCATGATATTGAAGGCCTGCCCTATGAGGAAATTGCCCAGATCGTCGGATGCCCTCTGGGAACGGTGAAATCGCGCTTATTTAATGCCCGAATGCAGCTTCGAGAAAAGCTTTCCGGGTATCTGACGACTTGAGGTAGACCATGAACTGCGAAACGACAAAGTCCCTGCTGCCGGAATTTAGCGATGAAACTCTGGAAACCGCGATCGCCTGGCAGGTACAGACACATTTGGCGGATTGCACCGTCTGCACCAAGCTCAGCGGCGAGCTGTTCGCACTCCGTCAGGCACTTCGGGGCCTGCCAGACCGGCAGCCCTCCGCCCAGTTCGACGCCAAGCTGGCCCAGCGCCTCGCCCTGACCCGGCGGCCCGAAAAGAGTCGCGGTTGGGATGGCCTGAGAGGTCTGTTCCATATGCCCCGCCTGCGCCCGGCACTCGCACTGGGCTTCGCTTTGACTGCCATCGCCGCCGCCGTGTGGGTCCCACAGCACCACATAGCACCGCCGGAAAACCACGCTATGCATACCGCCGACAAAGCATTCGTCGCCGACTGCGTTGCCCAGCATCGCCGCGAGTCCACCGCCGAGCCGCTGGCAGACCTCGCCGCACAAAATCTGGCCGGACACCTCGACAGCACGCCGAATTTCGATAGTTCCAATTCGGCGGCTTCCGATACGGGGTTATTTTAAATGCGTCTTCTGAGCGAGCACTTACTGGGGTTGACTGCCGGTGCAGTCCTGCTGTCTCTCACAACACCTGGCTACTCCGGCCCCGTGCGGCAGCATCTGCCCCGGCAGTCCCGAACGAGTCCCCGGCCCACGGCTCCGGCTGCCGTGCAAAGTGACCCGGCCGCGCAGGAACTGCTGAAGCTGATGCTGCAGGCCGAGAATTCTCTTGCCCTGTCAGGCGACCAGATTACGACCGTCGCCCAGAACGGTCTGGACATTTCTTCGGAGCAGCTCGTTCAGCGCAATGGGGCAAAGGCTTTGCGCTTAGACTACCTGCGTCCGGCCCGACTCGCGGGAGAGCAGATCATTGACAATGGCCGATTTTACTGCCATTTGATTCCCTCGAAAGATACGCTGGAGCTGAGTCCATCGCGCATTCAGGCACTGCGTGTCCGCGTTCCGGAAGTCATCGGGCAGATCCGCACGGGCCGATTGATCGTGCAGGGATCCGGCACCGACAGCATCGCCGGGCACCTCTGCGGCATTGTCAGTGTCGCCGCTCGAAGCACTTCTCCCGTGCCATGGCGGCGGTTCTGGATCGATCCCGCGAACGGTGCCCAACTCCGAATCGAGCAGTACAATGCCGCCAATCAGCTGCAATCCGCTTCCTACTATACGCAGGTGACCTATAACCCGGTATTTGATAAAGCCGCGTTCCGTGTGCCCCATGCGGGCAGCAAAGTCGTTCCGAGCGGGTTTGAAACCCCTTCCCTGACACTGGATCAAGTCCGTAAGCAGGCGGGGGTCGCCCTGCTTACGCCAGCCTATTTGCCCGACGGTTTCCACTTCGCAGCCGGTTCCATCTCGACCCGCCGCGAGCACCGCGTCATTGAGCTGCGCTACAGGAATGGCGTGAATTCCCTTTCCGTCTTTCAGACACCCGACACGAAAAGCAGCACTACGGAGAAAAGCTCTCTCGCACGGCGCGGCGTCTTGATCGGGCATCAGGGGGGGATGAAGGTCGTGATTATCGGCAATCTGCCGGAGGGGGAGTTGGAGAAGGTGCTGGCGTCCCTGCGATAGGAGTGTTCAGCCGGTCAGTGCCGCGACGGAAAGACCAACCGGAAAAAGTGTAGCTCGGCGTTCCTCGGCATATTCGAATACCTCCGCCATCAGCGCGTCCCAGGTGAAGTAGACGTCGGCGACATCTTCCAGAGCCGCCATGACCACACCGCGCGACTCGGAGCCTTCTGGAATGGGCGAGAAAACCCAGGCTTCCGCCACGAACACCGGGCAGTAACGTTCCAGCACTGCTGTTCCGGCATGGGGTGTCAAATGGTAGCAGCCGATCAACCGCCGCCGCTCCGGGTCCAGAGTCGCCCCGGTCTCCTCCCAGACTTCGCGCACGGCGGCCGCGTCCACGGTTTCTCCCGGCTCGATCTTCCCGGACGGCACACAAAGCCCCCGCCCGGCAATATCCGCGAGGGCCACTTTATCTCCGTAAAACACAAATGTCAGCACGGCCCAGAGCTTGCCTTCACTGAGTGTCGGCAGCTCTTCACCGGGCAGGAAAGTCGCATCGGACTTCAGGTTAGCCCAGTGAACGGAAGAGAATTTCTCGGGCATTATTTTCTAACTCGGTCTCTAACCCGGCGTCATCCGCCAAAAATCCGCGCCCAGAATATCCCAGGGCAAACGCCGCTCATCGGGGTCACTCAGGTCGAACTGCTGGCTGACATAGTAAAGGATCGTTGCCGGTTCCTGCCAGATGTTAGCCCCACCGTGCCCCACTCCGCGCGGGATATACAAAAGCTGCGCCTTGCCGCCACCCATGACAAAACGCATGGAGGCGCGATACGTCGGCGAGTCTCTCCGAGCATCGATCAGGCCGATCAGCAGCCGGTCCGTCGGCGGCACGAACCAGACATCCTCTTGATTGAAATGCAAGTGGAAGGCTTTGATCGCACCCGGCAGGACCTGCGAGTACGACGATTGCCGGACTTTGAACTCGGGGATCGCTTCCAGGTTTCCTGAGTCGTCAAAGCGAACCAGCTCGGCAAACGACCCGCCGTCGTCGGTCAGAAGGCGCAGATCGAGGATTTTCACGCCTTCGATCCGCTTGCCGCCACTGTAGTCCTGCGTCGTCACGTGCGGCCCGAACTCTGGGCCGAAATCGGTAGGGGAAAGTTTCGTCAGCATCGAAAGTTACCCCACGCCCAGAAGCTCGACATCGAACACGAGTGTCGCATTTGGCGGAATGACCCCACCTGCCCCGGCAGCTCCGTAGCCAAGCTGTGCCGGCACGGTCAGAATACGCCGCCCCCCGACTTTCATCGTCAGAACGCCTTCATCCCAACCCCGGATGACCCGGCCCTGACCAATCACAAACTGGAAGGGCTGGCTGCGGTCCCGCGATGAATCAAATTTGCGCCCATCAGGGAAAGTCCCCGTATAATGCACTTTGACGTTCTGCCCATTCGTCGGGCTGGCTCCGTCACCCACCACTTCGTCGACATATTGCAGCCCGGAGGCCGTCGTCACCTGTTCCGCCATCGTAGTCATCTCCATTCGTTTTTTAGTTGCCGATCACCCAAATTCAGGTCGCAGCAGACTCACCAAATACTGCCCGTATCCGCTTTTCATCAGCGGCTCGGCAGTCGCCTGTAGCTGCTCTGCTGAAATAAACCCCATCCGAAATGCCACTTCTTCGATGCAGCCGATCTTCTGGCCCTGACGTTCCTCGATCACCTGTACGAACGTCCCCGCCTGCATTAGCGAGGCGAACGTCCCCGTATCCAGCCAGGCCACACCCCGGTCCAATATGCCGACCGATAAGCGGCCCTGAGCGAGAAACGCGCGGTTGATATCCGTGATCTCGTACTCGCCGCGCGGGCTAGGCTCCAGCTCACGGGCAATCTGAACGACGTCATTGTCGTAAAAATAAAGACCAGGCACGGCATACGCGGATTTTGGATGCGTCGGTTTCTCTTCAATCGAGACCGCTTTGCAGTCTTTGTCAAACTCCACGACACCGTAACGCTCCGGGTCCTGGACATGATACGCGAACACGACCCCGCCTTCCGGATCGGAATTCGACTGCAAAAGCTGCGCGATTCCGGAGCCGTAGAAAATGTTGTCGCCGAGGATCAATGCCACTTTCTCCGCCCCGATGAACTTCGCCCCAATCACAAAGGCCTGCGCCAGACCGTTGGGCGTCTCCTGGATTGCATATTCGAAACTGCAGCCCAAACGCGACCCGTCGCCGAGCAGTTTTTCAAAGTGAGGCAAATCGTGCGGGGTCGAAATGATGAGAATCTCGCGGATCCCCGCCAGCATCAAAACGCTCAGCGGGTAATAGATCATCGGCTTATCATAAACCGGCATGAGCTGCTTGCTGACCGCCAGTGTCAGGGGATGGAGACGTGTCCCGGAGCCTCCGGCAAGAATAATGCCTTTCATGCGCCAAGTATACCAGACAGGGCGCAAAAAACTGGCAGCGTATGCTATAGTCTGGGTTCATCTCTCCGAGGAATTCCATGCCCGACACACGACCGATCGATACTGAAGCCGACCGTCCCCTGCCCCGGCGCCCCGCAATGATCCCGCGACCGGCCCGCGCCAATCGCCCGAAGTTCGGCCTGCTCGATGCCGTCTGGATCGTTCTGTTGATGGCCTTAAGTTTGGCCGTCGCGGCCCGCGCCGTTGGCTTTCTCCCCAACACGATCGGGGGGCTACTTTCGGCTTCTGGCACAGTCGCGGCACTCTACTTGCTCGGCTGGAGAGCGCGGGACCGTGCCGCTGGTCTGAGCGCAGGCCTCCTGGCCGCCACCAGTCTCCCGTTCCTGCATCAATGCGCCGGTTCACCGCAAAGCGCACTTTTCGCGCTGCTGACGGTCGCCGCGCTGTTTGCTTTCGTCGCCGGCTCCTCCTTGGCCGCGCTTGTACTGGCCGCAGGGGCAGCTTTCGTGCGGCCTGACGGCCTCCTGCTGGGCGTGCTGCTGGCGGGAATCTCCATCGTCCAGCATCGGAAACGCTCAGTCTACGGCGCAGCCCTCTTCGTGGCCGCAGTCCCCGCACTTTGGGCGGCGCAGATCGCGCTCGGGCACTCGGGCCTGCAATTGCCCCGTTTCACCCCTCAAACTCTGGTGCTGCATTTCCTGACGGCACCCGCCACACTGCTGCTGCTGTGGTTCCTGCTGCCGCTGGTCGCCGAAAACAGTGAGCCGCTGCGCCGGGCACGCTGGCTGCCGGTGCTGCTGTGGACACTTCTGACACTGGGAGTCAATCTGATTTATGCCCCGGTCAGCCCCGCCGCCATGCTCCTGCCCCTGATGGTGCTGCTGTTTGCGCTCAGCGGAGGGGGGGTATCTCGCCTGCTGCCGACCCTGACCGGAGAGATTCCCCGCCCGCTCCTTCGCTATGCACTTGCCGTGCTGGCGGTACTGACACTGGTGGGTCTCCATCACCGCCTGGAGCACAGCCTCTAATAAGTCAGCAGCGAGAACACTTCGTACCCACTTAAAGCCTCACGGCCCGCCAGGTCGCTCAGCTCGATGAAGAAGCTGATCCCCACCACTTTCCCGTTTAGCTTTTCGACCAGCCGGGTCGCGGCTTGTGCCGTGCCGCCGGTCGCCAGCAGGTCATCGACGATCAGCACCCGCGCACCCGGTGCGAGCGCGTCCTGATGCACCTCGACCGCCGCCGTGCCGTATTCCAGCGCGTATTCCTCGGTAAGTGTTTTATGCGGCAGCTTGCCGACTTTGCGGATGGGCACGAAACCGACACCCAACGCCAGCGCGAGGGGTGCTCCAAAAAGGAACCCGCGTGCTTCGATCCCCACGACGACATCGGGACTCAGGCCGTTTGCCGTCTCGACAAGGCAGTCAATGACCTCCTGAAATGCCTGGGCATCCGCCAAAACAGGCGTAATATCTTTAAACAAAATCCCGGACTTAGGAAAGTCCGGGATGTCGCGTATCAGAGCCGCCGCCAGCAGTTCCGTCATGGATTCAGTATCCGCCCATCATAGATTGGTTGCCGCCGTAGTAGTAGGGATAGTCCGGCGGAACGGGCGTCACGGTGGGTCCCGTGCCTGTACCGACCGGACCATTCCCGGTCGGTGCATATTCATAGCCAGGGTAAATCGCCCCATTCTGTACCGGGTACCCGCCGTACCCGCCGTAGGGCGAAAAACCGCCGTATCCCCCATAGGGAGAATAGCCGCCATATCCACCGTAAGGAGAGTAACTATAGGGATCAAAGCCGTACGGCGAATACCCATAAGGCTGCGTGTAAAGCGGATTGTTGGCAGGGACCACAGCCACATTCGGCGCAGCTCCCGGCAGAGTGTTAGGCGCAGGCTTCACCCCGGCGGCCACAACCGGAGCAGGCCGGGAAATCGTGTTCCGATAGCTCAGCAGCGGCAGCTCCGTGATCGCCTGCCCCCCGGCAGTGCGATCCAGCACGACCCCTTCGAGCCGCTGCGGACCTTGCCCGCGTTTGAACAAGCCGTAGTAAGCTTTCCAGCCAGTCTGTGTCTGCTTCGCGATCAGTGCGGCGGCGTCAGTCGCCCGCATCCGGCGGCTGGGAAAGACTACATCTCCTGTCACCGCGCCGCTGATCTGTGTCAGCGCACTATCCACAGACGCCACGATCCGAATCGCCTCCTGTGCGGGCATTTTCTCAGAAGGAAAGACAATCGGCGCATTGCTGTCAATTTTGATCTCGGGTACAGTCGCTCCGGCATCGATCCTGCTGACCACAAAGACTTTCTGGAAGTCCAGCCCAAGCGCATTGGCCAGAGAGCTGACTGCATCTAATCGACCGCCGGGCGTCGAGGGGTCATCTACCGAGAAAGTTACCGGACGGCTCGCCCCGACCGCCCCGCGAAACACGATCGTCACCCCAAGCTGACGGTTGAGCTGCGCGACAGCGTTGCTGGCCGGAGTATTGGTAAACGAGATCGTTTCCGCATGAGACGACACAGTGTCAAAGAGAGAAATTCCGGCTAAGAGCACGACTGGGAGAGCAATTTTCGCAGCGTATTTCATTTCCATAAGGTTCCTCTGGGTATCGAAAAACTTTATCATATCTGTCCCCGTTTTGGCGCGAATGCAAACGTGACCTTCTACCCTGCTGCCGTCACAATCGCCGCGAAATCGGCGGCTTTCAGGCTCGCTCCGCCGATGAGACCGCCGTCGATGTTTGGGCGGGACAGTAAGTCAGCAGCATTGTCCGGCTTCATCGATCCGCCATACTGGATCCGCACGGCTTCGGCCACGGTTTGATCGTACGCCATTTCAACGGCATGCCGGACTACCCCGCACACGCGGTCAGCTTCGTCGGCGGCGCAGGTCTCGCCCGTTCCAATCGCCCAGACCGGCTCGTAGGCGAACACGACCTTCTCGGCCACAGCAGCCCCGGCAATCCCCGCCAATGCCCCCAGCACCTGCGCCCGTACGACATCGTCCGTCTCGCCCCGCTGCCGCTCGGAGAGAGTTTCGCCAACGCAGAGAATTGGAATCAAACCCGCAGCAAGTGTCGCCTGTGCTTTGATGTTCACCCCAGCATCGGTCTCGCCGAACGTCCGCAGCAGGTCCGGTGTCAATTCCGGCTCCGGCACTCCAAACCGCCCGCGCGTCTCAGAGTGGCCCAAGATCACATACTGCGCCCCGGCGTCGGCGAGCATCGGCAGCGAAATCTGCGACGTATACGCCCCGCTGGCCTTCCAAAACGCCTCCTGCGCCCCCAGCCCGATCCCCGTACCCCCAAGAACCTGCGAGATCGCATAAAGCGCGGTGTAGGGCGGACAGATGACCACTTCGACATACGCCTTACCCGCAATCAGCGGTTTCAGCTCTTCCACCAGTGCCAGGCCCTCGCCAATGGTCTTGTTCATCTTCCAGTTTCCGGCAATGATCTTTTTACGCATGTGTTTATCTAACAACTCTTTCTTGACTTCGCTTCTTACCAATCACCCCCGCGCAATCGGCAGCAAATCCGCCACGCGCACAGACATGTTCGGCGCGGCAAGCGGCGCGACCGCTGCCGTTTCCTCGTAGACGCGCAGGCTGACATAAGCGTCAGCTTCGGGCTGACGATAGACTTCCAATGCCCGCGAGCGCAGGTTCACGATCCAGTATTCGGCAATACCGTTCTCGGCATAAATCTTCGCTTTCGTATTGCGGTCATAGCCCAGGGTACTGTAAGAGACCTCGACCAGAAGCAATACATCAGTCGGGCGCGGCACTTCCGGGTAGTCCTGAGAGGAACCACGCAGCACGATTACGTCCGGTACCGGCTCCAAGCCGTTGTCCAGATGGATCGGCATTTGATCCTCGACGGCAGCGGTGTTTCCAAAGGCGGCCTCCAGCGTATCCGCCGTTTTGACAACCGCCAGGCTATGCTGCCTGCTCATCGGACTCATGCGCGAGATTATCCGTCCATAGATCAATTCCGTGCGCTCTTCCGGCCCCAGAATATTCTGCTCGCCTAAGTTGTAATACTCGTCGCGGCTGAATTGATGGGGAGCAAGGCTGCCGCAGTCCAAAATTTCGCCGTCCACCAGCTCCAAGCTGCCTTCCGCACTCAGGATACCAAATGAAGACAGATGCCGGAACTCGTCAGCAGTCCAGCGGCGCACGGCCAGACCGGAACTGGGCGTCAAGTCCTCAAGAAGCGTGGAGACCGGAGAATACGGGGCGGCGAGGACAGTTATCACAGTTACCCTTCCCGAAAGATTGTCTGATCCCGCCGCCGCCCGACCGAGAGCGTGGTGATCGGGACGCCGACATACTCTTCCACCGCTTCAACATACTTTTGAGCATTCTCCGGCAGCTTCGCGTATTCCCGGATCTCACTGACATCTTCCGGCCAACCGGCGAATGTTTTGTAGATCGGCTCGCAGCGGCACAGACGCCCTTGGTCGCTGGGAAAGTCTACGATCTCTTCGCCGTTCAGCCTGTACGCCACGGCCATTTTGACTTCCTCGAAGCCCGTCAAAACGTCCAAGTGGCCCAAATAGAGGTCGGTCAGGCCGTTGACTAATGCCGAGTAGCGCAGCGCGACCCCGTCCAGCCAGCCGCAGCGGCGCGGACGGCCAGTCGTGGTGCCGTACTCCGCCCCGCGCTCCCGGATCAAGTCGCCGAGGGCATTGTTCTGCTCCGTCGGAAACGCCCCCGCCCCCACCCGCGTGGTGTAGGATTTGGTGACGGCAATAATCTGGTCGATCTGGGTCGGACCCAGCCCCGTGCCGATACACGCACCGCCCGCTGAGGGATGCGACGAAGTGACATAGGGGTAGGTGCCGAGGTCGATATCCAGCAGCGTCGCCTGCGCCCCTTCGAAGAGAACTTTTTTGCCGGAGCGGGCGGCGTACGCCACGCGCAGGGCCGTATCGTCTACATAGGGCCGCAGGGCTTCGGCATGCGGCAGCAGCTCGGCCAAAATCTTCTCCGCAGAAAGGGGCTGCACGCCGTAAATCTTGGTCAGCAGCTCGTTCTTAAATTCGAGCACTTCGGCCAGCCGCTCCGCAAACAGGGTCGGGTCCACGAATTCTCGCATCCGAATACCGACACGCGCCGCCTTGTCCTGATACGCCGGTCCGATCCCCCGCCCGGTTGTCCCCAGTGCCCGCTTGCCCTTGCGCTTTTCTTCCAATTCGTCGAGCAGGACATGGTACGGCAGCACGATATGGACGTTGCCGCTGACTTTCAAGTTCTCGCAGGTGACGCCCCGCGCTTTGAGTGCCGTCAGCTCTCCGACAAACGACGCCGGATCCAGCACGACCCCATCGGCGACGACGCACAGCGTGTTCGGGTGCAGAATGCCCGACGGAACCAGATGCAGCTTGTATTCATCCTCGCCGCCTTCGGCATTCGGCACGACGACGGTATGCCCGGCATTGGAGCCGCCGCCCCAGCGCACCACCACATCTTTGTCGTGGGCCAGAAAGTCGATCAGCTTGCCCTTGCTCTCATCGCCCCACATCGCTCCGACGACTACGGTATTTGCCATGAATGAAAATGTCCCTTTGGCCGGGTCGCCTGCTTCCAGAGTTCCTGGGCAACCGCCGCCGAATTATAGCACCGGC
>JANXNV010000093.1 GCA_025353925.1 Armatimonadota bacterium
GCGTGGAGTTTTCCACGCCCCCTTTTTCACGAGGTAACCCAATGGCCGCTACACCCGTTATCGGACTGGACATCGGATCGCAGCAGATCAAAATCGCGGAGCTACGCCCCGGCAAGACCGGCCTAGTCATCTCGGCTCTCGGCATCGGCCCGACCCCGCAAGGCGTGATTCAGAACAACATCATCACGGACCCCGCCACGATGGGAGCCGCGATTAAGCAGATCATGCGCGAGAGCGGCATCACCGTCAAGAAGGTGGTCGGCTGCATTTCCGGTCAGAACGCCGTCGTGATCCGCATCATCGAAGTCCCCCGCATGACCGATGCCGAGCTGAAAGAGACGATGAAGTGGGAAGTGGAGCGTCATGTTCCTTTCGCTCCCAGCGAAACTATGCTCGACTATCAGCCGCTGGTCCAATATACCGCCGAAGCACGCAATGCCCCGAACATGGAAGTGCTGCTGGCTGTCGCCCAGCAGGACGCCGTCAATAACTACCTGAACTCGATCTACGCTGCCGGGCTGGACCCGATCGCCATCGATATCGAGCCGCTGGCAACCGCGCGTGCCGTGCTGGATATTGCCGAAGGCGGTCAGCCGCTGGCCCGGCCTCAGTTCATTCCCGGAATGGAAATGATGCCGGACGGTCCGCCCCCGGAGACGGTCGCTATCGTCAATATCGGTGCCGCGAACACGGATATCTCCATCTTCCAGGGCGATCAGCTCACCTTTCCGCGCTCCCTGCCTTTGGCTGGGGACAGCCTGACCCGCGCCATCGCCGAGGCCCTGCAGTACACGCCGGAGCAGGCGGAGCGGGTGAAGCGGGAGTACGCCGTGGTGCAGCTCGACCGAATGGCAGTCTATACGGGGACCCACTATGAGGGCGAGGGTGGCTTTGACAACACGCCTCAATTCGAAGACGAAAACGGGTTCGACCTGAATGACGACAGCCAGGATCATCCCTTCGACATGAATGCCGGAGACGATTCAGGGTTTGGGGAGACCGGTTTTCGGACGACCCCGAGCGGACGATTAGGGGAGCCGCGTTTCGACGATATGGAGCGGACTCAGCCGATGTCGCGCCGGACATTGAACCTGGCCAAGCCGCTTTCGGGCGACAATTCCGGGACATTCGGAGGGGCAGATGCCGGCGGCTTCGGACTGCCGCCGATGGATGGCACGGTCGACGCCGACAAGCTGCGCGACGACATCTTCGAGGCGATTGCGCCGGTGCTGGGCGAAATGGCCTCCGAGCTGCGCCGCTCCCTGGATTACTACCGCAGCCGTGGGGCGCAGATCTCCGTCGACCGGGTACTTCTGACCGGCGGCACGGCCAACCTGACGAATTTCGCGGCCTTCCTGCAAAACGAATTACAGCTTCCGGTCGCCGTGGCGAACCCGCTGGCCGGGATGCCTGTCACCTCCAAGCAGTTCGATCCTTCCTATCTTCCGGTTATTGGGCCGGCTTTCACGGTCGCGGTCGGGCTGGCGGCACGCGATGCCGTTTTCAGCGCAAACCCGGTGCCGAAAGCACCGAAGGCTCCAAAAGTGTCTCGCAAAGAAGCGGCGGCTGCCGCGTCCGGTTAAACTTCCTGAAAAAACACTATGCTTCGAATTAATCTGCTTCCCTCGTATGTCAGTCAGCGGCGCCTTACCAAACGTCTGATTGCGGCGTTCGCTGCACTGTTCATCCTCTGCGTCCTTGCCCCTTTGGCGATTTACGCCACGATGGTGCATCACCTGAACGATGTTTCCGCGCAGGCTAACAGCGCGGAAGCGGGGAAAAAAATCACGGACACGCGCAAGGCGCAGGCCGCCGCCGCGATCGCTTCGATCAAGCCGATCCAGGACAAGCTGGATTTCGTCACTGCCGTGCAAGCCTACAACCGCCAGCAAGTTGCGCTGTACAACACCCTGGCTTATGCCAGCCCGAAGTCCAGTCTGATCTACACGGATGCTGCTTATACCGGTTCCACGATGAACATCAAAGCGTACTCCCCCAGTGTCGATGTCGTGGGCCGCTACCTCCAGGCCATGTATCAGGAGCCGGATTTCAAGACAGTGGCAGTGGATAAAGTCCCTGGTTACCCGGACAACGTTCGCCACCTGTACTTCCTGAAAGGCCGGATGGTTTTTGCCGACGGTGCGACAGGCAGTACTGGTGGCAGCCAGCAAAGCTCGCAAGGCGGCAGTCAGAGCAGCTACCCTGGAGGCCGGGGGGGCAGTAGTTACAGCAGCAGCAGTTTTAGCGGCAGCAGGGGGGGGCAGTCTGGAAGCAGTGTCGGCCCATCCGGGTACACGCCGGCCAACCTCGGGCCGAACGGTCCAACGAATATCCCGCCCGGTGTCGGGCCGCCGCCTCCGGAGCTAATCGGTGGAACCACCAATTCGTCCCAGACCGGGCAGAACGGCAGCGGCGCGGGAGCAGGGCAGACGGGAACTTACAGTCCGGCATTCCTGGCTATCGCCGACCGAAACCTCAGCCCATTTATTCTTCCGGAAGCGCTCGAAGCCAGCCGCAAGCGGTTCCTGCGTCAAGTCGTTATGGTCAATGCTCCCAAGGGATTTGAGATCAATGTCACTGCAGAGCTGAAACAGCCACTGACTCCTCCCACGCTGCCGGGGACCGCCCCTGCCGCCGCACCGGGAAGAGGTGCAGGCTTTGGCGGCGGGCCGGGCGGTCCTCCCGGCGGCCCAAGCTCGCCGGGTTAAGGCACTGAGAAAACCATGAAAAACACTCAAACAAATCCACTTCTGGTTGCGATCATCGGAATCGTGCTCAGCCTGATGGCCGTCGCCGGGATCGCCTTTGGACTGATCAAGCCGACTCAAGAAAAGATCGGTGCTGCGCAGGCTCGCCTCGACGCCGCCGAACCCGACAGCAGAGTGTCGGCACAAAACAAAGCTCTGAAGGGCCTGAATGACGCAAATTTGAAGGTGCGGATGGTGCAAAACGTCTGGGCGCAAAAAGATGCCGCTCTGATGCCGCGCTACGATGTCAGCAACCGGCTCGGCGCACTGAAGCAGCTGACTACGGAGCTGACGCAAAATCTGGGGCCGAACCTGGAGCGCCACGCCCGGCTGTCGCCGGTCCGGTCCACATCGCTCTTTAATTTGCCTGCCCCGCCAGTCAATCCGAACGATATTACGAACGCCCCCGTCGTGATTCCACTTGGAACAATCACGGATATCGGTCAATTTCGCAGCATTTTGACCAATGTCTACAACTGGCAGGGCTTCAACCGTTTGGTGCTGATCGATAATCTGGCACTGCATGGCAACAGTCCGTATATGCAGGGTACCTACACGGCAACGCTGTACGTGTTTCCGCAGAACGATACCAAGCTGCCTCCAATCATCGCCGCCGCCGGAGGAGGGCCGACCGCTGCGACAGGCGGGCGCGGCGCATCCTCCTTCGGCGGGCAGAGTCCGTACGGATCGGGTTCCGGTTCAAGAGGGCCGGGTGGACCTCCCACCGGCCGCTGAGATATTTTATCGAGTTATCGAATTATGAAGTCTTTTCGGGTAGAACGACTCGAAGGTTGCATCACTCTCCGAAAAGCGAGGACTGGGTTTAATGGACTGGCTGAAAGATAAGAAAAACCTGCCGATTGTGGTTGGTCTGGCGGTATTCGTGCTGCTGGCAGCGGGCGGTTTGATCGCCTTCGAGACCGGTTTGTTTAGCGGCAGCCCGGCCCCGGCATCTGTCGCGTCGTCACCTGCTGCCGGCGGACCTATTGGGCCGGGAAGCTATCCTCCCGGCAGTCCCGGCTCTCCCGCAAGTTCTTCCTACCCAGGCAGTCCTTCGTATCCGGGACGTCCGCCGACCGACGGAGCTGCTTCCTATGGTGGCCGCGCGGCATCCACCCTTCCGGCAGTCTCGAAGTCACCGAATCTGATCAACCCGGCAAAAGGTCCGGATCCGTTCAGCATCCCTGGCGGGCAGAAAATCTACCAGAAGCAGGTTGTCGCCGCTCTCGTCGGCACGGCGACCGGTATGCCCCCGCCTCTCCGGGAGTTACTGCCGAGGTACGACCTCTTCACGATCCATGCGCCGCCGCCCCCCGCCGTCGTCGTGGGGCCGAACAGCGACCCTGGATCCCAAAACTACAAGCTGACGGGGATATTGAACTCAGAGGGCAGCGTCCTCGCGATCATGGAAACTGGTGGTCAGTCCCAGACGGTCAAGCCCGGTGACAGCCTGCCGGACGGTGGCAAAGTCGTTTCGATCCAAGAGTCGAGCATCACGCTGCGGACGCCCGGCGGCTCCACCGTCACCGTGCCGCTGTCGACGGGATCCGGCTCACCCGATCAATTCCAGAACGGGCAAAATGGACAGAACGGTCAATTCGGTCAGGATCCGAACCAGCCAAACTTCCCCGGGCAGCCGTTCAATCCGTAGAGTAATTCTTCTCCGAACCGAAAGGCGGCGATGCATGGCAGGATTTTTCAGCCGAATGCCGATACTGATGTTAGGGCTTGCCTGTATGACGTTTCTCATGCCCATGGCACAGGCGCAGTCGGCGGCTCCTTTTCAAAAAACCGGCTCGAGCCGTTACCAATTTACGAAGATCCGCATCAAGCACTACGATGCCGGGGTGATCGCGGACCTGATCACGCGGCCCGACGGCATCATCGCTGTCCCGCCGAACTTTGTTGTTCCTGCGGGAACGGCTGCGCCGCAGAAAGCCGCCCCAACTGCCGCAGCAAATCCGAATACTGCACTCAGCCCGAATACTACAGCGAATGTAATGCCGGAAGGTGTGCGCCGGATATTTGTACTCGAAAGTGACAACTCTCTGGTGATTGAGGCAACGCCGGAAGGTCTTGCTTCTCTCACTCTCGCCCTTTCTCTCTAGGTGACGACAAAGGAAAAATCATGAACATGCTATTCAGCCGCCGGATAATCGCCCTCGCACTGGGCGGAGTTGTGCTCCTCAGCAGCGCGGCTCTCGCTCCCGCCGTTCGGGCGCAGGATGCAGCAGCGGGCGAGCCGACCAAGCCCATTTCCCTGAACCTGCACAACGTGCCGATTCAGACCGCGCTTCAGCTTTTGTTCACCGGAGCCGGGATCCGCAACACGAGCATCGACAGCGATGTTCAAGGATCCGCCAATATCACGGTCAGTGATGTTCCCTTTAACCTTGCCCTGCGCACACTGCTCGGCTCGGTCAATCCGCCACTCACCTATGATATCGTGGACGGAGTTTATAAGGTCAAGGTTCTGCGTGCCGTGGCACCGCCCGCCCCTCCGGTGGTCTCGACGACGCCGGTCATCGATGCGAACGCCACCGGCAACGCTCCGGCGGATGGCCCCAAGCGTTTTTACCACATCCCGATTGACAAATACGACGCATATTACATCGCGCGTCTGCTCGGTGCTCAGGGCATCGTCCAAGTCGGCATCAACGATGTCGTTCAGGCTGGGGGCGGCCAGGGGAACAATGGCGGCGGCAACAATAATCGCCAGGGCGGCTTTGGCGGCGGCAGCAGCTTCGGGGGCGGCAGCGGCTTTGGCGGCGGCAGCTTCGGCGGCGGCAGCGGCCCGAACATCACCTCTATCGGTGGTGCCTCCGGCGGCGGCTTTGGCGGCGGCAGCAGCTTCGGCGGCGGCGGCTTCAGTGGCGGCGGCCGGTATGGCGGCGGCGGCGGGTACCGCGGCTTTTAGTTGAATTATCAAAGTGCCAAAAGAATTGACACAGGAGAACACGATATGCGCTTCATTCAAAAACGGCGGGTCTTGACCACCGCCTGCTGCGGCCTGCTGACACTCGGCGGTCTGACGGCGGCAGTCGCCCCGCATCCGGCCTTTGCCCAGAGTGCGGAGCAGGGCAGCAAAGTCAACATCGATGTTGTCGGCGAAAAGCTTCAGACTGTCTTAAACATATTAGGGCGTCAGGCCAATATCGAAACAGTGGTACAAGAAGGTGATAGCCCTTTCAAGCTCATCAACGTCCACCTTTCGGAGTCGTCACTGCCCAAAGCCCTGCGAACAATCGCACTGAGCGCCAACGCCCGGGTCAAGCGGAACGAAGACGGCGTTTACGTGTTCTCGCAGGACTCCGACACTTCCTCGACGCCAAGTGCCGCGCCGCAGCCCGTAGCGGCTCCGGCACCGGTGCAGAACGCCGCCAATACTCAGAATTCGGCGAACGACAACCCGGAGCTGCGCTTCGCCCCCGGCGAACTGCATTGGCAAGCCCTTGTGCTGCAGCATGCCGTCCCCGCCGATATCTTGAAGCTGATGCAATGGGACCGCAATGTGGTCGAGCTGAAGCCTTTCGAGGCCCTTCGGATGCCGGAAGCACGACCTGTGATCTCCTCTACGCAGCCGTTTAACTCTTCGCAGACCCAGCAGCAGCAGTCGCCGTATTCGAGCTATCCCTCGGTTCCGATCGGCACCGGGAATGCACAAAACAACGGCGCGAACTACGCCCACCGCAGTGCCGATCCGGCCTCGCCTGAGCAGGCCAACCAGTTCCCCGGCGGCTTCGGACAAGGCGGCTTCGGACAAGGCGGCTTCGGACAGGGCGGCTTCGGACAGGGCGGCTTCCAGCAGGGCGGTTTTCAGCAAGGCGGCTTCCAGCAGGGACAGCAAGGTCAGCCCGGCGGCCCGCAGGGCGGCGGGGCGTTGCCGACCGGCGTAGCCCGTATCTTTGCGCTGCAAAGCAACAACTCCCTGCTCATCGAGGCGACCCCGGAAGGCTACAGCCAAGTCAAGCAGATCGTTAAGATTTTGGACATCGCCCCGCGTCAGGTGCAGATCAAAGTCGAGTTTGTCACCGCCAGTGTCGCCGATGTCGATAACCTGGGAATCAACTTCGATTTGGTGCCCTTCCCCGGCCTGGAACTGGCTTCGAGGCAGGGAGATTCCACGATTGTCAGCAACGTCGCTCCGACCTTCCTGCAGTACGCGACGGGAAATGTCGTAGCGCAACTCTACCAGACCCTGACCCGCTCACGCGGTAAAGTCGTGCAGGCACCGCTGATTACCACGACGAACAACGTCACGGCCAGCATCGAAGTCAACACGCAGATTCCCTTCTTCACGACCACGGTCGTCAATACGGGCGGCGTCAACAACGGCACTGCAACAGGCCAGCAAGCAAACTTCCTGCAGCTCCAAACCGGCCTGACCGTTACCCCGCGCATCAACAGCGACGACTCAGTCACACTGAACCTTGCTCCGCAGATCACAGACACCACCGGGCAGTCGCCGGTCGGTGGCATCCCGCCGACAATCACCCAGCGTGTCACCACCCTGCGGACCGTGCGCAGCGGCGATACGATGGTGCTCGGCGGGCTTGTTCGCAAACAGGAGACTTCCTCGACCCAGCGTATTCCGCTCCTGGCGGACATTCCCTTCTTCGGCAACCTGTTCCGGACACGCTCCAAGCAAACGAACGACCAGGAATTGCTGATCTTTGTGACACCGACGATTATCGGCGAGAGCAACGACAGCGCGACCGCCAACGCAAACGGCGGCCAGAGCGCCACCGTTACACCGTAGGAAATTGCTCAGGAAAACCCGGCCCCTAGGGGTCGGGTTTTTTTATGCCCGGTCCTATTTCTGTGCGTCATCCTATTTTCAGGTATAATAGGCATTATGTTTAGATTCCTCACCGCCGGCGAGTCTCACGGCCCGGCTTTAACCGCAGTTATCGAAGGGGTGCCCGCCGGGCTGACCATTACCGCCGAACCGATCAATGTTCAGCTCAAACGCCGTCAGGGCGGGTACGGACGCGGGGCGCGGCAAAAGATCGAGTCGGATACCGCCGAAATCTTGTCCGGCATCCGGTTCGGTCAGGCCATGGGCAGCCCGATCACGCTGGTGGTTCGGAACCGGGACTGGGCGAACTGGACCGTCAAAATGTCGGTTGAGCCGCTGGGTGAAGGCGAGGCTCCGCCTGAGATCACCGTGCCGCGCCCTGGTCACGCCGATTTCACGGGCATGATGAAGTTCGGCCATGATGACCTGCGCAACACGCTGGAGCGCTCCTCCGCCCGCAACACGGCGACCTTGGTCGCGGTCGGAGCCGTCGCCCGGATCCTGCTGGCGGAGTTCGGCATCTCGGTGGTCTCTCATGTCGTAAATATCGGCGGTGTCAAAGTCAATGCCGACAACATCGACCTGCGTCAGGTCGGCGCACTGGCCGAAGACAGTCCGGTTCGTGTGGCCGATAAAGACGCCGAAGCGGCGATCATTGCGGCCATCGACGCCGCCAAATATCGCGGCGATACCCTCGGGGGCACCTTCGAAGTCGTCGCCCTGGGTCTGCCCGTCGGCCTCGGCTCGTATACCCAGTGGGACACGCGTATCGACGGCAAGCTGGCTCAGGCGTTGATGTCGATCCAGGCGATCAAGGGCGTGGAAGTCGGAATTGGCTTCGGCGCGGCGGACGTTCCCGGCTCACAAGTCCATGATGCATTCTATTACGATCAGGCCGAGGGTGAGGAAGCCGCCCACTTCCGGCGCGGCTCCAACAATGCCGGCGGCACGGAGGGCGGCATTTCGAATGGGGAGCCTTTGGTGATCCGTGCGGCCATGAAGCCGATCGCGACCCTGATGAAGCAGCTGCCGTCGGTCAACCTCCAGACCAAAGAGGGCGTCCCCGCCTTCGCCGAGCGCTCCGACGTTTGCGCCGTCCCCGCCGCCGCCGTCGTCGGCGAAGCGATGGTCGCCATCGTGCTGGCCGACCTGATGCGCGAAAAATTCGGCGGCGACAGCATCCAGGAAATGCGTGCCAATTACGACAGCTACCAGGCGACGATTGCGGTGCGTACCGCGCAGAAATAGAATAAGATCGAAGTATCCCAGTCACGCAGTGACTTTCTCCGGGTAAACCAGCATTTTGATGCTGGTTCCCAATGCCGATGCTGGTTCAATGCAATAATTTATGCGTCTAGCCCCAAACATTATCCTCATCGGCTTCATGGGGAGCGGCAAAAGTGCCGTAGGCCGCGCTTTGGCCGGTCGCCTCCGGTGGCGGCATCGGGACACGGATACGGAGATCGAGAGCGAAGCGGGATGTACGATTGCGGACCTATTTCTCGCCGAAGGAGAAGCGGCGTTCCGACAGCGCGAGACGGCGATTCTGGCCCGGCTCCTGACTGGCCTGGAAACCGAACCGACAATTCTCTCGACCGGCGGTGGGACACCCCTCCAGCCGGAAAGTGCCACTCTGCTGAAGCGGATGGGAACCGTCATCTGGCTGCAAGCCTCGTCGGAGGTGATTTGGGTACGGGTCGGCCCCAATCTTGCCAGTCGTCCGCTGCTGGCGGCGTATCAAGACAATCCCCAGGCGCGGATCGAAAGCCTTCTGACGGCACGCGCCCCGCTGTATGCGGCAGTCGCCGATTTTGCTTTGGACACGTCCATTTATGCCCGTCCTATGGAGGCGGCGGACCAAATACTCAGCCTTCTGAACCGTTGACGGTTCCTCACGACGCGAACAATGACTCAGCAAACACACACTGTCACGGTCCATCTCGGCGACCGCTCCTATGATATCCTCGTGGGACGCGGCTTAATTTCTTCGCTCGGCAATGAGATGGCGGCCCGACTGGACCAGGGTGCCTCTTCGGGGCGGCAGGCATTGGTCGTTTCCAGCCCGGAGATCGCGGCCCTCTACGGGGCTGCTGTTTCCCAGAGTCTAGAGTCGGCAGGCTTCCAGGTGCATTCCGCTTTGATTCCTGCGGGGGAGCAGTCTAAGTCGGCGGAGTCCGTCGCGCAGCTTTATCAGGCACTCTACGACATGGCGGCGGACCGGCGGACGGTGGTGGTCGCCCTCGGCGGCGGCGTGATCGGCGATCTGGCCGGGTTTGTCGCCGCGACTTACACGCGCGGCCTGGACTTCGTACAGGTGCCGACGACGCTGCTCGCGCAGGTAGACAGCAGTGTCGGCGGCAAGACTGGAGTCAACTTCGGCAGCGCGAAAAACCTGATCGGGGCGTTCCACCAGCCGCGCCTGGTCGTGATCGATCCCGACACGCTCCGCACGCTTCCCCCACGTGAACGCCGCTCCGGTCTCGCGGAAGTCATCAAATATGGTATAATAGCCGACAAAGTATTCTTTCATCTGCTCCGCCGCGAAATCAATGGTTTGCTGGACCTGACTTCCGAGCATCTGGCCTCCGTGCTGGCGCACTCGTGTACATTGAAAGCGCGAGTGGTCGAGCTGGACGAGCGAGACGAGGGCCTGCGGGCGATCCTGAACTTCGGCCACACGGTTGGGCATGCACTGGAAGCCGTCACGTCGTACCGGACTTATACGCACGGCGAGGCGATTGCCCTGGGCATGGTATCGGCGGCCTTGATCGGTGAAGAAGTAGGCATCACGCGGCCCGAGGATACCACTTCTTTGGTGACACTCCTTCGCGCAGCGGGGTTTACTGTGCGGCTGGACGCATCACACTCTTTGGACGAAATTGTTCGGCTGCTGGCCTGGGACAAGAAATCAGTCGGCGGCTCAGCCCGGTTCGTGCTCATGGAGCAGATTGGCCATGCGACGCCAGCGCATCCAGTGCCGGAATCTGTCCTGCGACACGCTTTGCAGCGGCAAACGGCATTCACACTATGACCGAACTAAGAACATGACCGAAAAGCCGCCGCTCTGGGCTGACATCCTTCTGAGCTTTTGGGTCGTCACGGTCGGTGTGTTTTTCTTCGGGGGCTACTTTTTCCCCGCGCAGATCGGCGTGTACACGCAGGCCGGGGCAGCGATCTATGCGCTGATGCTGCTGATTTCCGTCGGGACCATGGCCTGGAAGTTTTTGACTAGAAAGTAAGACGAGCGATGCGAACGTGGCTATCGTGTTTATTTCTGCTGATGACAACATTCCCTGCGCTGGCGGCTCCGGCCTACAAAGCGACGGGGGTAGCAATTCATCAGTGCTCCTGCGCCTATGCCTGCCCTTGTATGTTTGAGAATGGCCCGGAGAACTGCGCTCTAGCAGCAGTCTATCATCTCGAAACGGCGCGGTACGCTGGGGTAGACATCAGCGGGCTGAACATGATCTCGATTGACGGGGCTTTGAAGGTTCACCACGCCGCTCCCTGCTGCGAGAAAACGCATTCGAAAATTGTCAAAACGAACGTTCCCGCTGGCGTCGTTTACCTGGATGCCCGCGCGACACCTGCCCAGAAATCGGCACTGCTCGGCCTGCTGGAAGCGCACGGCGAATGGCCCGGGCCGGGGCGTCCGGTCCGCAGCGTTCCGATCTCGTTTCAAAAGACGCCCACCGGGTACAAGACGACCGTGCCGGGCCTCTTTTCGGGGGAATCCAAAGGCGTTCTCAGCCGAACCAATACCCCGATTGTCGTGGAGGGGGTCGGCTTTGCGGAAGGGCCGCGCTGGGTGGTCGGACGCAGCGTCGTCAATGATCTGCATGACGCCTCTCTGGGTCTGCACTGGCACCTGCCCGGCACGAACGGCTCGTGGTCGCAGTTTGCCTGGAGCCACTGAGTCCATCCGCTCCCGCCCGGCGGAACCACTGAGGAGAATTCTTTACTTGTCCAGCCAGGCCATCAGTCAGCGTTACGAAATCCTGGAGACGGCTCCCGGTGCGGACACCCCGCCTTTTCTCGTCTCCAAAGCCCGCGATCTGGAAGAAGGCCGCGTCGTCTCCCTCCTGGTCCTGCCCGCCGACACGCTCGGTCCCGCATTGGCGGATTTCCAGTCGGCGGTGCGTCAGGCGCAGGAAGTGGAAGACAGCGGCATCCTGCGCGTTTACGACCAGGGGATCTCCGAGGAAACCGGCGAAGTCTATGTGGCCCGTGAGTACATGCGCGGCATCGCCCTTCAGGAGCGAATTCGCCGGATCGCGCCCTTCTCGCTGACCGTGGCCGCTGACATCGCCGCCTCGGTTGCGGATAGTCTGACCGCCGCTCACCGGGTGGGGGTCGCACACGGCGATCTGCGTCCCCTGCGGATACTTCTCAGTCCGGAGGGCCAGATCAAGGTCGCCGACTTTGCCTATGGAGCTATCGCGTCCGCTCGAACCGAAGAAGCGTCCCGCCTGGCCTACTTGGCCCCCGAGCTGGGGCATGAAGACGTTTCGTTTGCGGGTGATATTTATGCCCTCGGGGCCATTCTCTACGAGATGCTGACCGGTGCCTCTCCTCTGGTCGGGGGAACACGCGTTACTTCCCCTCGCGCGATCAATCCCGGTATTCCCCCGGCACTGGACGGCATCGTGCAAAAAGCACTTCATACGGATTTGAGCATTCGGTACCGCTCGGCCAGCGGTCTGCTGGCCGACTTGCAGGCCGTTCGCGAGGCACTGCGCAGCGGGAAGTCTCTGGCATGGTCACCGCTTACGCAGAAATCTACGGAAAAGGCGGAGAGACGAATTCCGCGCCCGGTGGCTGTGGAACCTGCCGGGATATCTCCCTTAATCATTGCCACACCGGGAGCGATCACGGCAGCGGCTCAGGAATTGGACGAAGAACGTGCCGGTGTGTTGGTTGAGCAGCCGGAGGCCCGCAAGCAAGAGGCCCGGCAGCCGGAGTGGGACGGAGCGGATATGCGGGAAGCCAAGCGGGGGCGCGAACGAGAACCGATCTCGGCCCTGGGAATCGCCACCTCGATTATGTTCGTGATCGCCATTCTCGGCGTCATCGGTCTGACCTGGTACCTGACGAAGTTTATGCAGCCGCCGAACGATGTCCAGGTCCCTAACCTGATCGGGAAGACGTTCGACGATGCCAAACGAATCGCCGAGCAGCAGCATTTCACGCTTGTTGAAAACCCCGGCAGCACGTACAGCGACACCATGCCGGAGAACCAGATCTACGCGCAGTCTCCGCTGTCCGGACACACGATCAAGGCCGAAAAAGAAGTGACGGTCTCCCGCAGCCTCGGGCCGCGTCTGCTGATCGTGCCCGATCTCGTCGGCACGACCCAGGACCACGCGACACAGGCTCTGGAAAGTGCCAAATTCCCATCCCCCGGTACGGTCGCTCAGGAATTCAGTGAGACGGTTCCTGCGGGGATCATTATTCGGCAATCCCCGGATCGGCAGAGTAAAGTCGCCCGAAACACCGCCGTCAACTTTGTCGTCTCCAAAGGTCGGCAGCCGCCCGAGACCCCGACACAGGTGCAGTCCACCGCAGCTGGTTCAGACAAAGTGGACCTCAACTGGGAGGCGGCGACCCGTGCCCAATCCTACACCATTCTGCGCTCCCTGGACGGTGAAGTTGTGACCGTTGCCCGGGCACTCGCCGCGACCCATTTCACCGATACGGGCCTGAAGCCTGACACGACATATTCCTACACGATCAACGCCGTCAATTCGGCGGGCGAATCCGGCCCCAGCGAATCCACGCTTGTCACGACTTCGCCGAAAGTGGAAACTCCGGTCGTGCTGCCGCCCAGCACGGTCGTGACGCCGCCGGTGGATTCCTCAGTGCCTCCTCCGGATGTCACCCCGCCACCGGACCAGCCGCAGACCGCCAGCCTGCGCCAGTTCACTATTGAGTTCCGCGTGCCGCGCCGTCCGCGCCGCACGCGTCATGTCCAGATCGAGATTCAGGATACGACAGGCACGAATCTGGTGTACGATGAGAACCATGAGGCGGGCGAGACCGTCAGTGCCCCGGTGCAGGGGATCGGCCACAAAGTCACGTTTCGCATCTTTTTAGACAACAAGCTGGTCAAGCAGCAGACGTTTTAGCGAACATTATGTCCATCAAAATTGCACCTTCGATTCTCTCCGCCGATTTCGGAGCCTTCGCCGAGGCGACTGAAGAGCTGGCCGCGGCCGGGGCGGATTACATCCATATCGACGTGATGGACGGTCACTTCGTGCCGAATATCACGTTTGGAGCGCAGCTTGTCCGCGCCCTGCGCCCGGTCACGGGGGTTCCCTTCGATACGCACCTGATGATCGAGAACCCCGGGCAGTATGTCGCCGAGTTCGCGAAAGCCGGCAGCAACCTCGTGACCATCCATCCGGAGACGACGTTCCACCTGGACCGTGTTCTGCATCAGATCAAAGACGCTGGGGCAAGAGCCGGAGTCGCCTTGAACCCCGCCACCCCGATCAGTGCCATCGAATGGACCTTGGGCCTGCTGGACCGCGTTCTAGTCATGACGGTCAACCCCGGCTTCGGTGGTCAGGCTTTCATTCCGGAGATGCTGCAGAAGGTCCGTGCCCTGGCGCAGCTCCGAGCCGCCCAGGGCCTCCGCTTCGAGATCGGTGTGGACGGCGGCGTCAATGCCGACACGGCTCCCCTGGTCGCCAAAGCGGGGGCGGATACGCTGATTGCCGGGAGCGCGGTGTTCCATCACCCGGAAGGTCTCGCCGATGCCGTCTCCGAGCTGCGCCGCCTGGCGAACGCCGCCGTCCCCGAAAGCCCGCACCGAAACGGAGGCCGCTGATGCCTCCCGGGCTGCTCACACGCCCTTTGCTGATCCTCGCCCTCCTGGCCGCCGCCCTTTACGGCCTCTGGGAAGTCCGACGCTGGCCCACGCCGACGGGCCTCGAAGTCATCTCCCCAAAGCAGCGTGTCCTCCGCGCCTGGGGCCTCTTTTTCCTCCTCGCCACCCTGGGCCTCTGCCTGGGCTGGACCTACCTTCCCCTCCCGCACAGCCGCCGGGCCTTGATCCGCTACGCCCAGTACATCATTCTAATTTGCCTCTCCGTCCTGCCGCTGGTCCCACTGGCCCTGTTGGATTGGCGCGAAAACATCCGGCATCTGGCGTCCTCGCGAAAAAAGCTGTTCGAGGAAACGCTGGGGTCGCTGGCGGGGAAAGGAAGCAGCGACTCTGAACTCTGACCCCCACTACATGCGCCGTGCCCTCCGCCTAGCCGTCCTCGGACGACACGCCAGCCCGAACCCGATGGTCGGCTGCGTTCTCGTCGGCCCGGACGGCCAAATCGTCGGCGCAGGGTACCACCCAGAGGCCGGACAGCCGCATGCGGAAGTGTTTGCACTGCGCGAAGCCGGGGACAAAGCACGTGGGGCAACGGCGTACGTGACCCTGGAGCCGTGCGCCCACCACGGGCGGACTCCGCCCTGCGCCGAGGCGCTTTTAGCGGCGGGGGTGACCCGCGTCGTGGCGGCGATGACGGACCCGGACAAACGCGTCGCCGGGCTAGGCCTGGAGCGGCTCCGAGCGGGTGGGGTGGAAGTGTCTGTGGGCATTTTGGAGGCCGAGGCCCGCGTTCTTAACGCCGCGTACGTCAAGCACCGGGTGACGCGCTTGCCCTGGTTCGTTCTGAAAACCGCCATGACGCTGGATGGCAAGATCGCAACGGCGACGGGCGATGCGCAGTGGATCACGTCGGCGATCTCCCGGAAGGCGGTGCATCGGCAGCTGCGTGACCGCTGCGATGCGATCCTCACCGGGGTGGGGACAGTGCTGGCGGATGATCCGTCGCTGACCACGAGGCTGACGCATCGGGTCGGCAGAAATCCCTGGCGGATCGTGGTGGACAGTCGGCTGCGAACGCCGCTGACGGCGAACGTGGTGCGGCTTTCCGAGGAAGACGGTCGGACAATCTTCGCGACGACATCCGCTGCCGACCCGGAAAAGCGTGACGCGCTCGAAGCTCTGGGCTGTCAGGTGCTGGACTGTGATGCGACTGATGACGGGAGAGTTGACCTGACCGATTTCGCCTATCAACTGGGAACCCGAGGGGACATGATTTGTGTTCTTGTAGAAAGCGGTGGCCAGCTGGCGGCAGGTCTGCTTAAGGCAGGATTGATCGATCGCTGGATCAACTACATCGCCCCAAAAGTTGTGGGCGGCTCCGATGCCCCCGGCCCAGTGGACAGCCTCGGGATCAGTTTGATGAGTCAGGCCCGGCCAGTGACTTTCCAGAAAGTCCGCCGTTGCGGCCCGGACATCGTGATTGATGCCCGCTTTGGGTAGAATAAAGCAGCAAGACAAAAATACACTTGAGGAGGTGAGGAAGAGGCACTATGTTTACGGGAATCATACAAGAAGTCGGTTCGGTCGAGGCGATAGTACGGGGCGAGCAGTCCGCACGGTTCACGATCCGTGCCGGGCACATCCTCGAGGACGTTAAGTTGGGCGACAGCATCACGGTCAACGGAGCCTGTCTCACCATCGTCGAGCATGGGCCGGGGACAGTGGCCTTCGATGCCGTGTACGAAACTCTACAGAAGACGGCACTCGGCGCACTCGCCATCGGCGACGAAGTCAATTTAGAGCCAAGCCTCGCCGCTAGTGGCCGGTTTGACGGTCACATCGTCCAGGGCCATGTGGACGGTGTCGGCACCATCGCCAGTATCCGCGAGGTGGATAACTCCTACTACATCTACATCACCGCCTCCCAGGCAATCACCCGGTATATCGTCCGCAAAGGCAGCATCGCCATCGACGGTATCTCGCTGACCGTTGTCGATGCCGATGATAAGACATTCTCCGTCGCCATTATTCCTCATACCTGGGACCACACAAACCTGCATGCCCGCCGTGCTGGGGATCAGGTGAATTTGGAAACAGACATCATCGGTAAGTACGTCGAAAAGCTGGTCGGTGGCGACTATGCCCGCTCCGAAGCCCCCGTTCGCATCGCCGACTTGGAGCGTTCCGAGCCGTCCTGGGCTGGGCCGGTGACGGCTTACCGGGAGTAAACAGAATGACGAAATTATTAGAAAGAGCGATTGCCGAAGTGAATAAACTACCGGCAGGGGCACAGGATCGAGTCGCTTCCAGGCTGCTAGACGAAATCATAGGGGAATCGCTTGCGGATGAACCCGAGCGTACCCTGGCAGATCTGCTGGCAGCGGCGCGAGTGGAATATGAACGTGGCGAGACGAAGCCTATGAGCAAAAACTGTGTTATCGCGAACGACCAAAGGTTTCCGTGATCGGCTTAGAAACTTGCCGCGCGAGATACAGATTATCGCGGACAAAGCTTACCTACTATGGCTTGATGATCCCCAGCATTCAGGCTTGGACTTCAAGCAAGTCACTAGTGAGCAAAGCCTGTATTCAGTTCGCATTGGGCTGCATTGGAGAGCACTCGGATTTCGGACTGATGACACGATTGTTTGGTTTTGGGTCGGTTCGCATGCAAAATACGACAGATTGCTGAAACAATTTTAGAAGCCCCACTATGACCGAAACACATTTTGTGACTGAAACTAAATTCAACACGATCGACGAAGCCGTCGCGGACCTACGGGCGGGCAAGATGGTCATCCTTGTGGACGACGAAGACCGCGAGAATGAAGGCGATTTTGTCATGGCGGCCGAGTTTATCACGGCGGAAGCTATCACGCTGATGACGCGGCACGCCAGCGGTATCATTACTGTGCCGATGCCCGAGGAGCGGCTAATCGCGCTCAACTTGGAGCTGATGGTCCGCGAGAACAGTGAGTCCATGCGGACGGCGTTTACAATCACGGTGGACGCTCGCGAAGGGACGACTACGGGGAGCAGTGCGGCGGACCGCGCATTCACGATCCGAAAGCTGGCTGACCCGACCGCCCGTGCCTCAGACTTCAACCGGCCCGGCCACGTCAACCCGCTCATGGCCCGAAATGGGGGCGTTCTCAAACGTGCCGGGCACACGGAAGCGGCGGTGGACTTGATGCATCTGGCGGGTTTGCAGCCGGTCGGGGTCATTTGCGAGATCATGGGCGACGGCGGGGAGATGGCCCGCGTGCCGGAGCTGGCGGAGCTGGCTCAAAAGTTCGACCTCAAATTCATCACGATTGCCGAGCTGATCAAGTACCGCCGCCGGATGGAGAAGCTGATCCACAAAGTGGCTTCTGCCCGTCTGCCGTCGCGCTACGGAGAATTCACGGCTCATGCTTACGAAAGCGAAGTGGACCCATCCCCCTACACGGCTTTCACGATGGGCGATATTGCCGACGGCAAAGACGTCCTGGTGCGAATTCACTCCTCGTGCGTCACTGGGGATCTGCTCGACTCGCTCAAATGCGACTGTGGGGACCAGCTGCATCTGGCCCTGGAGAAGATCGGCGAAGCAGGCCGTGGCGTTTTGCTTTACATCGAGCAGGAAGGCCGGGGCATTGGGATCGCCAATAAGATCCGTGCCTATGCGCTCCAGGATGCCGGGGCGGACACAGTCGAGGCCAATGTTCAGCTCGGGTTCAAAGCCGACCTGCGCGATTATGGGATCGGGGCGCAGGTGCTGGTCGATTTGGGCGTGAAGCGACTGCTATACATGACGAATAATCCGGCAAAGCTGGCCGGGCTGGAAGGGTATGGCCTGGAGATCGTCGAGCGGATTCCGCTGGTCTCGGAGCCGAACGACTCCAATCGCCATTACTTGGAGACAAAACGGGCAAAGATGGGGCACTTTTTGGTGCTGGATGAACAAGATGTGCCCGAAGCCGCGTAAATACTTAGGAAAAAAAGTAACGTTTAGTATGAAGACATTTGAAGGTACGCTGATTGCGTCAGGCTTGAAGATTGCTGTTGTCTTAAGCCGGTTTAACTCACTCATCGGGGATCGCCTATTGGAGGGCGCACTCGATACGCTGAAAAGGCATGGCGTCTCGGACGACGAAATCACGCTGACACGGGTTCCCGGTGCCTTCGAGATCCCGCTGGCGGCCTCGGCCCTGGCGAAAACGGGCAAATATGATGCGGTGATCTGCCTCGGGGCAGTTATTCGGGGCGCGACTGCGCACTTCGATTATGTCGCCGGGCCGCTGGCTTCGGGGCTGGCTTCGATTGCGGTGGACACAGGTGTGCCGATCCTATTCGGCGTACTGACCACCGACACGATTGAGCAGGCATTGGAGCGGGCGGGGACCAAGGCAGGCAACAAAGGTGCGGATGTTGCCGCTGCAGCTATCGAAATGGCGAACTTATTGAAGACGATCCGCGTATAAGTAGACGAAGACGAAATCAAGCACTCTCATCAAACTCTGAGGAAATCTGAAAAAATATGAAAAACGCAAGCTCTTATGTCGCCGTGTTCGCGGTCGGCGTCGTCGCCTGCGCCGTTGGGTTAAAAACACTCGGTGATCCCGTCGCCCTTCTTTCCGGCAATGCGCCATCGAAGCGTGCTGTGCTGGCGTCGCTCGATACCACACCGCCGGCACTCAAGCATTTCACCGGCGATACGGTCGTTGCCGACGCCGCCGCGAAAGTGGATCAAGCGGTTGTGACTGTCCATACGGTCGGCAAAGCTGCCCCGCAGCAGAATAATCCTTTCGGAGATGATCCCATCTTCCGCCACTTCTTCGGCGGTGGAGGCGATGCCCAGGCGACACCGCGTGGGGCCGGGTCGGGCGTCATCATCAGCACTGATGGTTACATTCTCACCAACAATCATGTGGTAGAGAACACCCAGGCGGTCACGGTAAATGTCGGCGACAAGGGCTACGATGCGAAAGTCATCGGGGCGGATCCGGTAACTGATATTGCCGTCGTCAAGATCGACACAAAAGGCGCGAAGCTAGTTGCCGCGCAGCTCGGTAATTCCGATGATCTGCGGATTGGAGACTGGGCCATTGCCGTCGGCAACCCGCTGGATATCGGCACAACGGTCACGCTCGGCATCATCAGCGCGGTCAATCGGAGCGGTCTGAACGCTGACGGCGGCCACGCATTGAATTCGGTCATCCAGACAGATGCCGCTATCAACCCCGGCAATTCGGGCGGCGCACTAGCAAATATCAACGGTCAGGTGATTGGCATCAACGAAGCGATCTACTCCCCAACCGGTTCCTATGTCGGTATCGGTTTTGCGATCCCGATTAACTCAGCCAAGAAGATCGCCGCCGAGTTGATTCGCAGTGGTAAGATCGTCCGGCCTTATCTCGGCGTTTCCTACGCTCCGCTCAAAGCGTTCCCAGCGCAGGCCCGTCGCCAGATGGGCATCACGCTAGGCTCCGATAACGGAGTCATCGTGCAGCAGGTCTATCCCGGCTCCCCGGCTGCAACCGCCGGGCTGAAAACCTACGATGTGATTTTGGAAGCCAACCGGCTGCCGATTACCAATCAGGATAGTCTGAACAACATCATCAAGACGCTCAAGGTCGGTGATGTGCTGGTGCTAAAAGTGTCCCGCAACGGCACGGACCGTATCCTGAATGTCACGCTGCGTGAGCGTCCGGCGACATTCGGTGAGACCCCGCCGCAGCCGCAGGAGCAGGCACCGCAGATACTGCCGTTCGGCCAGCCGTAACGCGGCTGCTTGACAGAAATCAGCTCCTCCCCAATTTTGGGGAGGAGCTGATTTTGCGCGTCGGGTACAATCTGTTGTATGAACGATACCGCTCTCCAAGACCCGCTGTCGCTGATCCACCGTCTCTCCCGTCGGGCCGTGGAAGTCGACGATGCCCAGGCACTGCTGGAAGAGATCAACCAGGCTGCCATGGAAGCCGTGGGTGCGGATCGGGCCTTTGTGGCCCTCGCCCATGATGCCACGGGAGAGCTGGCACTGGTGGCGACCGCTGGAATAGGCTGGGACGACGAGATTCGAGCCTTGCGCCTAAAGATCGACGACACGGGACGATCTGCAAGCGGCAAACATACTGGAGAGCGCCGCAGCGGCATTACTTCCCATGTGGCCTCGACCGGCCTGCCGTATATTACCGGCAATGTCGATGCGGACCCCTACTATTATGCCTTCTTCGATGATGTCTGCAGCGAGATTGCCGTTCCTCTGCTGGATGGAAATGGGCACACGCTGGGGGTCATCAACATTGAAAGTTTGCTGCCGAATCACTTTCACGACTCCCATCTGTCTTTGATACAATCCCTCGCCAATATCGCCTCCCTGCGCCTGCTGATGGACGGCTACCGTGCCCGGGAAGCGGCTCTGGTGGAAATCGGCAAGGACTTATCGGCGATCGCCGACCCAGACCTGCTGATGCGCCGCGTGGTGGATGTCGCCGCCGCGCAGCTCCGCTTCGAGGACTGCTCCCTGTTTGTGCTGGACCGGGACCGGCAGCAGCTGATCCTTCAGGCCGCGCGGGGTGCGCTGGTCAGCCGGATCGGCAAGGCGGCCTATCCTCTGGGCGAGGGGCTGACGGGGTGGGTGGCACAGCATGGGGAGCCGATCCGGATCGGCAGCCCACGCGATGACCCGCGCTGGAAAGGCCGCTTTGAGGAATTTCCGGCCACCGATGTCGGGGCATTTCTGGCCGTGCCGATCTTCGGGCGCAGCGGCATTCTGGGCGTTCTGCGCGTTCTGCGCCGCAAAAGCGTTGCTCCCTGGTTCCGCCGCGAGTTTACTGAAGACGATGAAAGTGTACTGCTGACTATCGCCTCGCAGCTTGGTACCGCGATCGAGAACAGCCGGATCTTGGACCGCCTGGTAAACACGGAGCGCATGGCGGCCTGGGGGGAGCTGTCCGCTAAAGCCGCCCACATGATCGGCAACCGGACATTCGCCATTAAAGGCGATTTGAACGAGCTGGAATACCGCCTGTCGGAGCCGGAGGACAGGCGTCCGGAGTTCCGCACGCTGGCGGAGGGCATTCGGCGCGGCATTTTTCGCCTGGAAGAGATTTTGCAGGAGTTCCGCGACTTCGTGCGGGCAACTCAGATCGCGCTGGCCGAGCAAAACCTTAATGACATCATCAAGCAGTGTGTCGAAGAAAGCTACCCGAAGCGCAGCCGCGTTGCGCTGACTCTGGAGCTTGCCCCCGATTTGCCGCCGGTTATGGCGGATGCCGCCCGGCTGAAGCGGGCCTTCTCGGAGCTGATCGAAAATTCCCTGTCGTTCCAGCCCGACGGCGGCTCGCTGCTCATTCGGACATCGCGCACCAAGTCCTCCCGCATCTCCACCCTGGCCCGCCTGCCGCGCGGGCGGGTCTACTTGCAGGCAGAATTTCTGGATGCTGGTCCAGGTATCCCCGAAGACATCAAGCCGCGCATCTTCACCCCCTTCTTCACCTCCCGCGCCCGTGGCCTGGGGCTGGGCTTGAGCATCGTCAAAGGGATTTTGGAGGCGCATCGGGGAACGATTGTAGAGGTCGGGTCTGACAACTCCGGAGCACACTTTATCGCTTTTCTGCCGGCGAAAGAAGATTAGGTCTCTCATGTCCTTAGTATTCCCTTTTTCTTATCGGCGTCTTAAAAATAGAGCAGCTGTCGCACTTCTCTGTTTTCTGACTTGTCTCAGCCTTGTCGTGCTTGGGGCGAGTGCCCCAGTGTCAGCCGAAGACCGCGACATCGCTGCGTCCGGTGCGAAGCTGACCCTTCTCGTCGGCGGCTTCTCTTTTGCTGAAGGCCCGGCCTGTGACAGCCAGGGGAATGTCTTTTTTACCGACCAGCCGAATAACCGTATCTACGAGTGGAGCGCGGGCGGGAAGCTTTCGACGTTTTTAGAGCCAAATGGCCGCTCGAATGGCCTCTGCTTCGACACGCATGGCGATTTATGGGCCTGTGCGGACGAGAAAAACGAACTCTGGCGTATCAGTCCGTCCGGGAGGCATACGGTCGTCGCCGCAGGCTATAGCGGCAAGCTGCTCAATGGCCCCAATGATATCTGGATCCGGCCCGACGGCGGGCTGTACCTCACCGACCCTTTCTACCAGCGCGATTACTGGAAACGCGGGCCGATGGAACAGAATTCACAGGGCGTCTTTTACCTGCCTCCGGGCGGCCATACCTTGACTCGCGTCGATGCCAACTATAAGCAGTCCAACGGCATCATCGGGACACCGGACGGGAAAACGCTTTATGTGTCGGACATTGGTGAGGGAAAGACTTACGCTTATGACATTGCCGAAGACGGCGGCCTGAAAAACAAACGTCTCCTCTGCGGAATGGGATCCGACGGCATGACTATCGACAGCGAGGGGAATATCTATCTCACGGGGCATGGCGTCACCGTGTTCAGCAAATCGGGGAAACAGATTTTGCAAATTCCCATCGCGGAAAACTGGACCGGCAACATCTGTTTTGGCGGAGCCGACCGGCACACGCTGTTTATCACAGCCAGCAAAGGCTTGTATGCGCTGGAAATGCGTGTTCACGGCGTCGGCAGTCAGTGAAGTGGTTTTCACCGCGGAACCGGTATCTTCTCCAGAGCCTCCTCGATCATCTGCGCCCCGGAGATGCCGCCGTACTTAGTCTTCGTGTCGAGCATCATACGGTGAGCCAGCACAGGGACGGCGAGGGCGCGGACGTCGTCGGGCAGGACGTAGTCGCGGCTTTCGGTCAGGGCACGGGCCTGGGCGGTGCGAAACAGGGTTAGGGAGCCGCGCGGCGAGACCGCCAGGCGGATACGCGGGTCGGTGCGGGTCCATTCCACCAGGCGCAGGATGTACTCGGCGACGGCGCGGTCCACCGTCACCGCCCGGACCTGCTCCTGCAAATCCAGCACCTCTGCGCCGGTGACGACGGGCGTGAGGTCGTCGAACGGGTGCCGCCGGTTCTGACTGTACAAAATCTCCATCTCATCCGGCAGATCGGGATAGCCTAATGTGACGCGGACAGCGAAGCGGTCGAGCTGCGCTTCCGGCAGAGGGTAGGTGCCGTGAAAATCCGTCGGGTTCTGCGTGGCGATGACGAAGAACGGCTGGGGTAGGTCCCGCCGTAGGCCATCGACCGTCACCTGTCCTTCGCTCATCACTTCCAGCAGGGCGGACTGGGTGCGGGGCGAAGTTCGATTGATCTCATCGGCCAGGACGATATTGGCGAATACCGGTCCTTCGCGGAACGTAAACGAGCCGTCGCCGGGATTGTAAAAACTGCTGCCGGTGATGTCGGCGGGCAGCAGGTCGGGGGTAAACTGGATACGCCGGAAAACACCGTCCATCGTCCGCGCCAGCGACTTTGCCAGCGTCGTCTTGCCCGTGCCCGGCACATCTTCAAGGAGGGTATGGCCTCCCGCCAGCAGCGAGATCAGCAGCAGCCGGATACTCTCCGGCTTGCCCTTGATGACCGAGCCGAGATTAGTCTCGATCCTCTCCACAGCTCCGGCGAATGTCTCAATCATACGGTCTCCTTCTTGGTACTTGTTTCCAAATGATGCAGTGCGGTGTCCAGCCGAGCAATTTCCGAGTGGCTGGGCAGGGGGCCGAATCGCACCTCGCTGTAGTCACTGACAAATGCCTTCAGCGGCACGCGCCGCGCCTCGATAAACTCCTCGGTCAGCCGCAGATGCTCATCCCAGGTACGCCCTTCCGGGCAGGGCTGACCGAGACGCGACAGCAGTCGCTCGAAACGCAAAGCGAGTGCCGCCAGTGCCGCTTCGGGCTGCGAATACCGAAACCCGAGATGTCTCTGCCGCCGCGTCAGCCAGTACCGATAGATCTGGGGGATTAAAAGCCCCAGGACCAGCAGAGAAAACACGGCTGCCTTCTGGGTCCAATCGGAAGTCGTGACCCAGCGGCGCACGGTGCCAAGTAGGTCCTGCAGCCGCTCCCAGACACGCCACCAGGGGGGAATCGCCCCGGCCAGCGCATCTGGGCGGCCATTCCCGGGGGTCGCATCCACCGTAACCCAGCCGGTACCGTCTATCCACGCTTCGGCCCAGGCATGGGCGTCTCGCTGGCGAACCAAAGTCGTGCCCTTTCCCTCCGACTCATGGGCGTAGTAGCCGCTGGCATAGCGGGTCGGGACATTCAAAGCCCGCAGCAGGATCACGGCTGCCGACGCAAAGTATTCACAATGGGCGTTTTTATGCTCCAGAATAAAGTTCGAGATCGGGTCTCCGCGCCCTGGGTCGGTAGTCAGACTGTACTGGTTGTTGCCGTGCAGGAACCGCACGACCGCCTCAACCTTTTCCGCATCCGTGGTCGAACCCGATCCGATCTCTTTAGCTTTGCTCACCACGCGCGTGTCAATATCGCGTGGGATCACCAGGTCTCGGGCGCGTTCGTCGGCAGACGGTGCGGCATCAATCACTCCATGCGGGCTGCTGCCCTTGCCGAGGGTGATATGGTAAACCAGCGGGTCGGCATCAGCCGGCGGCGTACGGAGCGGGCCGTCTGTCCGAGCCGCCCATTCCAGGAAATGGCTGCCGGCTGCCTGAACTCCGCCGCAATGCAGCGGGGCGAACAGCAGACCGTTTGAGTCGTCCAGCCGGTCCACGGTAATCGTGGAAACGATGGCTGCCGGATGAGTGGGCTTTTCCCGATACGGCCCGAAAGTGCGCTGGTCCAGCCCCGGCCCCCAGGCCCGTTCGGAGTAGCTTTCGAAGACCATGCCGCGCAGGTAAGGATCGTCGCCGAGATAATGAACGCGCAGCACCCGGGTCAGCGAATCGCGCAGGGTAAACGACGATCCCAGCAGCGGCCGCCCGCTCATGCCGATGCTGGCAGTGGTGTGCTGCCCCGAAAGAAGCTTGGACCCGAGTGCGTTTAAATCGCCCCGGTAGACGTAGACTCCGGCGTGTCCTATCCCGCCTAGAAGCAACGCAATCAGTGCGGGGACGAGCATCAGGCGCAGAGGGATCGTCGTGTGCCGAAAGCTGGGCAGGGCCAGGGTCAAGCACAGGAAGTAGGCGGGTGCCAGGTACCAGAGGTAGTGGTAGGTATCGTCGAATGTCGTACATCCGGCCAGAAACACCAGCGCGGAGAGCAGCACGATCAGCGGCGCACGCGCCCCGCCGGTCGGCTCACGCCGCCAGAACTGCAGCACGATCTCCCCAGCGGCAGCCAGGGCGAACGAGTAGCCGTAGCGCATATCCAGAAAGGCATTGTCGTCTTTTGTGGCCGTGACCCAGAAGCTGAAGATCAGGCTGCCGATGACCACGATCCGCAGGGTCCATTTAGTCAGCCCAAGATTTTCGTAGCGGGCCGAGAACGCATACGAAGCCAGCAGGCCGATACTCAGGAGTGCCAAAGATAGGTACGCCCCGCAGCTCAAGGCCAGTGCTGCGAATGCCAGCAGCGAGGCGACCGCGGCGGTCACGGACGGGCGTATAATTCTGACAGATTCCAATCTAAATTGCCTCCACACCGGCATCCACCTGAGCCGATGTCAGTACCGTAATGTCCGCAATTCCCCGCTCAGCGACCGGCGGCAGCGTGCAGGGCCGATCCCGCACGATGATCACTTTGACACCCGCGCCCTGCTCGCGCAGCCGCTCCACGAAGTCCCGGCGGGTGGAGTCCCAGTCGAGGAAGAGGCAGACCACCATGGCGATCTGCCCGAGATGCTCCATCAGCTCCACCTCTAAATCGTCGAATGCCTCCCGGTTACTAGTATCCACGCAGGCCAGCAGGTCCAAAATCTCATCCAAATAGGCCAGGCTCCGGCCCGCCGTGAGCTGATGAAGCTCCGGCCCGGCGGCGAACAGATCCACCAGGTACTCCGAGCGGGCCATGTAGTCGCTGACCGCCGCACAGACCGAAACCGCCCGCTCGAAGGCTGGGGGGACGGGGTAGCCTGGCGGCACGGGAACGTAGGTATCCAGAATGACCGCCGCCCGCAGGAAATACTCCTCGCGGAATTCGCGCACCACCGGGCGGCTCAAACGAGCCGTCGCCCGCCAGTCGATGCTGCGGATGGGGTCACCGTCGCGGTATTCCCGGTTGCCGATAAACTCGAACGAATCCCCCAGATATGATGCCAGCGCGACCCCTCCCGGCTGATACCGCCGCCCGAGCGGCGCATCTAGCCGGGCCAGCGGCGTGAAGTGCGGGTAGACCAGCAGCGGCCGGTCCTCGGAAAAGACCCGCTGAGCGACCATCAGCCCCAGCGGGAACGCTGTCTCCACCCGGAACCCGCGCAGGCGGTAGGCTCCCCGCCGACGGCACAAGAGCCCCAGCCGCGCATGGCCCATCTCCCCAGCCTCCAAAACCGGCAGGCCGACCCCTTCCTCCGGCACGGCATCCACCCAGGGCGGCAGCCGGTCCGGCAGCACCGAAAGGCCGACCGCGCGGCGGCGCAGGGCGGTCACCTCGATCTCCACCGGAAGAGTCTCTCCGGCACTGACCCGGGCTGCATGGGTCGCCTTGAGCGCGATTGCAGGCCGCCCGGCCCACATGGCGATCAGTGCTGTCACCCACAGCCCGCAGGCATAGGTGAACGGCACATACCACTGCTGATCCAGAGACAGCGACCCGAACGCGCTAAAAAACAGTGTCGCGACCAGAAAGTAGTGGCCCGCCCGCGTAAACCGCTCCGTGTAGACTCGCCAGACCCAGGGGAAAAGCAGTCCGCGAAATACCGGGTGGTAACTGATGTCTTTGGTGCGCGTGAACTGCTTCAGCGGCGGCAGCCAGCTATTGAGTGCTAGGGGTGGGCCTTTGCGAAAGTTGTCTAACGATAGTTGTTTGGGCAATCGGGTCGGCATCGGGTATCCTGTATACAAGTCAGTTCAACATTAGTATAACAAGAAAGAGAAGTAAAATGGTTCGCGTCCTGTTTGTTTGTCTGGGAAATATCTGCCGCTCGCCGATGGCCGAAGCGGTGTTCATGCATAAAGTGCGCGAAGCGGGGCTGGAAGGGGAGATCGGGGCCGACTCAGCGGGGACGGGCGACTGGCACCTCGGCAGCCTGCCACACCCCGGCACGATGCGCCTGCTGTCGGACAACGCCATTGAGTATGAGCACCGGGGCCGCCGGATCACCCGCGCCGACTTGGACGAGTTCGACTACGTTCTCGCGATGGACAACGCCAACCTGCGCGGTATTCAGTCACTGGGTAAGGGGAAAGCCGTCGTGCGCCGCTTTCTGGAATACTCCTCCAACACGAGCGTGCTGGAAGTCCCCGACCCCTACCTGACCGGCGGCTTCGAGGGAGTGTATACACTCATCGACGCTGCGGCGGACGGTTTGCTGGCGGAGATTCGAGTGGGGCATGGGCTGTAGCTGGTGAGGAGGACCCGGCATTAAAATGCCGGTCTACCCGGAGAAAGTCACTCCGTGACTGGGAGAAGACTTTTGGTTGACGCGGGTCTTGAGTTGTAATCTTTAGTGTCGGAGACACTTTCTCCGAGTAGACCGGCATTTTAATGCCGGTTGCTTAATGCTGGTGTCCGACTGCGCTTTTGCTCTCGACCCAACACCCGGCTTCGATCCAACACCCGGCTTCGATCCAACACCCGGCTTCGATCCAACACCCGGCTTCGATCCAACACCCGCTGCTTGTACCGACATACATCTCTGGCGGTTGCCCAGCCTTAGCTCTGCCCCTGCGTCAGCCCGCCCATTGTCTGCCCCTGCATCTGCCCCGTCGCCCGCGCCAGCACCCACGTGTCTTTCGAGCCGCCGCCCTGAGAAGAATTCACCACATACGATCCCTTCCGCAATGCCACGCGCGTCAGGCCGCCGGGAATGATCGTGATATCCTCGCCCATCAATATATATGGGCGCAGGTCAATGTGGCGGCCCTCAAAGCCATCTACATCGGCGACGAACGCCGGGGCGCGGGAGATCTGGACGAGAGGCTGGGCGACAAAATTGCGCGGGTCGGCTTTGATCTGGGCGGCGAAGCTGTCCTGCTCGGCTTTCGTGGACTGCGGCCCCATCAGCATGCCGTAGCCGCCGGCTTCGTTGGCACTCTTGACCACCAGCTTGTCGAGGTTCTTCAGGATGTGGTCGCGCTGAACGGCGTCGCTGGAGAGGAACGTCGGGACATTCGGCAGCAGGGCCTCTTCATCGAGATAATACTTGATAATGGCCGGGACGTAGGCGTAGATGACTTTGTCATCCGCGATGCCCGTGCCGACAGCATTCGCCAGAGCGACATTGCCGGCCCGGTAGGCATTGATCAGGCCGGGAATCCCCAAAGTGGAGTCGGGCCGGAAGGTCAGCGGGTCCAGAAAGTCGTCGTCGATGCGCCGGTAAATGACATCGACCCGCTGCGGGCCGCGAGTCGTCTTCATCCAGACGATATTGTTTTCCACATACAAATCGCGGCCCTGGACCAGATCGATTCCCATCTGCTGGGCAATGAACGCATGCTCAAAGTACGCCGAGTTGAACTCGCCGGGGGTCAGCAGCACCACGGTCGGGTCGTCGTTCTGGCGGGGGGAAGCGTAGCGCAGATTGGTCAAAAGCTGGGAGCAGTAATGGTCCACGGCCAGCACCCGGTTCTCCCGGAAGAGGCCGGGGAAGATGCGGGTCATCAGCATGCGGTTTTGCAGCAGGTAGGAGACGCCCGATGGCGAGCGCAGGTTGTCTTCGAGGATGTAGTAGTCGCCCTTGTCATCGCGCACCAGGTCCGTGCCGCAGATATGGACGTAGACGTCTTTGGGGACTTTCGCCCCGAGAAACTCGCGCCGGAAATGCTTGGCATTGACTACCAGCTCGCGCGGGACTACCCCATCATTCAAAATCTTCTGGTCGTGATAGATGTCTTTCAGGAAGAGGTTCAAGGCCCGAAGCCGCTGCACCAATCCACGCTCGATCTTTTCCCATTCCCGGTGCGTGATGATGCGCGGCACGAGGTCCACGGGCATGGTCTTCTCGAGGCCCTGGTCATCGCCGTAGACGGTAAAAGTCACGCCCTGATTAAGCATGCTCATTTCCGCCATCTGGGCACGCTGCAGGAAATCGCGGGCACTGAGGGATTCGAGCGTGGCATGCAGACTGCGGTAATGCGGGCGGGGAACACCCGCCGACTCAAACATCTCGTCGTAAAAACCGTCCAGGGTATAGTGGTCGAAGAGGGACATAAAACGCGGCGCACTCCTTATGTGTAACATTAGGGATGAAACAAGAAGCCGCGCCGTTGCGGAGAGGTTTCATTATACCGGGCGATGCTTAGGGTGTCAAGCGTGCGGCTGACTTGTCGCGGCGGATCGGCTGTCATGGTATTTGCTGTAAATATCATGATGACACGAAATCGGAAAGAAAGAACTAAAGTCATGCTCGACACCCACCAAATTTATTCGCTCAGCGACTTCGTGCGAAACCCGAAGCTGCATGTCGCCCGCCTGAAAGAGACCCGCACGCCCGAGGTGCTGACCGTCAATGGCCGCGCCGAAGTCGTGCTGCTGGATACGGAGACCTATGAAGAGCTTGTGGCACGACTCAGCTTCGTGGAACCCGCTGCCGCCGTCCGCGCCATTGTCCGGACGGCCGAAAGTGCCGGACCACGCGAAGAAGTCTCGGAGGCCGAAATGGAGCGCAGCAATGCCGTGATGCAAGAACTTGTCGAAGAGACGGAACGGCTTGGGTTGTATAAATGATTGATATTAGGCGCAAGGTTTAGCGGATTGGTTCAGGAGCAGTAATGGAGTGGAACTCCTTCGCTATGTGGCGCAGACGCCAGTGCTCTACTGTGTGGAGTGGAGAACAGCGCAGAAAAGCACCAGAGTAGCTAGCACCTGGTTTTTTATGCCCGCGCAGGCGGTCAACTGGCGTCTGCGCCACACAGCGAAGGACTTTAGTCCATCGTTCCTAAAAACCTGCGTAACACCAGCAAATAACAATCGCCATTGGATAAACAGTCTCTAAAACACTAAAGTAGAATGGGACTTGCCGCTCCCTTACTTGAATACACAAGTTGATCAATCAGTACAAAGTACTCATCAATCCATTTTTCGCTGAACTGATCCGTTTCAATCAGCCGCTGTGCCGCCTCATTTTTCGGTACGACAATGCTTCGCCTGACGATTTCTGATAGCTGCATTCGGCCTCCACGCTTTCAGGGCAATTCGCACTTCCTCTCTTATCACGGCCTGGCCCGCCTGTCAATAAATTGGAACCACCATGGATTACTTCGTCCGCGCAAGCAGAGGGCGCAGCAAGCAGCGCCCCTACAATTTGTACTGCCTTCGCCGAAGCCTTAAAACTATAAAACCGACAAAAAGGACCGGTTAAAACTATAAAACTCACATTTTATCGCTTTTGACCTCTCTTACCATAGAGAAACTAGATCGCTTCCAATTGCCTCCAAAAAACATTCTGCAAAAAACTTGACAATTTCCCACGCCTGTGTTAAAGTAGGTACGCACCAAGTTTTTCCAAGCTGGAACCAAAGCACAGTAACCCAGAGTTCTCTGCCATGACAACTATCCACCACCATCTGCCTGGAGGCGTTTTCCATGAAATTTTCGTTTAAGGGATTGACCGGAGCGGCGACACTGCTTGCCGCCGCGCTCGGCCTCAACCTGCTGGGACCCCACCGGGCGTATTCCGCACCGGGGAACCTCACACTGCCGAGCGAGAGCGAGCTTGGCGTGACAATTCTTAGCCCGGACCCGCGTATTCCGCTGGAGGGCTTGAAGCCGGTCGAAATCTCGGCGTTCTATCAGGGCAGCCCCGGCAACCAGATCGTCGCCGTCGAGCTGTATCTGGACGGCATCAAAGCCGCCTCGAAAACGCTGGACGTTCCCGAAACGCGCGGGGTCGTGTCATTTCTGGTGGATGCGGGCCAGCTTTCGGCGGGAACGCATAAGATCGTTGTGCGGGCGACTTCCGCCGACCAGGAAGTCAAGTCGGCTCGAAGCGCATTTGTCTTCGGCACTGGCGGCAGCCAGCCGCTGAGCAGCGAGCGGTCCAGTCCAGGCCCGGCGATCGCTCTGCCGACCCGTCCGGCGGTCAGCTCCGGCGAGGCCCCGAGTCTGCGGATGATCAGCCCGTCGGAAGACGGCAAAGTCCGCGGAGTCGTCACGCTCCATATCGAAGCGACCGACGGCAGCGGCAAAGCCCCCTACGTTTCCCTGTTCATCGACAAAACGTTTAAAACGCTTCGTAACTATGCCCCCTATGAGTTCGAGTGGGACACGACGGCGTACCCCAATGGCTACCATACCATCGAGGCGTACGGCTACAACGATTCGCCGAATGTCGGCCATGCCAAGGCCATCCGCCTGTATGTCAACAACGAGGGCGGGAACACGTCCATCCGTCATGACCTGCTGGACGGCCCGAAGACGGAGAGCGTGCGGACAGTCCGGCCCCTCGCGGCGGCAATGCCCCGGAAGGCACTGGGACGACCGGCCCCGCAGCGGCGTCCTGAGCTGGCGGCAGTGATCCAGAAGGCGACGCCCGCCGGAGCTTCGACCCGCGGAATTCTGCGGCAGATGGCGAAGGCTGAAGCCGCTTCCCTGCACTTCGGACCGCTGAACCTCGTATCATCAAACACCGAGACGCTTTCCAGCCCGTTTGTCGCAGACACGCCGACTCGCAGCTTCAAGCCGATGCCGAAGCCGCAGATCGCGGTCGATCCGAATACCGCCACCCTGGCCGCCGTGCCGGTGAAGCGGATGACGGCGAAGCGGACCAAAATCACGCAGATGGCGACCCTGCGGCTGCCGAGCAGTGCGCTGGCCTCCCCGTTTGTGATGACGCCGCATGTTACGCCGACGGCTTTGATGCCGCGGATCCAGATCAGCTCCTACATCGCCGAGATGCATCTGGCGCGGACGACGATCAAGCCTGCCCTGAAGATGCATCCCCTGCGCGTCCATTTCCCGGCCAGCATGGGAAGCCTCCTGCGGAGCGTCGGGCAGACATCGATCCTGTTCAACCACACGACGCTGAAGCTGGACCGTCCGCTGTCCGCCCAGAACAACATCCTGTTCGGCCCGCTGCGGCAGATCTTCGAGCAGGGCGGCGGGACGCTGACCTGGCAGGCACAGACCGGCATGGTGCATGCGAAGAACGCGACCAAAGACATCGTGATCACGATCGGCAAGTCGTCGGCACAGGTCAACACCAAAACGGTGGAGCTGGACGGTAAGCCATACCTGCTAACGGGGCGAACCATGGTCCCACTGTCGTTCGTGACCGCCGCCATGGATGCGGATGTGCAGTACGATGCCGCGACCGGTCACTTGATGATCACCAGCCGCAAGTAAGCTTCATTACGCAGCTTAAAGCAAACAGCCCCGCACCTTTTGGTGCGGGGCTATTCTTTTAGTATTCTGGTATAATAGATATATGAAAGCGTCAGTCAGCGCGAAGCGCTGCCCGGAATGTGCGAAGGTGACCAGCCTTCAGGCGATGGAGTGTTCAAGCTGCGGCCACCAATTTCGAACACGTTTCGCGGAGCCATCAAACCGTACGGAGGCCTTTGATGCGCTGATGCTGCCGCGCCCCCCGGTTACGATGATAGCCCCGCGCCCGCAGATCTACCCGATCCGGCATCCCGGCAAAGTCACCACCCAGTCCGCGTTTACCCTGGCCTTCGCTGCAAGCTTTTGCTTTGTCGCGGTCGTCGGCTTGGCGATCTGGCTGATTTTCAACCTCAATCGTGGCCCGGCGGTTAGCCTTCCGTCTGCGAACCCGGCGACGTTCGCCGGGACGGCTTCCAGCGGCCGTGCCGAGGATCTTTACGAGCGAGTGGCGATTTCCATGTCACTCTACGATCTCGGCCAAGCAGCGGGTGGCATGGGCCGGATCATCCATACCAACGATCCGCATGCCCTGCTTCTCTCCTATGATTTCCCGGAGCAGAGCGTCCGCGTCTCTCTGTACCGCAGCGACATTGCCGGCGACGATTACCGGGTGGATGCTGTCGCCCTCTACCATGGCACTACGCTGCTGCAGCGCCACGCGGATAATTAATCTCCCTGCCTAATGTGATCCCGGCATAACAATTCCCAGATGCACCAGATAGATCAAGCCGATCCCCAGGGCGATCCGGTAGATGATGAACGGCATGGTCGAGTGCTTCTCGTCGCTCAAATACCCCAAAAGCCAGCGGACAACGATATAAGCAAAGATGCCCGCAACCAGGGCCGCAAACAGATAGGGACCGGCGACCGCGCTTAGGTCCGGCGGCGCGGCCTGAACGGCAGCAGTTCCGGCGACATGGTGCGACTCGCCGAAGTACTGTGGCAGCAGAGTCTTCAGCAGCTTGTATACCCCGGCCAAGGTGATGGCGGGAATACTCAGCAGAAAAGAGAAGCGAGCCGCTTCCTCTCGTTCCAGACCGAGAAACAGCCCCGCCGTGATGGTGATCCCTGAGCGCGACGCCCCCGGAACCAGGGCCAAAGCCTGAACCAGCCCCACCCCCATTGCCTCTCCAAACGTCAAGCTTTCCAGCTTGCGTGTGCGCTTGCTGACAATCTCCGCGACCAGCAAGATCAGTGCCAGCACAATCAGAGCCCCGGCGATGAAGTAGAGATTGCGGTATTCTCCGTCCACTTTCTTTTCCAGTGCCAGGCCCGCGATCACCAGCGGAACCGTCGCCAGCAAGGCATACCAGCCCAGGCGGGCATCCGTGTCGCCTTTCGGGAAGAGCTGCCCTTTTTGGAGGCTGCGGACGACCCCGGCCACATAGCGGGCGAGGTCTTTGCGGAAGTAGGCGATGATTCCGACAATCGGACCGAGCTGGACGATGGCGGAGAAAGCCGCCCCAGTGTCATTGGGCCAGCTGGGATTGAAGTGGTTGAGCAGAGCGGGCAAAATCCGCATATGCGCCGTGCTGGAGACGGGCAGGAACTCGGTGATGCCCTGCACCAGCCCCAGAATCGTCGCCTGAATGTAGCTCAGGTGCGGCGTAAAATTATCCAAAAATCGATCTCCTGTCGCGTGTTAAGTAGGGGGTTTCTCGAGTGCATCGGCGATGCGCTGGGCCGCATGGCCGTCCCCATAGGGCGAAACGGCACGAGCCATAACGGCGTAGGCTTCGGGGTCGGCGAGCAGGTGAGAGGCTTCCGCAACGATCAATGCCGTATCGGTTCCCACCAGCTTGGCTGTTCCCGCCGCGATGCCTTCAGGCCGCTCGGTGGTTTCCCGCGCGACCAGAACCGGCTTGCCGAGGCTCGGGGCTTCCTCCTGAACGCCGCCTGAGTCGGTAAGAATGAGAGTCGATTTCTGTTCCAGCTTGACGAACGGGACATATTCCTGCGGCTCGATTAATTTAATGCGTGGGTGACCTGCCAGCGACGGAGTCAGTGCCGCGCGGACCAGCGGGTTCAGGTGCCAGGGGACGACTGCGACCACCTCCGGGAAGGCATCGACAATCTGCCGGACGGCGACCCCGATCCGGCCCATCGGCTCGCCCCAATTCTCGCGCCGGTGGGTGGTTACCAGCAGCATAGGCCGGGGATCGCTTAGAATCTCCGTCAAAATGGGGTCGATCGGGACATAGGGTTTTGCAGCGACTTCGAGCAGAGCATCGATCACCGTATTGCCGGAGAGGACAATCGCTGCGTCTCCGACCCCGTCGGCCTTTAAATTGGCCGCCGCCTCGGGTGTCGGCGGGAAGTGCAGGGTCGCCAGCCGGGTCGTCAGCAGCCGGTTCATCTCCTCGGGGAACGGATCACGCGGGTTGCCGGTCCGCAGCCCGGCCTCGACATGCCCAAACTTTGCCCCGTGGTAGAACGCCGCCAGTGCCGCCACGAACGTCGTGGTCGTGTCGCCCTGCGCCAGCACCCAGTCGGGCTTCTCGGCGGCTAAAATCGGGTCCAGGCCGTTCAGGGAGCGCGTGGTCACCTGCGCCAGAGTTTGCCCCTGGGTCATGATATTCAGGTCGAAATCCGGCACGATTTCAAACGCCGACAGCACCTGATCCAGCATCTGCCGATGCTGCCCGGTGACGGCGACCTTGAGATCGAAGTGTGCCGGACGGCGCAGCAATTCCAGCACGACCGGAGCCATTTTAATGGCATCGGGTCGTGTTCCAAAAACGCAGAGGACTTTTTGCATAGGCTGAGAATCGTTAATCGGCAGCTACTGAGACCACAGTAGGCAAAAGAGAGTCCATTCTTATCACCATTGTATCAGCTTTCCATTGTACCAGCTTTCACCGCCCGCTGACCCGGAACAGCACCAAGGCGAGGGCGCAGAACGTGGCGGTGATGCCGTAGATGGCCCAGACCGTGCGGTTCTGGGAGCCTTTGTACCGCTTCAGGAGCAGGTGATGAATGTGCGACGTTTTATCCGGCAGGTAAGCCGGGGTCCGGGCGATGGCCCGCTGCGTGACGACCCGGATACCGTCGAAGATCGGGACGCCCAGCACCAGCACGGGCAGGGCGACGGAGACGGTGGCGGCGATCTTGAAGGTGCCGATGATTGAGATCGCCGCCAGAGTAAAGCCCAAAAACTGTGCCCCGACTGTCCCCATGATGATACTGGCCGGGTGCCGGTTGTAGCGCAGGAAGCCTAGGCAGACCCCAACCAGGGCGGCGGCGATGATGGTGACTTCATACTGCGGGGTCCGGGCGGCAGCGGACATGAGGGCGAGAGTCGCGGCGCAGATGGCGCAGACACCGGCGGCAAGGCCGTCTAAGCCATCGATAAAGTCCACGGTCTTGGCGACGCCGAAGACCCAGAGCAGCGTCGCAAAGACCGATAGCCAGAGCGGGAAGGCCAGCCAGTTCGCCGGGTCGGTCCCCGCATGGCGGGGCAGCGTGGACGCGGTGGCGAACGGATTTGTGATGCCGTCAATCCGTACGTCGAATGCGACCAAAATGAGACCCGCCCCGATCAGTGCTAAGGACTGCCAGAGGGCGGAGACCTCCCATTTGTCATCGACGACGCCGAAGACCGCGACGACAGTCGCGGCTGTCAGGACGCCGACAAAACGCTGCAATTGCAGATGGGTCCAGGGATGATCGGCATGGAACAGCGTGTGATAGATGTAAATGCCGACCAGCGTGATCACAAAGGCCCCGAACATCGCCAGACCGCCCCAGCGCGGCAGGGGCTTTTTGTGGACATCCCGCTCACGCGGCACGGCAACGGCCCCGTAGCGCATCGCCAATTTGCTGACGATCGGGGTTAGGAGATAGGCAAGGCCGACGGCCAGCAGAAACGCAAGCCAGGGTAATCGCCACTGCGGCATAGTCTTACTTCTTCTTCTGCCCCTGCGGCAGAGGCGTCAGCGGTTCAGCGGATCGCCAGTCGGCGGCGGTCACGTAGGAGAGGCGCGGAGTGAGAGCCTTCATCGGTCCGCCGCTCGCGGCACGGACATACAGCGGGGCCGACCAGACAAGCCGGTACGGGTCGCCCGGACGTGGATCTGTGCGTTTCTCATAGGGCGTGGTGTCCCGGCCCGGCGCGGTGCAGAGCCGCGACCCATCCGGCGACCAGCTCAGAAACTGGCCCTGAGTGAGGTAGCGCGTCTCGCCCGTCGCGGCTGGGAGCAGCAGAAAAAGATAATCCGTGCCCACCGTGCTGTTGTGGTTATTCAAAGCGTAGACCAGCGCATTTTGGTGCGGGGGACCAGGAAACAGCGTATCCTGTCCGCCCGGCTCGAAGTCACGGTAAGCTGCTGGCAGCTTCACTGGCAAGGTCTTTTTTTCTTTCCCATCGAGACCGACGAGCCGCAGAACTGGCTGCGGGCGATGATCTTCGCTGGGGAACCCGGCCACCGTGTCCGCGGTCAGCCAGCGCGGCTGGTACAAAGCGGCGGCCAGCGGCGTTTCCAGCCCGGAGGGCAGTGTGACAATGCGGCTCCCGTCTGCCCCTACCAGAAACACACGGCGGCTGTCCGGCGACCACCAGCAGCGGCTGGCTCCGGGGAAGCGGCGCGTCACCCGCCAGGTGCGGGTGTCCATCAAAGAGACGGAAACAACCGTGTTTTTGTCGCTGTTCTCATGCACGACCGCCAGTGTTTTCCCATCCGGCGACCAGTGATAAGCGTAGGCATCCGCCAAGCCGACTGGTCCGGCAGGGTGCAGTGTTCGAATCGAACCGCCCGAGTCGCCGAGCAGGCAAAGCGTCGTTTGCCCACTGGGGCCGGTTCGAAGGAAAACGATCTTCCGCCCGTCGGGCGACCAGAGCGGCAGATCATCGTCGGCCATTCCGGCTGTCAGCTGCACTCGCCCCGTGCCGTCCGGGCTGATCCGATACAGATGGGCATGAGTCGTGCGATGACCGCCCGGCGGGGCGTAGTAGCGGGCTGCGTAAACAATGTCCCCACCCGCGTGGGAGGCAGAACCGAAGCAGAGCAGCAGGAGCAGCAGTGACAGGGTTTTCATAACGGTTCAACGCGAGACATGAATCAGGGCAGACAGCATGGGTTAGAGAAGAAGCCTCGGATTGGAAATCCGAGGCTCCCAATTCGTGGCCTGCGCTTGACCATGTTTTCTTCAATTGAGGCGGGCTGCGATTACCCGGGGAACCGATCACACAGCGACTTCACGTCGCGGCGGACCGTTTCGTACGCGGCGGCGTCGCCGATATGGGTCAGGGTGCGGGCGATGCAGTCCGCGATTTCGTCCATTTCCCCTTCATGGAGGCCGCGACTAGTGGTCGCGGGGGTGCCGAGGCGCAGGCCGCCGGTGACCCAGGGCTTCTCGGTGTCATAGGGAATAGCGTTCTTGTTGGTGGTCAGGTTGACTTTATCCAGCTCCACCTGAGCGGTCCGGCCCGTCAGCGACTGCGGGCGAAGGTCCACCAGCATGAGGTGGTTGTCCGTGCCGCCGGAGAAGAGGGTGAAGTCGCGGCGCATCAAGCCTTCGGCCAGGGCGCGGGCATTGCGCTTGATCTGCTGCTGGTAAGCTTTGAATCCTGGCGACAGGGCCTCGCCGAAGGCCACGGCCTTCGCAGCGATGACATGCATCAGCGGACCCCCCTGCGTTCCGGGGAAGATAGCCGAGTCAACTGCCTTCGCGTACTCTTCGTCGCACATGATCAGGCCACCGCGCGGCCCGCGCAGGGTCTTGTGGGTCGTGGTTGTGATGATATGCGCATTCCCGACGGGGGTGGGATGCTCGCCGGTCGCGACCAGCCCGGCGATATGCGCGATGTCCGCCAGGAGCATGGCTCCCACTTCATCGGCGATGGCCCGCAGGCGCTTGAAGTCGATCTCGCGGGGGTACGCCGACGCGCCGGACGTGATCATCTTGGGCTTCACTTCGCGGGCGATCCGGGCGCATTCGTCGTAGTCGATCCGGCCCGTCTCTCTATCAACGCCGTAAAACTGAGCGTTGTAAAACTTGCCCGAGAAGTTGACCGGGGAGCCGTGGGTCAAGTGCCCGCCCTGATCCAGCCGCATGCCCAAAATCGTGTCTCCGGGCTGCAAAAACGCCGTAAAGACCGCGATATTGGCCGACGCCCCGCTGTGCGGCTGGACATTGGCATGGGCCACGCCGAACAGCTTCTTGGCCCGGTCGATGGCGAGCTGCTCGATAATATCGACATTCTCGCAGCCGCCGTAGTATCGCTTGCCGGGATACCCTTCGGCGTACTTATTGGTTAGCACCGACCCCTGCGCTTCGCGAACCGCGCGAGAGGCGACATTCTCCGATGCGATCAGCTCCAGCTTATCGTTCTGCCGGCCTTCTTCTTTCAGGATCGCCGCATAGACGTCCGGGTCCGTCTCGGAGAGGGGGGCCTCGCGCCGCAGCAGAAATTCATTGTCCCCGCCGTCACTGGCGATGGGGGAATAGGTCAGTTCTTTTTCGAGCAGTGCCATAAGTGAGTCCTTGTTCTAAATAGAGAAAAGTAAGTTCGTTTTGACAAATTCGCGATGCGTTCACACGCCGCCGCCGCCGGTGAAGGCATGGCCACATTTCTGCCGTTATGATACTCTATTTTGGAGGCAAGTTGCAAGGGAACGGGGCGAAATGACTACTTTTGTAGGTAAAATATCGTCATGAGAGTACACTTGGGGATAGTTGTTTGGGTGCTTCTGATTCTGACGCTCAGTGGGAGGCTGCCGGGACAGGCCCCCCGCCCCAATTCTGGGGGGCCGGAATTGGATGGGATGAGAGGTCAAGACAGGAGGGCGCGGCAAGCAACGCCCCTACAGGTTCAATCGTCCCCACCATCCGTCACCCTGAGCTTCGATGACAGCTTTGATATGCCGGGGTCTGCGCTCCGCACCCTGATCACCGCCCTGAAAGCCAACCCGAACGCCCGCACGTTCCGCGCCTCCTGGTCGCTGCTGGTCTTCAACAACCGTACGCAGACGACTATCCTCTACGACCGCCGCAAGCACCGCCTTCTATAAAATCTGCTATCGCCGCTGTGTACTGTCCATTATTTTAATAATGGCACTCTCAAAATACCGTGGTGGCTTCGTTGTTCTTCAATCTTACCGAGTTCAGCCTTAGCTTTTGTTACATAATGCTGCTTGCTGGGAAAATCGGATTTGTCAGCGACTACAGCTTTGAATTCGATTTCAGCGGTCTTGAGGTCCCCAACCCGTCGTGCTTCTTCTCCCCGAGACATAAGCCCTTGAATGTGAGCCGTCACCACTTGGTAGCGGCGAGAACTAATTCTACGACTCGGAGGGGTAAAATCCAAGACATAAGGAGTAATTCTGATGTATCTCAATTGAACCATTATGATGATTCCAGCAATCGCAAATGCCAGGATAGCAAAAATGGATATGATAATTGGCTTCATTGTACGCTTGACTTAGGGAGTTTTATCTTCAAAGTAATCTTCCCAAAAAGGAAATTCGGATGATGGTTTATCAACGGTAACAACTAGGCTTCCAGGCGGATTAGGACCCCAAGCATCATTAAAAGGTGGGGTAGCCCCAAGCCAAGTAAGTGCAGCTTTCCAATGCCGCTCCATTTTATGAAGCGGAACCCAAGATACTGTTTCACCGGGATGTTTTGCTGCCGCCAACACTGCTGGCGGTTTGTTCTGCGAGTCGGGGCTTGTTTTGCGAGTATTGCTTTAAGAGCACTATAAGCTATCTTGGACAGACTGTCAAGAGTTTCACATAAAAAACATTTGAATTACTTTTCACCCCGCCACATGCCTCATCAAAAGCATCGCCACATCGTCTCGCCGCACATCCCCGGCGAAGTCGGCAACCTGGGTGTAAAGGGACTCGACGGCGGCGGCGGCGGTGAGGGTCGGGGGCGGGAGGAGGCGCAGGAGGCCTTCGGAGCCGAGGAACTCGCCGCCTTCGGCGCGGGCTTCGGTGAGGCCGTCCGTGTAGAGGAGCAGCAGGGAGCCGGGGGCCAGGGTGGCGGTCTGCTCCTCGTAATCCGCACCGGGGAGGCAGCCCAGGGCGATGCCGTCGCTGGCGGGCCATTCGGAGGCGGTGCCGTTTGCGTCGCGGCAAAGCGGCGGCTCGTGGCCGGCACTGGCGTAGGTCATCTCGCCGGTCTGCGTGTTAAGAACGCCGTAAAAGAGGGTGACAAAACCGTCGTGGCTGCTCAGGGAGCTGCACAGGACATCGTTGACGCGGGCCAGAACGTGGCCGGGGGCATTCGGGGTCTCCAGGGCGAAGCCGCGCAGGGTGTACTTGATCATGGCGGTCTGGACGGCGGCTTTGAGGCCCTTGCCGGAAACATCGGCCATGACGACCCCCCGCCGATGCCCGCCGAGATCGAACAGGTCAAAGAAGTCCCCGCCGATCTCGGCTTCTCCGAGGGCGGCCTGGTACTTGTGCGCGAACTCGATGGAGTCCACCGACGCGGGAACGTCCGGCAGCAGGCGGTTCTGCATAGTCTCGGCGATCTTCTTTTCGCGGTCGTAGGCAGCCTGCAGCTCGGTGAAGAGGTTGGCATTCTCTAAAGCGACGGACGCCTGCGCCGCCAACGCCCGGGCGAAGGCGGCGGCATCGGGTAGGCGCAGGCGAGGGGCGGAGTCCAGCAGGCAGAGCAGGCCAATGCCTTTGCGGTCCCGGGAGCGAAGGACAAAGAGGTAGCCGGGGCTGTCCAGAAACGCCGCCTCGGCACTCGTGAGGCCGAGCGCGGCGGGTGCATTCGCGACATAATGGGCGGGGGTGTCCGCCGACGGCGGCAGGTCGCCGGTGACGGCGGGGGACAGATCCGAGACGGCGCGGGGCAGAGACCGGCCGAAGAAGCCTTCGAGCAGCGTGCGGCCCTGCCCGGTTTCGTCCCGGGCGGCTTGATCATCGTGCGCGGCCAGCGGGACAAACTCTTCGGCTTCCGGCTCGTATGCATAGACGGCGACCCGGCGGCACTGGAGGATACGGGCGGCTTCGTCGGCGAGGATCTGCATCAGCAGCGGGGCATCCGATGAGGCCGCGATGGCATCGCCGGTACGGGCGACCAGGGTGCGCAGGATCTCGTCGCGGCGTTTGGTCTCCTGATAGAGCTGGGCGTTTTGCACGGCGACGGCGACGGTCGCGCTGATGGTTTCGAGCAGGATCTGGTCTTCATCGCTGAAGCCGAACAGGGGATTCAGTGCCCCGCCCCGGTTACCGACCAAAAAAATGCCCAGCACGGTGTCCTGCTGCTTGATGGGCACAACGATCAAGTTGCGCAGGCGGAGTGTGGCGGCCACCCGATCGGTCTTCCAGGTCTCCTCCAACCCCTGCCCACGACGGGTCGTGCCTGTGCGTCGTGTCAGGTCGGTCGATCCACTTCCCAGCTGCTCCGTCAGGAGAATCTGCATTCCAGGCGTGAGATTGTAGAAGGCCTGGGCGGTCGGCTGCGGCCAGGCCGAGTCTTCGGAGAAAAGCCAGAGGGCACCCAGCTCGCCATCGACCGCCAGGGTGACTTCTTTGACGGCGACTTTCAGCACCGTCTGGATGTCCAAGGTCGCGGTGATCGCTCCGTCAATCGCGTGCAGGCTGCGCAGCTCGCTGCTCTGCCGGGTCACCTGCTTCTGCATCTGGTCGAAGCCGCGCAGCAAGAAGGGGGCAAGAACGATTGCCAGCACGGCGGCGACCCCGTTGATTGCAACTGTTGCGTAGCTCCAATGCGCGAAGCGGCCCGGCAGGAGCAGAGTCAGAAAGAGGCTGAGCAGGGCAAACAGCAAAATTCCGATGATCGCCGAGAGCCAGGAAATGCCTCCTGTCCGGCTGCTGATGAGTTGTGAGAAGTTCATTCAGTACTGCACTTCAGTGAAATTCGAAAAGTCTGGGCATGATGTGACGGTGGGCTTTCGGAACCCACCCCGCAGCGAGCTGCGACCCTGCCCGAAACGGGAGGGTAAGCGGGAAAAGATCTGTTGAGTCCACATTATTTAATCGAACCCTTTGGAAGGCCTTCCGCTAAATAGACGAACACCCTGTCCCCTTCCCGTCCACCCTCCCGTTTCGGGCAGGGTCGCAGCTCGCTGCGGGGTGGGTTCCGAAAGCCCACCGTCACATTGGTGACTGATTTCGCCTTCAAATCGCATCTTTCCACCCATCGGGTACATAACCGGACAATAGAATCAAGGGCTTGAGTTCCAGTGCTGCCGCAGATGCTGCCACAGGCTCCGCCGAACGCTCTACTTCCAGCGTGACGTTGACGCCCCCCTCCAGGACAATCGTCAGCGGCTCCGTGCGGCGGGCGACTTCGCGGAGCAGATCGGTGGCATTCCGATCCCCGACTTCTTCCAGCGTAATTGTGCGTCCCATGCTGTTTCTCCTACACTTTGAACCGAATGTTCAGAATATCACCGTCTTTAACCGGATACTCTTTGCCTTCCAGGCGCATCTTGCCGGCGGTTTTCGCCGCTTCCAGGCTGCCGGTGGTAATGAGGTCGTCGAAGCCGAGGACTTCGGCGCGGATGAAGCCGCGGGCGAGGTCGGAATGGATCCGGCCCGCCGCTGCCAGGGCATTCGCCCCGGACGAAACGGTCCAGGCGCGGACTTCGTCCTCGCCGACGGTGAAAAACGACATCACGCCGAGGGCTTTGTAGGCCGCCCGGATCAAACGCGCACTGGCGGGTTCGGTAATCCCGAGGGCGTCCAAGAACTCGCGCTGGTCGGCTTCGTCGAGCTGGGCGACTTCCTCTTCCGCCGCGGCGCACAGAGGAATCAACTCGATTCCTTCGGCAGCACACTGGTCGCGCAGGGGCTGAAGTAGGGCGAGGGTGTCCGCCGACGCGATATCGGCCTCCCCGACATTGACCACGGCAATCAGCGGCTTACCGGTGAGGAAGTCGAAGTTCTTGGTCATCTTCCGCTCGTCTTCGTCCAGCTCCACGGCGGAAACGGGCTTGAAATCGTCGAGCACGGCCTTAATCTTCAGCAGGGTCTCGCGCTCGGCGGTCTCCGGGCTGGGAATGCCCTGCTTGCGGGTCTTGAGCTGTTTATCGATGCGCTCCAGGCGGGTTTCGATGACGCTCAGGTCACCCAGCAGCAGCTCTTCGGTGATGGACTGATACTCTTTGAGCGGGTTCAGCCCGCCGGGCGGAGGCGGGAGTGAGGGCGTTTCGTAGGCACGGACAACCAGCACCAGGGCATCGACGGAGCGGATGCCGACAAAAAAGTCCGCGCCGAACTTCTGGGTCGTCTTCCCGGCTCCTTCGCCGGAAAGCTGCGCCGCACCGTCGGTGAACTCGATCGTCGCCTGCGTTCGCTTCTTGGGGCTGAATAAGCTCACGGCAAAATCGTAGCGCGGGTCGGGCACGGGCACGACACTGACCAGGGCCGCGCTGCCGCCGCCCGCCGGGCTGGATTCGCCGCGAGTAAGTGCATGAAATAACGTGGTCTTGCCGGAATGCGGCAAGCCGATGAGGCCGACTTTCAAAGTGATTGCTCCTGACGATGCTTATGTTTAATGTCTGTGACTGGTGTCGTATTTGATTCGAGCCATAATTTAGCCATGTCCGGCCATAATTCGGCCATGTCCGGGTGGTACGCCGAAGAGCGTAAAAATCAGGAGCGTGGGAGTAAACTCCTACGCTGTGGGGCGCAGACGCCCAATTTCGACCTTCGTCGAAAAAGATATTCGGAGTGCCACGCTCCTCATTCCTACGCTCCTCTCTCGATAGGCTAAACTTCCTCACCCGTTTCCTCAGCACCAGGCCAGGTCGTATTGTCCGCATGGTGCTGTTTCTGGTTTGCGATATACTTCACAACCGTTCCAATCTTGCTGCGGCAGATGGCATTCGCTGAATAACTCCCCTGCCAGGCGAACCACTCCCCGGGCCGCAGCTTTTGAGAGAAAAAGCGTGATGAGCCGCCTTTGACATTCTTCATCAAGCCGCCCAAGGTGATAGTATTCGGCAGCATGACGAAGAGATGGATATGATTGGGCATTCCGCCGACTGCCAGAACTTCACACTTATCATCGTGACAGACTTTCTCCATATATCGGTAGAGTTCGCGCTCAATGTCAGAACTGATCAGAGGCAGACGGTCCCATGTTGCCCACACGAAGTGGATGGGGACGCACAACTTGTTTTTGAGCATTTGTCTCTCCTTAGATTTTCTTGCTTCATATCCATATGAAGGACTCGGCACACCTAAATCACAGCCGCGAAGAGTGCGGGAGTAAGCAGCGTGGGAATAAGGAGCATGGGAATAAATTCCTACGCTGTGGGGCGCAGACGCCCAGTCGCGGCCTTCGCCGGGACAAGAGTGTATTTACGGTCCTGAATCTTTTTCGACGCAGGTCGAAATTAGGCGTCCGCGCCCCACAGCGTAGAACTTTAGTTCCACGCCTTTTCTGTCCACGCCTTTTCTGTCCACGCCTTTTCTATCCACACCTTTTCTACCCACGCCTTCTTCGCGCCCGTCTTTATTTTACACCATCTACTCAACCGCCTTTACCTGCCACCAGTTGACGCTCACGCCGCGGGTCTCCCAGACTAGGGACACGGTGTGGTCGCTTTTTGGCGCAAAGGTGTACGCGCCCATATCCACCGTTGTCCAAATCTGATCGCCGCCGGTCTTTGGCAGGACGACGGACGGATAAATCACGCCGTCGATGACGAAATGCAGGCGACTCTTCGCCGACGGCGTGGCGACGCGGACCAGCAGATGCACTTTGCCCTGGATCGGCACTTCCCGCCAGCGCAGCGTTTCCCCTGCCCGGCCCTTGCAGACAGCATACCCGCCATACGTGTCGGTCGTGTCCTCGATGTCTATGGGGCCGTTTCGATAATAGTTCGGCTTGTCGGGGCGAGCCGCCGCTCCGCTGAAATCGTCGCAGCCTTCCGCCTCTTCTTTGAGATCCACGGGGAACGGATGGCGGCTGAAACGGCGCACCTGATTGATCCGCTGATTCGGGTAATCGTAAAAGGTCTGCGCGTAGCCGAATGGCTTTCCGGACTCATCGAGGTTTCGTGCCCGCCACAAAGTCGTATTCTCCCAGTAATCATCGAAGCCTTCGATGAATGTCGAGACGCATTTTTCGCTTCCTACCGTGCCGCGCAGACCGTCTGCCAGTGTCTCTCCATGCTTCGGGTCAACGATCCAGACGGGCGCGTTCGGGTCGGCATTCGCCGAGATATGGAACTGCGGAATGCAAGTTCCCAGGGTCACCCCATGCCAAGTTTCCGTGTTCCAGGTCGAGTAGACCGGCCCCGGCACGGGGGTAAACCAGGGGTAGACGGCGTCTACAATCGCGGGATCGTCGCTGGACGGGTCATTTTTCACCCAGTCGCGCGGGACCATAATGTAGGGGTTGAAGCCAAACGTGCTTTTGCACTGTGCCCGCAGGTATTTCAGCAATTTGGAGCCGTTCCCATTTAGGTTCGACAAAAATGCTGGGGAGCCGGACCAGATGGCGTAGACCGGACGGCCCTGTATTTTGTAGCGGTTCGCGTCGGGGACATTCTGAAAGAACGGCTTCAGGTTTTTGTCCCAGACATACGCCCAGTTCTCCTCTTTGCCGACATCGAACGGTTCTTTGTATCCGTAACCGCTGCCGTGATCGAAGTTCCAGAGTGCGGTCCAGGACGCGGGGTTATCGTCGAAGGCCATGATCTTGACCCGATCCGTCAGCCCGCGTTTTTGAAGTGCCGCCGCGCAGTTCCCAAAAGTCGCCGGCTGATTGTTGCCCTTGAGCCAGACGGCGATGAAATCGATCTGGGCGGATTGGTACTGCTCCGCCATGCTGTCCCAGTAGCGGGCATGGTCAGTGTCAGGCAAATTGAACAGCGGCAGCGCATAAACCGTGTTTGTCCGGGCGAACGCCTGCAGACCACCGGTGTCCATCTGGCTGTGACCGAAGGCATCCACATCCGCATTGACATCCGCCCCCAACGCTCCGGCGTCAGCCACAAGGGCCAGCGGCCCGCAAAGCAGCATCAAGACACCCAATATTCTCAGGAGATTTCTCATTCCACCCCAACTGCTCGTTATCGTGGAGCTATTGTACCTTGTTTTAAGACGCTTCCTCCTAAGCACGTTTATTCGGGTCGACTGCAGGGAATAAGCGTACAATCTTAGGAGGAATACGACATGCAACTTTTCAATGCACAACCCGCACCAGTGGCCCGCACCCGCCGATGGCCGCAGGTGCTGGCGGCGACGGTGCTTCTCGGCGGCCTGATGACCGCTCTGGCGGGCTGCAACGACAATCCGCCGCCGACCACACCGGTGGTAGTCACGCCCGGCCCGTCCACGCATACGACTACGACCGTTCCGGTTCCCGTCCCCGTGCAGGGCGCACCCGGACCCGCCGGTGCCCCGGGAGCGGCAGGCGCACCGGGAGCACCCGGTGCCCCAGGCGCACCCGCTCCTTCCGGCCCTCCCGCCGCGTCGGGAACGACCGGCCAATAATCTCTCGGAAAGCTGCCGTGCATTTTATGCACGGCAGCTTTTTTATGCCTGTTCCTGCATTTTCGTGCTATACTAAAGAACAGCATCGCAAGACAAACAGCATCGCAAGCCAGGGGATCGGGCGGCCACCCCCGCGGAAAGCCTCACCAATGCCTACCACCAGCCGGGTGAACCGTACCAGTGACCAGATCTGCGCTGATGTTGTGCAGATATTCGGCTTCCTCTCGCCTTTCTTCGAACCTGCCAGATCGACCCCGCTCGTGCTGGAGAGCTTATGGCAGATGACGCTTCTGGCGGACATCGACTGTGTCCTGCCTGTGCCGTTCCAGCAGCGGCTGAATGCTTCGCTGGCACGATTCTGCGACGTGCCGTATTATATGATCTGCCACGCGTCGACTTTGCGCCCTCTCGCCCTGAGCGGTGGGGACGTGCTGGCACTTTTGAAGGCCCCTTCCCCGTCGGACTCTGACGTGGAAGAGCAGCTCCGCCTGCTTCACGCAGCACCCATTTCCCTTTCGGCATTTCCCCCGCCTGATGCTCCACAGGAGCTTGCCCTGCTCACCTGCGCTGTGGCACTGTTTTTGCGCGGGCCGCAGGAGGCGGCCTGCCGGGAGTGCCTCGAAGGCGTTCTCGGGCCGGAGCTTTTCAAGAGTCTCACTCTGTATCTGTCTTACATTCAAACGTGTCATACCTGGCTGGAGCTGCACCCGGACATCTCTTATCGCCCCGACCAGCGCGTACAGGACCGGCTGGCACTGCTCCTGGCGGACGAACCCGCCCTGGGCAGCTTCTTCCGAACTTACCGAGACGCGGTAGAAAGGCAGCGGTTCAGCCGGATCGAGCGCAAGGTCGCTGTGGAATCTCGGCAGGCAAGTGACCGTTCCCACGCCATATTGGAAAGCATCGCCGACGCTTTTTACGCGCTGGATACGGAGTGGCGTTTCACTTACATCAATGCCGCGGCGGAGCGAATCGTTCAGCGTACGCGGGAAGAGCTGCTTGGGAAAGTTGTTTGGGAAGAGTTTCCGGAGGCAAAGGACTCTGTGGTCTACACGCAGTATCACTGCGCGGCAGCGGAGAGGGTGCCGGTCTCATTTGAGTTCTTTTATCCGCCGCTGGATACCTGGCTCGCGGTACGCGCTTATCCCTCCGCCGAGGGAATCTCCGTGTTTTTCCAGGACGTTACCGAACGAAAAGCCGGAGAGGAAGCGCGGTGGCGGCAGGCGGCCCAGCGCGAAGGCGAAGAGCGCAACCGCTTGATGGTCGATGCCCTCCCGCATATTGCCTGGACCGCCGGGCCAAGCGGGGTGAGAGACTATTACAATCGGCGCTGGTACGCGTATTCCGGCCTGACGGTCGAGGAAACGCAAGCGGGGGGCTGGGAAGATGTCATGCATCCCGAGGACATCACCCAGGCCGCCGCAATTTGGGATGCCGCCATTGAAGCCGGGGAGGCCTGGGGCGCGGAGTACCGTCTGCGCCGCAGCGACGGCACGTTTCGCCTGCACCTGGGCCGCTCGGAACCCATCCGAGCAGCGGGGAAAATCATTCGCTGGGTCGGGACCGCCACTGACATCGAGGATCGACGGGTGGCGGAAGAGGCACTGAAAACTTCTTACCTCCGAACGGCCCGGATCCTCGAAAGTATCTCGGATGCGTTTTACGCGCTTGACACGCAGTGGAACTTCACCTATGTCAACTCTCAGGCGGCGGAGCTGCTGCACCGTTCACGCGAGGAGCTGATGGACAAGAATATTTGGGCGGAGTTCCCCGACGCGGTCGGCACGAAGCCATACCTGCTGTTCCATCGTGCCTTGAAGACGGGTCAGGCCCAGTCGTTTGAAGAATATTACGCGCCGCTTTCTACCTGGTTCGAGGTGCGGGCGTATCCCTCGCCCGAGGGCCTTTCCGTCTGCTTCCGCGACATCAGTGAGCGCAAGGCGCAGGCTACGGTGTAGAGGCCGCGCCGTTTCCGCTTGCCGCCGGAGCCGTGTCGGCACTGGCGGGGGGCGGGCTGCTCGGGTCGACGGCGGGCGGCGTGGAAGCCGGTGCCGCAGTCGGCGCGGACGGAGCCACAACGACGATCGGCGGCGGCGTGTTGACGATCACCGGGGCCGGTGCCGGGGCAGGCCGAGTGATGATCACCGGCGGCTGGACCGGCGCGGGCGACGGCACGGGGCTGGCGGGCAGCACGACCGGCGGCGAGGCGGCGACGGGAGCAGCCTGGTTTGGCAGGATCACCGTGGTCGAGGGCTGCGGAGCCGGTCGATTAAAGTAGACGACGGCGAAGATGATCAAGGCCAGAACGCCCGCCGCGAGGAGCGCATACAAAGCGTTTGTGCTGGTGGCGGCATGGCTCTCCTCCACGGCGGCGTGGGTCTGAGCGGCGTCGCGCTGGGCGGCGATCACGGACCGCTCGGCGGCCAGGCGGTTGCGCTGGGCCAGCGCGACATCGCGCTCCACTGAGGTTCCCTCGGCGACATCCATCGCCAGATCGCGCTGAGCACGCAGGGCTTCTTTTTCGATTTCATCGGACATGGAGGACTCCTTCGCGGCACACGCATAAAAATTTCCGTGTGCCGTCTTGCTTGCATATTTCCCCAACTTGTGCTAAAATAATCCTGTTGCTTGGAAATCGTAGTTTGGGAAGGTGGCTGAGTGGTCGAAAGCGGCTCACTGCTAATGAGTTATACGGCGTAAAGCCGTATCGCAGGTTCGAATCCTGTCCTTCCCGTCTCCGAAATTTTGGCAGTGGCGGCTCAGGTTTGTTCCTGGGCCGTCTATTTTTTGGCCTCTCTATTATTTTGGAAGAAACTGATGATGACGCAAGCAAATGACAATCACAAGGTCGAGTGGCGGGAGCTGCTGCACTGGGACGGCAAGGCGGCCCTTGCCGCCGCCGCCTGCATCTTGTTCCTGACACTTTTGCTCGGGGTGCTTCCCGCTTGGCTGCGCGGGCAGGACCGGGCGGATTTCGCGGCGGCGGTCCGGCAGACGGTTCCCGGGCAGGTGACGATCTGCCAGATCTCGCCGGTCAGCTCGGGGGGCGGAGGGCTGTACAATGCCGTCAATGTGGAGTTCGCCGGTCGGCAGGCATATTACGCTCTCCCGCCGACCAGCGACTGGAAGCCGATCTTTCACCAGAAGGTCCTGGTGACCTACCGGCTGGGCACACGCAGCGGCCTGGTGCATGTGGACTCGGTGAAGCCGCTCTGATTAGATTCAGAACCCGTGGGAAATCTGAAGTCCCGTGCCGTCCGGTGTAATAAATGGCGACAGCACCAGGCCATGCGGCTGGGACAGCTCCAGTCGGGCCGTGCCGTAGCCGAGGGCCGCGCCGGCCACGACATCGCCGACGGTATGCCGATGCAGGCGGACACGGGAGTAGGAGATCAGCCCCGCGCCGAGGTACCAGAGGACGGCCTGCTTCGGGTGCAGCTGACTTTCAACAGTCGCAACGGCGAACGCCGCCGTGGCATGGCCGCTGGGAAAGCTGTCATGGGCATTGGAGTCGGGCCGCTTTTCTTTAAACACGGCTTTGAGGCCTTCGGCCAGAGCGACGCTGACCAGCAGCGAGTCCGCCGCCCGCAGAGCATGGTTTTTGCCGTCGTGCCCGTCGGTCAGCAGCGGCAGACCAACCCCGGCGGCGAGAAAGATAATATTCCCCGCCCCCGATCCGAAGTTCGCCGCCTTTCGGGCCGGAGACTCGGCAAAGCAGGGGGACGCCGCCAGAGTGATGCAGGCGGCGGTCAGAGTCAGAAGAGACGCCGCGCGGGTGCGAGAAGGTGTTTTGGGATGCATGGGGCGAAGTTCGTGTTTGGTCAAGAAGATTCCTGCACCATTGATGTAGGGGAGCTGCTTGCCGCGCCTCCTGAATTTCCGCGCCCTCTTTGCCTTGCCATAGGACACACGAGCCACGGATTGGAAATCCGAGGCTGGAAAAAGCTCGCCGTCGAAGCGACGTTCAGAACTTAGGACGCCGGCGGCTGTTCTTACGGCAAATACTGTGTAATGGTGGTAGGCGAGCAGGCAAGACGCAGATGAAAGAGACATGGCTAAGAGAGTTGCTATGAGCATATTCACAAGCAAACGACGCGCCGTAGGTCTGTTCTTTGCCGCGATAGTCTTGGTCATCATACCGGGAGTCCTGGCAGGTCCGGCCATAAGAAGTGCGACAGTAAGAGCCAAACATTCTTCGTCTCGGACGCCGCAAGCGCAGCACAGGCTGAACGCCTTGCTGGCGATCGCCTCCGGTTCCGGGCCGCTAGGCTCGCCTGATTTTTCTCGGTTCCGCTCGCTTCTGGCACAGGGAGCTGACCCCAATGCACGGATACACAACGGAAGCGATCACCCCACTGTCAAAAACAGCACCCCCTGGCTGATCTGGTATTCCGCGCTGGGAAACGCTCCAACGGTCCAGGCCCTGCTCGCCCACGGCGCGAGAGTCAATGCACGCGGGTATGGTACGGGACATCTTCCCGGCCCCTCGGCTGTCGAGAATTCGACGGCTCTGATCGTTGCCTGCGGCCGGAGTGGCAATTGGGACGTGATCCAGCTGCTTTTGCAGCATGGCGCAAAAGCGAATGTCCACGACATCTCCGGCCGTACCCCGCTTGAGGTCGCCGGATGGATGGGCGAAAAGGACGAGTGCGCCCTGCTGCGGCAGTACGGTGCAAGCGAAAAATACATGAGAAGATGGCAGCGCACGTTATTCAAATCGGATAGTCGTGAGGCAAATGGGAATTCGACAGGAACAGAGGCTCAGTAATGGCGAGTGATATTCTCGGGGGGGGGCTTTGGTCGGCGGTGTGGCCGGGGGAGCGGTCGGAATTTTGTATTTCCTCATTAGGAAGCTTCAGGGCAGGACACCGGGAGCCAAAGGGACGGTGCCGCGTGAGCGGCCACAAACCCTCCCGGTGCCGCCAGCATGGAAGACGGAAAGTAAGCGCGTGGTGTTCGGGATTGTCTGGTTCTTCGTGCTGTGGTTCTTCGCCCGAGTGGTCCTCGGGGGGATTGTCGGGGGAATCGCAGGCAGTCACAGTCCCGCCCGATCCCTCCCCGCAGCGGAACGCAGACAGGCGGCGGGTGCGGCCGGCCAAAATGCCGCCGTCGATTTTCTCCAGGATTATGGGCTATGGATTTTACTTGGCTCCCTGGCCGCTTCCGTCTCAGGTACGCTGTTCGGCATTCTGCCGGGGACCCGAAGGCCGCGCGTCGCTGTTCCTTCCGCTGCTCAGTCATCAGAGGGACAGTGGCCTCCGCCGCCCTCTTCTCTCTAGTCATTTTTTCGGCCTGTGTTTTCGGTTCTTCGAACGGCCTTTTCTGGATACGCGGCAGAGGCAGTTGCTGCAAAGAAATTCCGATAAAGACCGGGTAAACTAGCACCATGAGGATCTCGCCTGAAAACCCGCTGCGGCTGGCCTTGTGGTCCGGCCCGCGCAACATCTCCACGGCCATGATGCGCTCCTGGGGGAACCGACCCGACACGTTTGTCTGCGATGAGCCGCTTTACGCGCACTACCTCCAGTCCACGGGCCGTGACCATCCCGGAGCCGCGGAGGTGATCCGCTGCGGGGAGGCCGACTGGCGCAAAGCGGCGGACTGGCTGACCGGGCCGGTGCCGGAGGGCAAAGCGATCTTTTATCAAAAGCACATGACCCATCACCTGCTGCCGAATATGGAGCGCAGCTGGATGGGGCGGCTGACGCACGGTTTTTTGATCCGGCATCCCGGCGAAGTGATCACATCGTACCTGAAGAAGAATCAGGATCCGACGGTGGAAGACCTTGGGTTTGTCCAGCAGGCGGAGATCTACGACTGGGTGTCGGCACGCACCGACTCCGCCGTGCCGGTGCTGGATGCGCGGGACGTACTGGACCACCCGGAAGCGATGCTGCGAATGCTCTGCACGGTGCTCGGGGTCGAATTCACCCCGGCGATGCTCTCCTGGGAGCCGGGGCTGCGGGCGACCGACGGCGTGTGGGCCAAGCACTGGTACCCGGAAGTGGAGACTTCCACCGGGTTCCGCCCGTATCAGGCGAAACTCGATGTCGTCCCGGAGCGTCTTCAGGGGGTTTACGCGCAGTGTTTGGAAGTTTATGAGCGGCTGTATGCCTATCGGCTTCCGCCGCCGGAGGCAGGGGTATGAAGCAGCAGTTTCATGAGCAGAATCGGAACCTCATCGTCAGCATCAACGGCCGTCTCCTGCACCGGGACGAAGCTGGGGTCAGCCCGTTTGATTCGGTCGTTCAGGGCGGCGATGCGGTGTGGGAAGGACTGCGGCTCTACCAGGGAAGAATTTTCAAGCTGCACGAGCATTTGGACCGGCTGCGCGACTCGGCCCTGGCGTTGGCATTCACCGAAATCCCGACGGCGGCGGCGATTATCGAAGAGATCCGAAAAACACTGGCCGCCAATGAGATGACTGACGGCGTGCATATCCGGCTGACGCTGACGCGCGGGGTCAAGCTGACTTCGGGCATGGACCCGCGCCTGAACACGTCCGGGCCGACCCTGATCGTTCTCGCCGAGTTTAAGCCGCCGGTCTATGACAAAAGCGGGCTGACGTTGATCACCAGCAGCGTGCGGCGTTCCGGGCCGGACACCCTCGACCCAAAAATCCATCACAACAACCTGCTGACTTCCATCCTCGCCAAGATCGAGGCGAACCACGCCGGTGCCGACGATGCCTTGATGCTCGACGGGCGCGGTTTCGTAGCGGAGACGAACGCGACCCATGTCTTTCTGGTGCGCCGGGGCCAGGTGCTGACCCCCTATGCCGTCGCCTGCCCCGAGGGGATCACGCGCGAGACGGTGCTGGAGCTGTGCGCCGCCAACGGCATCCCCTGCGCGGAAGCCGACCTGTCGCCGGCCGAGTTTTACCGGGCCGACGAGATGTTCTGCACAGGCACCATGGGCGAGCTGGCTGCCGTGGTGCAGGTGGACGGACGGCCTATCGGGGGCGGCTCCCCCGGACCGATGACCGCCCGGCTGAGTGAGCTGTTCGCGCAGCGCACCGCCGCCGAAGGGGTGCAGGTCGCTTGATCTCATAATTTTAATCGCAGAGTCCGAAATGACGAGGGGGAAATCCGAAATTATGTCCGAAGTCTACTTGATTTTGCATGGCTGGGGCGGAAACAAACCTGCACACTGGCAGGAGCACCTGGCCGCGAAGCTGACCGAATCGGGCGCGGATGTGCGCTATCCGAAGATGCCGGAGCCGATGGCTCCGAACCCGGCGGCCTGGATGGAGGCTTTGCATGCCGCACTGGGCGAAATTCCCGCCGACGCTACCCTGACCGTGCTGGCGCACTCGCTGGGGGCGATCAACTGGATGCACCATGCGGCCATGGCATCTCTAGCGGGGCGACCCGGCCCGAAGGCCGATCGGGTACTGCTGGTCGCGCCGCCGTATGTCATCCACGAGATTCCGCCGGTCGACGCTCCGCCGGGAGCCGCCGACTTCTTTCCTCCGCCGCTTTCGAAAGAGGGCATCGCCGCGCTTTCCCGCGAGACGGTGATTGTCGCCTCGGACACGGATGACTACGCGACATTCGACCAGACGTTGGCCTATGCCGCCAGGCTGGGAGTCGACATCCAGAAGCTGCCGGGCGGCGGGCATATCTCCCCGTATTACGGCTACGGCGAATGGCCGTGGGTGCTCGACTGGGCTTTGCGGCGTGCGGATCTGCCGCCGCTTCCAAACAAGTAGTCTTTCCATGTCCATCCCGCCGACCGGCGACATCACGTTCTTGTTTTCCGATATGGAAGGCAGCACGCGCCTCTGGGAGCAGTTCCCGGAGGTAATGCCTGCGGTCCTAGCGCGTCATGACGCCCACTTTTTGGAGGCGGTCCGTGCGGGGGGCGGGAATATTTTTAAGCGGGGCGGGGACGCATTTTGCATCGCGTTCGAACGGCCCGAGGGGGCGCTGACGGCGGGGCTGGCGGTGCAGCTCGCACTGCACCGGGAAGCTTGGCCTCTGCCGGAAGGTTCAGAGCCACGTGTCCGGCTGGCACTGCACACCGGCCCTGCCGAGCGGCGCGAAGGGGATTACTACGGCCTGGCACTCAGCCGGGCGGCCCGGCTGCTGGCGGCGGCGCACGGCGGGCAGACTCTGGTTTCCGAGAGCGCGGCGGCGCAGCTTCGGGACCTGCTGCCGGAGGGGGTCCGGTTGGGGTCTCACGGGCGGCACCGGCTGAAGGATCTGGCCCGGCCGCAGGAGATCTTTCAGCTCGTTCATCCGGGTCTGCCGAGCCAATTCCCCCCGCTGCGGTCGCTGGAGTCTTTTGTCCATAATCTGCCGGGTCAGCTGACCTCGTTTATCGGGCGCGAAGAAGAAATGGACACGGCGCGTCGGCTGCTGAAAGAGTCGCGGCTCCTGACACTCACTGGAACGGGGGGAACCGGCAAGTCCCGGCTGGCACTTCAGGTGGCAGCAGACCAGCTGGGAGAGTACCCGGACGGAGTCTGGCTGGTGGAGCTGGCTCCCCTCTCCGACCCGGCCCTGCTTCCGCAGGCGGTCGCCGCCGTGCTTGGGGCGGGCGAAGAAGCATCCCGGCCAATCTGCGAGACGCTCACCGACCTGCTGCGTCCGAAAGCTCTCCTGCTGATCCTCGACAACTGCGAACATCTGGTCGAAGCCTGCGCCCATCTCGCGGAGGACTTGCTGCGGGCCTGCCCGCACCTGCAGATTTTGGCGACCAGCCGGGAGGCTCTGGAGATCGGCGGCGAGTGTACTCTGGCCGTTCCTTCCCTGACGACTCCGGCTCTGGGCCTGAGCCTCGACCATCTGGCCCGCTTCGAGTGCGTTCGCCTGTTTGTGGACCGGGCGACCTCCGCCCTGCCGACGTTCCGGCTCAGTGCAGGGAATGCCCCGGCGATCGCGCAGGTCTGTGCCCGGCTCGACGGTATCCCGCTGGCCTTGGAGCTGGCCGCCGCCCGGGTGAAGGTGATGACTCCCGAGCAGATCTCCTCGCGTTTGGACAACCGTTTCCAGCTTCTTTCGGGCGGCAGCCGGACCGCTTTGCCGCGTCAGCAGACCCTGCGGGCATTGATCGACTGGTCCTATGACCTCCTGCTGCCCGCCGAGCAGGCCCTGCTGCGCCGCCTCTCCGTATTCGCCGGGGCTTGGTCTTTGGAAGCGGCGGAAACGGTCTGTGCGGACGGCGACGGCGGAGATATTCTGGACCTGCTCTCGCGCCTGGTCGCCAAGTCCCTGGTGATTGTCGAGCCGCCCGAGGCGGGGCAGGTACGCTACCATTTGCAGGAGAACCTACGTCAGTATGCCCAGGAGCGGCTGGCCCAGACCGACGAGCAGCCCCGGCTGGCCCAGAGTCACGCGGCGTTTTTTTCGACGCTGGCCGATGAAGCGGCTTTGGAGCTGAAGGGGCCGGAGCAGGTCTTCTGGCTGAATCAACTGGAGCGGGACCATGACAACTTTCGGGCGGCCCTGAAGCACTGCGGGGCGGGGCCGGACCCGAAGGAGCCGTGCCTGCGCCTGGCGAATTCCCTGTACCGGTTCTGGTTCGTTCGCGGCTACCTGACCGAGGGCCTGCGCTGGCTGGAATCAGCCCTGGACGCCCCCGGAACCGCCTCCGACGACCTGCTGGCAAAAGCCAACACGGCAGCGGGAGTCCTCACCTGGTCTCTGGGCGACACCCCCAAATCCCGTTCGTTTCATGAGACCAGCCTGCGCCTGAACCGTCTGCACGAAGATAAAGTCGGCATCGCCCGCTGCCTGGCGAACCTGGGGATCGTGGCGACCCACGAAAATCTACTCTCACAAGCCCGCGATTTCTTCGAGGAGAGCCTGGCACTGTACCAGGAGGTCGGCACGCCGAACGACGTTGCGCTTATGATGCACAATTTAGGCAACTTATTAATTGATCAAATGGAATTTGATGCTGGCCGCTCCTATCTTGAAAAGAGTCTAAAAGTTGCAAGAGAGTTTCAAGATAATAAAGTGATTATGGCTGCTCTCTATAATCTGGGCATACTTGAGGAGGACTTATCGGATCTCACCTCCGCCCTAACCTATTTTTCAGAAGGTCTTTTGCAGCAAGTCGAATATGGGGAGAAGCAGGGGATCGCTTTGACGATTCGCGGAATCGGCCGAGTTGCAGGTCGCTGCGGCAGTTATCACATTCAGACACTGCTGTTCGGAGCTGAAGAAGCATATGCGGAGCGGACGGGCGTTCCCTCCCTCGACACGGACACGGAGGGGAAACACGCGCAGTGCCTTCAAGCGGCGCATAGCACCCTTGGTGAAGCGAAGTACCAATTTCTTTGGAAGCAGGGCCGCGCTCTCACCATTGAGCAGGCCACAGAGTATGCGGTAGAGCAAAGTAGGCTATTGACAGCGCGGTAAATTAGTGTTAGAATGCTTAGGCTGTACCACATCTCACCGCAAAAGTGAAAGAGGAGACACACCCATGCCGCCGATACATCCTGATAGCCCCCGTAAATATGTACCACCAGACGTAGCCATCAAGCCGATTCCCGCAGAGGGCGAGATGGAAAAAGGGCACGAGATCGAGATCACGGTCTCTCCCCTCAATGACGAGATCGTAGATGAGGACGACGCCGTTCGTATTAACGTCACCTGTTCGTACGATAAGGGCGGCTTCACCCACCATAAGGCCCTGCGCTTCTTCCTGTTTGTGTTCGGCGGGGTCAATGAGGCATCGTTCCGCCAGCACATCGAAGCGGACTGGCGGAACTTCACGGTCTACGCGGATGGTGTTTCTTACGAGAACGGAGTGCAAAGCGAGAGCAGCTCTCGGCTGGTGCGGGTTTCGTAGAGTGTGAATGCGTGTGAAAAAAGGCCGCCCCCGCTGAGCGCAGCGGGGGCGGTTTTTTTGTCAGCTTGTGGAGACGTAAGTATGGTATACTCCTCGTAAACACAAATATGAAGAGAGTCAAAATTATGCGAAATGAAACCAAACGGCAAAACTTCAATGTGACACCGGAGCAGGATGCGGCTTTGCTTCGGTTGCGGGATGGGCTGGGAGTATCGAGTGTCAAAGACGCCATTTTGAGGGCGGCACAGATTGTGACCGTGCTGGCCCGGCAAACGAGTCACGGAGGAACTTTGTATATTCAGACAGCGACCGGCGAAAATCAGCGGCTTGTGATCCCGGAGTTGGAGGCTTCTGCAAAGGGAGAATGGTTATTTTTGACTGAGAGGCCGCATCCGTGGCGTCGACAGCTCTTTTTAAAGGGGAAGAAGCTGCCCGCTGCGACGGTTTGGACGGACTGGCGTATTAACGGTGGGACGGAAGCGGAGATTGCCGCAAGCTGGGATATTCCACTGGCGGCGGCGCAGGAATGCATCCGCTACGGGGAAGCAAACCAGGATTTGCTGCGGCTGGAGGCGGAAGAAGAGCGTCAGCGACTGAGTGAAGTCGGCATCTCCGTGTTGCCTGACACTTCGAGACGGCACCGATGAACTTACGCCTTCTTTTGGATGAGGATACCCAAGCCAACCGGTTAATTCGTCTTCTGCGGGATGCAGGGCATGATGTGGAAACGGCGACTGAAGCGGGCTTGACACACAAATCCGACGCGCTAGTTTTGGCGTATGCGAGGCGGAGTGGACGCCTAGTATTGACACGCAATTGTGCCCATTTCCACAAGCTCCATAGGTCAGGAGACAGATTGGGCCTTCGAAGCTGAGTTTGTTGTTCTAAATCAATGGTATTGGATTTAGGGATCCACCGTAAACAGCCCCACATTTGCCCAGGGTTCGCCGGGCAAAGGGCGCAGGGAGGCGGCGGCGTCCTCGATCCCCGTCCGCAGGTCGCGCAGCAGGGGGGACTTGTTGTTTTTGGTGATCGTGATTGCCTCGACCGACGGCGGGGCGAGGGCCAGCAGGAGAAGCTGGTCGGTACCCCGGCAGACGAGGGGCAGCCATTCGACCCACACCTCTTCCTGCGAAGCGGACTCGGAGAGCACCGGCTCGAGGCGCAGAAACGGGGCGGCGGCGGGATCGGGGGCGAAGACGCGCCAATCGAGCGTGACGGAGGGCTTGTCAAAGTCGATCTTCGACTGGGGCAGCAGGCCCGCCAGCGCGATCAGGGCGGATTGGTGCGCGGCGATCGTGCGCCACGACGCCCGCCGGGACTCCGCCGGGATCGCATGCAGGGCGGCGAAGGCGTAGCGCAGGTCGGCCATGTCGCGGGTCAGGGCGAACAGGCGAAAGCCTGCCTGGGCGCAGTCGAAGAGTCCGGCGTGCAGGCAGTCCGGATTGAGCGCGGGGGAGCCGGGGTTCAGCGGCAGAATACGCAGCCAGGCGGCCCATTCGCGGATGGCGACGCGCAGATCGGCATTCGGCGCTTCGGCATCGAGAGCCAGCAGCGACGTGATCACACCGGCGACGGCCACGGGCGAGTGCTCGTCGAACTCCCCGGCGCGTTCGTCGAGCAGAAACTGGGCCACTTTCCAGGCGGCTTTAATCCAGACTTCGACATGGGTGGCGGCGTAGGCCAGGACAAACGCCCGGATCGCCTCCGCCCCGTCGAGGGCACAGGGCTGAGGCAGGACTTTGCCGTCTCCGCTCAGGCCGCGTGTCGCGTGGAAACGGGCACCGCTGTAGAAGCCGGTCTCGTTTTGCTTGAGCATCAGCCACTGGCAGATATTCAGGGCGGACTGCTTCAGCAGCGGCTCACCTCCGGCGGCATGGAGCAGAAAGAGGTGCCGGGCCAGCCGGGCATTGGCCCGGAGGCCATGGGTCGCGCCGTCGGCATAGTCGGTGCCCATACCGAGAGTCATTTTGTCCCAGAACGCCCCTTTATTCGGCTCCGCCTGCCCCTCCTGGCCCATGACCTGAAAGTCTGCGCAAATCCCGCCCGCCCCGAACCGCAGCAGCCTGGGGATTTCCGGGGTCTCGCAGCGCCGGTTCCAATCCGAAAGTGATTTCAGGGCACCGGCCGGCTCGTGCGGGAACCCGGCGTAGAATGTGCCTTCATCGGCGGCCAGCGGCGACTTCAGATATAGCCGCTCCATGCCCTGCACGGCGTAGGCTTCTGGGGCGGTCAGGCGGCGGACCACGGCCTCCGGGTCCAGCGGCAAGAGGACAACAGGCGTGTGAAGCTCCGCACTCGCATGGGCGGCGTACTGTGCGACCAAAGCGGCCCGGGCTTCGGACAGGGACGCCGCCGCCCCGAAGCCGAGGCAAAAGGCCACCAGCTTGCCGCCGCCCAGGGAAAAGGTCGGCAGGTCGGCCCGGAAGCCGCCGCCTTCCTCCCATCCGGCCTCGCCGCACTCCGTGGTGAGAGCGACAAAATGCGCACTGTAGCCCGAGCGGGCACAGATGGCCCGGTGCCCGCGTCCGGCCGCCTCCGGGATGGCCCACACTTCCGCCTGATAAAGGGGAGTCGGCAGGTCGATGCGCAGGGAACCGCTTCGGCGCGGGGTGGTTTTCAGGCGCATTTCGACTTTAAATGTTCCCTCCGCACCGGCCAGCGGAACCCAGCGCATCTCCCAGCTCAGAACGCCGCCCTCGGTGCCCAGCTTGCGCTCGCCGCCGAACCCGAGGATGCCGCCGCGTTTCTGCTCATGCCAGTCGATGGTAAGCGGGAATGCTTCCCCTTTGATCGTCACCGTCGCCAGAGGCCGCAGGGGTCCGGTTTCCAGCAGGGGGGCGACCAGTTTGGCTCCGCCGCGACCGCGTGTCGAGATCGCGAGCTGCCACGTCTGCCGCAGTCCAGCGGTGGGGGTCAGGGTCGCCCAGAGACCGTTTTTGCGGCCCATTTTGTAGAGTACGGGTTCGGTCATAAGAGTTGTAATGTGCGAGGGTCAGGGCCACGAGGCCAGTATGACGACAGAATAAGACGTGGACGTTGGAAGCGTGGATAGAAAAGACGTGGGAGTAAACTCCACCGCTGTGGGGCGCAGACGCCTAGTTTCGACCTGCGTCGAAAAGGAGTGAAGACAGGAGAGACAGATCTTGTCCCGGCGCAGGCCGCGACTGGGCGTTTCGCCCCACAGCGGTGGAGTTTACTCCCACGTCTTTTCTATCCACGCTCTTCATGCCCATGCTCTGCACGCCACGCTCCAATCCGGTCGGCCTCAGCGAATCTTACGCCGCCGCGGAAGCATACGATTCGATTTCCAGACGTTTGAACATCAGGGCGTCCTGCAGCTCGATCAGGGCGGGTTCATTCAGGCTGAAATGCTCCAGCAGCGAGGGCGCGACGGCCCGGGGCTGGTAATCGCCGCCGCAGCCGATATTCGCCCGGTGCGCCAGCAGGTTCGCGAGATTGACAATCCCTGCCAGGTCCATCGAAGTCTGGGCGCGGGTCGGGAAATGGTGATGCTCCACCGCCTCCACGATCGGAGCGGGCAGACCCCAGCGGGAGAGCACCCAGGCCCCCAGAGCCGGATGTGCCAGGCCGAGGACGAGCTTTTCAGCCTCGTACATGGTGGTCTGGTCGGCGTAGACGATCTCGACAATTTCGGCCATTCCCTGCGGAACGTAGCGGGCCATGATGATCTTGCCGATGTCGTGCAGCAGGGCGGCGGTGAACGCTTTTTCCGCATGCGGGTACCGTGCCCGCTTGGCGATCAGGCGGGCGGCGGTTGCCGTGGTGATCGAGTGCTGCCAGAGTGCGGGCAGGTCGAAGCCGGTCGCGCTGATGCGGAACATATCGAAGACGGCGGCGGCCAGCAAGGTGTTCTTGAGAGTTGCGAAGCCGAGCAGAGTCACCGCCTGCGGAATGTTGCTGATCTTCTGCCGGAAACCATAGTAGGAAGAGTTGGCGAGCTTCAGCACTTTGGACGCCATGGCGGGATCGGCCTGAATGATCTTGGCCAAATCCGACGACGAGCAAAAGGGATCCTCGATCATCTGCATCACGCGCAGCACACTGGTCGGCAGAGTCGGGACCTCGGTGATTTGGGACAGCAGGCTTTCCAGATGCGGATTTTTCATAAGTGTCTCTTTACAAGCAGTGCGGACGGGCAAGAAAAATATGGGCAGGCAAAAATTGGGTGGTACACAGATTGTCGGCTTGGAGATATTTCCGCCACACGACAAAAATACTGGGGATTCTTGGGCTTCTGCACGCTCTCAGGCGCAAAATTGTCGTAAATTTCATGGGAAATGTGAAGAAAGACACAAATCGACCATACGAAATGGGCTATACTGTGCGTGCAGTCCAAAGTGGAGCCGCGTTTTAACGCTGTTTTAACGCAGCGCGGCTATACTCAAATCAATTACAAGAGAAGCAGTAATCAATGGAGATTCATGATGATCGAGACACTCGATAAAGCAGCCGAAGAGAAGACGCTCGAGACCCAAACCAATCCGCTTGAAACACCCAGTACGACGCAGGTGGACAACCGGGTCATCGCGCAGATCAATGCCGGGACGCTTCGCTATGCGAAGGCCAGCCCCACGACCTTCCCGCTTCGGACTTACCGGCCCCGCCGATTGGACTGGTATGAGATCGGCGTGATCCTGCTTGCAGTGTCCTCCGCCGCGATCTGCTCAGGGCGTCTGCTCTGGGCGATTCAGCCGTAAGTTTCACCCCCTGTCCCCAGACACAAAAACGCCGCCGGAACACTCTGTTCCAGCGGCGTTTTTGTTTTTCGCGTTAGGGCCGCTTCAGTGCGCCGTCGCCTGGGCGACATCCGTACCGCACATCTGACGGTAGAGGGCGGCGATTTTGGCGACGTAGCGGCGGGTCTCTCGGTAAGGGGGGACGCCATGGTATTTATGCACGGCTCCCGGCCCGGCATTGTAGGCAGCCATGGTCAGCAGAATGCGATTGACGGGGATGATGCCCGCGCCGGCGGGCGCACCGCCGTATTTCTCGAGGTGACCGCGCAGGATATGCACCGCCGCACCGATGTTCTGGATCGGGTCGTAGGGGTTCGTGACCCCCAGCGACTGGGCTTCATCAGGCATGATCTGCGCCAGCCCCATCGCCCCGGCGTGGGAGGTGGAGTGGATGTCGAAATCGGATTCGGCGATGATGGTGGCGACTACCAGACGCGGGTCGATGTCGTTTCGATCGCTGAAGTAGAGGATACTGGTCGTGATCTTGTCGACATCGGTCTCCGAAAGGCGGCGGTTCCAGCGGCGGACCAAAGCGCGGTAGGGGCCGTAGACCGCCAGGGCACGCGCAGGCAAGGCCCCGGCGGGATGCCCGATGCTCGCGGGATCGTCGGCGTAGCGGACGACGGCGTAGCGTTTCGAATGCCGCCGGGAAGCGGGGCTGGGGGAAAGCCGGGCCGCCACCGTCGCCTGCCGGGCCGCCTCGGCCTTCTCCGCCGCCACAATATCTCCCTCCGGGGCTGCTGCCAGCAGGCGAACGCTCGACGGCAGGGAAGCATCGTCGGGCGCGACTTGCAGCAGAACGCGCACCCGTGCCCCGGAAGTGATCCATTCCTCCCCGTGAAATTTGACCGGCAGGGGAACGGAGACGGACTGCCCGCCCACCGACAGAAGGGCCGTGCGCTCGTCCCCGGAGGAGACCAGTCCGCTGACAGTCACGGCGAGATCTACCGTCCGCCCCGCGTAGCTGCCGGGATGCGACACGACATCGCCAAACGCCGCCGCGGTCAGCAGCGGCGACGCGGCGGCATGACGCGCCGCTAGATACGCCGAAACGGGGTCAGCGTGTCCAGGGCCGGTCAGAAGCGCGGCCAGTAAGCAGGAAATTAGCGCGAGTCGAAATCTCATAGGCGGGTTTCTTTATAGTATCATAGTCGGCGTGTTCTGTCAAGAACCGGAGACGGAGTATTTTTATTGATTGATTGACGTCACGCAGGAGGACTGGAGAAAGTCAAGACGTGGAACTGAAGTTCACCGCTGTGGGGCGAAACGCCCAGCTTCGACCGGCGTCGAAAAAGAGGTTAGGACAGCAGAAAGCGGTCTTATCTTGGCTTGCTCACTCTTGTCCCGGCGCAGGCCGCGACTGGGCGTTTCGCCCCACAGCGGTGGATTTCAATCCCACGCGCTTCCTCTGCCCGCATGGAATGAACTTTGCGTCACATCAGTGATTGACTCACAAAAATAGTGCTTGACATTACGCAGCATTCGTGATAGGATGTGTTAGTGCTGAACGCCTGGCACTTTCCCCTTTCCCCCGCTAGAGGAAACTCATGTCCCTTCGTCTTGCCGCTCTTTCGTCTTGCCGCTCTTTCGTCGCTTTGTGCAGCCTAACAGCCGCCAGCCTCTGTGTCGCCCCTCTCGCCGCCCAAAACCAAATACACGGCAAATATACCGTCACCTACAGCGGAGGAACCATCGCTACCAGTAATACTGCTGCTACTTCGTTCACCCCAGGAACCGGCCAGTACTACGGCGGAGCATCCGTTGCATGCAGCACCGACAGTTCCGGCAATGCGTCTTCGTGCTTCGTCAAGATCCCAGACCCCGCCGCTAGTCCCCCTCGCCCCATCGTCGCAACCTTTACCTGGGTGGCAGATGCCGCAAATCCATCCGAGCCACCCCCTGCCGCCGCCGTTGTAACCCAAGACTGCGCCGCTTCTTCGTACATCAACTATTCCAATGGCAGCGCAACAGGCAGTGGCACCCTGGACAACGGGTCAGGCGGATCGGTCGTCACCAACGGTCCTCATGCAGACTGCATAAGCAAGAAGTACAGTGGATGGAGCACTCCCGATCCGGCGCATCCTGCCGCCAGCTTTAGTGTGGTATGCGATCCGAAAGTAACCTTCACGGGAGTAAGTGGTGCCGTGATCCACTCCTCATTCTCTGTCAGCGCGAGTGTCAGCTACAAAGCTGCCGCCGACCCTGTACTCATTGATCTTACCGGCACGATGATTGATCCAGCGGATAAAGTCCGCAAAGCGTTGACGGGTCAGCAGATTGGGGGCAGCCTCAGCCCGCTCCCTACCGGCTGGTCTGTTCCTACGCGTACCTGGTCCGCTACCGTTGCGCCCGTTCCCCCGGCGACGGCGTCAACAGGTGCTGGTATTTTCAAGACTTACGATCCCAATCTGACCAGCAATCAGCTTGTGCCGCTTTCAACCGCAGACTTGGCCGGGGCGAGTTTCAGCTTTTATGACAAGACACAGGAAACGATTACCCTCACCTGCAACGCTACTTTGGTCACACCAGATGGGACAAATCTTGCGGTTACGGCAAAGTCAGTGCCGATTGCGGTGCTCAAGCCGAGTGTGACAAAATGGGGTATCGCTACGGGCTACGTGGATAATTATCGACTTTCTCGCTGGGGTTTGGGTCCTGATCCTGCCACAACTAACCCAGAAGGTGAGAGTTGGAGTAACATTACAATTGCTGTCCCAGCACCGTTTAGCGGCGGTCAAGGTACCCTGACACAACTTATCACCCCTGATCGAGAGGTATATAACAAGACAGGCCCATCACCCCTGCCAATTAATAATGACCCACTGAACAATAAGCAGGGACTGGATGGTTCCTTCAACTATGGACCTGCTTGGATAGTACCTGCCCTCGGCAGTGATGGCGATAGCCCTGGCCTGATAATACCACTCGGCAATCCTGGAGGCACTGTTATAAAGCTGACGGCAGCCGACAGCTTTATAACCTGGGTAATGTACCGCCCTAGTGCTATAAGCAGTCAAGGAACGGTCTGGATTCCGCTTGCAAATTATTCTTGGGCGTGGTCAGACACTGTTTCTTGGGTTACTGATCACTGGGCCTTGACTGCGGGAGTACCTCTCGACGCAACGAATGAACCTAAGTACAGCTCTGTCGCGACCAAAGATGTGCCTACATGGACACTTGTGCATGCATCTTCCAGATAGGAAGAGATTTTACTACAGGAGATATGAGATATGAAAGTTTCAGAGGTAAAGATCGCTCTTTCGGTGGTAATTAGTTTGGCTTTGCCTAGTGCGGCAGCACTCGCACAATCGCCGGAACAAAAAATAGTTTTGGGCGGCGGCTCCTATCGAATCACACGAAATGGGTCGAATCCAAAACAAGTCGAAGCAGGTCAGAATGCCTACTTAGCAACAACTGCGGGGGAGGGCCTTTTCAAGAAGGGAGATACAGCAAATGCGATCTTGGCCTATCAAACAGCCTTGACCTACGATGCCAATGACATCATTGCGTTTCGAGGCCTCTCGAAGTGCTACGCAAAACTTGGAGACACAGCAAAAGCGATAGAAGCGGAACGAAGGGCGGTCTATTTCAATGATCCAACGGAGCAGGTTATCCGTGACAATGATACGGCTAATTTGATGCTCTTCGCCTCACTACTTGATAAAGCAGGGCAGACAGGAGAAGCGAAGATGGTTTACAACCATGCCGCTTCGCTCCTCAAATACATGGACGGCAAGCCAAGCAGTGGCTATCTGATGCCGCTTTTTGGGTCGGAGCCGGGGCAAATCGCTTACACGTCGAACCGCTTGCAGGCACTAACGCAGGTTGGATTGGGGATTGACTCGCAGGACACACAAGAGGTGAAACGGACGGAGAAAATCGCTCATCTGAGGGAAGCGATCCGGCTCTATCCGGAGTCACCGGTC
>JANXNV010000113.1 GCA_025353925.1 Armatimonadota bacterium
CTCGCTGTAGACTTCGAAGTCATACAGGGAATAACCGAACTCCGTCGCCCGCTGGGTCGCGTAGACCCGGACATATCGCCCCTGCCCGCTCAGTGCCGTCAAGTCCTCCGCGCCGCCGAGACCCGTTGTCGTGTGATACAGATCGGTCCAGTGAGCCGCGTCCTCCGACACCTGAACCGAGTAACTTTTGGCATACGCCGCCTCCCAGGCCAGCTTCACCCGTCGGATCGGCACACTCTTTCCCAAATCCACGCGAAGCCACTGCGGGTCGGCACTCCAGGCCGATGCCCAGCGGGTCTGTCCGTCCCCATCCACCGCCGCGCTGGGGCCGCCGGAACCGTCGTCGTTCGAGGAGGCAGTCGCCGGTCGGGAAAGGGCGAGATCGGCCGAGTTCAGCTTGCCGACTGGAAACGACACCGCCGAGTTGTTCCAGCATTCCACGACCAATTTCGGCACTTCGGAGTGGGTGTCCGCTGGGTCGAACCGGACCGTCAAGTGTTTTGTCTCCCCAGGCAGAAGCGAAAAATAGCCATCGTTCATAAAAACCGGCAAAATCTGCGCCCCAGTGTCTGCATGGACGAGTTTGGGCCGGATGGCAAAGGCGACCGTGTGCGAAGTCGCCGGATTGGTGATTGCCGCCGTCAGTGTCCCCCGCCCCAGATGGCTTGTCACCTTCAGGGGCACCGGCTTCAAGTCGTTCAAAGCGGTGCAGTCCGGCGGCGTGATTGCCCGCCAGTAAAAGTTGTCCGAAACCACCTTCCCGGCCCGGTCGGTAAGACGCAGCTTAATAAAATGTGTCGCGGAAAGCTTCTCGGGATAGACAAGGGTAAAGCAGTCCGCGACCGCGTCGAAACGGGAGCTGACCGCAGCGGAGCGATGATATTTCTGCTGTCCGTCCAGATTGATAATCCAGGCCTCGGCGGTCAGGCCGGGAAAGTTTTTGCCCGACGTGTTGACGACCCGGATACGGTCGTCGCTGCGGTTCCAGTAAATATGCACCGGCTCGCAGGCCGTCTTCGCGCCCCAATACGCACCCGTCGTATCATAGTAATAGTCGTAAGTCTGCCAGACGAATGAGGGGTACGCGGACTGGCTCATCCAGATCAAAATGCCAGAGGCATCCGTGTCGCTGTGGTCCAGCCAGCCCTCAAACATCGCCTTCATGGTTTCAAGGTTCAGAAACTGGGATTTGGCGCAGAACTCCTGGATGCTTCGGGTCGGACCGTAGCGTCGAACCAGCGCATTTCGGTAGTCGCCGGGGACCGCGTTCCCGGCGAAGCTGCCGAAAAAGTGCTGGTTCCACATTTCGTTGGAAGGCCACCAGCGGGATTGCGGCATGAACTTCTGAAAGCTGTCAAAGCTGGTGAATGTCGCTGTGCCGATCTCGCTCCGCAGACCGAATAGCTGCCCGTCCCCGCCCCCCGTCGGCACGCCCTGGAAGTAGCGCTTTGGATCGAGGTTCCCCCACGGCCCACTGCCGCTGAGGTTGACGGAATGCGAGTTCTCCTGATAATAGCGGTCATCGCCGTCGTACGTGTGGACCGCAGCCCGCAGGACGTCATTGATCACCGGGGGAGGCGTCGCCTCGTTTTCCGCGCACCAGAGCGCGATACTCGGATGGCTGCGGAACGTTTTAATCTTCTCGACGGCATTAGAATTGAAAAGGGAGATATCGGCGGGCAGGCTGCCTAACGTCGTACTGGAATTCAGCCAGAACTCGTCCCAGACCATGATGCCGTACTTATCACAGGCGGAATAAAAAGCCTCGTCCACGGTCATGCCCATCCAGTTACGGATCATGTTAAAGTTCAGCTCTTTGTGAAACCGAACCTTCGTGTCGTAATCCTTCGCCTGGCACCGAAGCATGAATTCCGCCATGCCCCAGCTGCCGCCTTTAGGGAAGACGCGGACCCCGTTGATGTGGAGATGCAGGGTCTTGTTATCCGTGTCGTAGGTGTATTTCTTGATGCCGAAGGTGACGATTTTGACATCGGACACGGCTTTCCCGATCCCAAACACCAGACGGCAAGTGTAAAGAGAAGGCTCCCCATACCCATTCGGCCACCAGAGCCTCGGATTTCTGATCCGCAGCGCGGCGAGGGTCCGGTCGTCCAGCACCACGTCTCTCGTCTCACCGGCTTTGAGTGTCACCGCCTGCGAGAATGCGATGCCGCCCGGCTCGATGGTCCCGGCCAGCACACCCGAGACGGGAACCGAGGAAGCGTTTGCCAGGGTCGCCTGCACGCAAAGATTCGCTTGCTTGAGTGTAGGCAAGTCGGTTCGGACCCAGGGGTCAGTCAGTGAGACCGCGCCGGTATGGGTTAGGGTAACATCCTGGTAAACTCCCATATTCAGGCCGGGCACACGCGGCATCCAGTCCCACCCCACGCTGCAAATAAAGGACGGGCTGGAAAGGTTCCCGCCCCCGACAGGGACATGGTCCAGCACTGCCAGCCCGTTCCGGCCAACGGGATGTATGAGAGCGGTGACATCGAAGCGGCCCCGCTGCAGAAAGCCGTGCAGCGCACCAACACTTTTCCCGTTCAAGTAAATATCCGCGTCCCGGTTCACACCTTTCAGATTCAGCCAGACCCGCCCTGCCCTGTCAGCGGCAGGCACGGAAAACTCGGTGCGGTACCAAAAGTCGCGGTCATACTTTTTCAAGTCGACTTGGTAAACATTGTCCCCGTACGTCGGCTCTTTCTCCAAGCCCGCTGTGACGTAGGAAGCGAAAACGGTTCCCGGAACCTGTGCGGGGATCCAGACGCCGGAGTGGTACCCCGCCGCAGAGATCTGTTCGCCGGTCTCGGCGATCTCCGCCTTCGGGGCAATCCGCCACTGTGCGCCGCTCAGGGAGACGCCCGCGTTCCCCTGCGCCTCTGCTGGCGAAGGGGCGTGCAGCAGGGCAATCGCAGCCGCGCAGACTATCAGGAGAGTTTGGGAGAAGCACTTCATTTTCATTGCCCTGTCGCTGGCGGCGGCGGCCAGACACCTTCCTGCGGCGCACTGTAGGGCGAAACCGGCGCGAGAGGCGGCTCCATGAGAGCGACGTAGCCCAGCGCAATACTGATTAAGAACACCGGGTAAGTCGCCAGCAGCCCGATCCCGCAAAACAGCGATCCTAATCCGCCCACCAGCGACGCCACAAAATAAAAGCAAATGGCCTTGATCCGCTGCCCGCGCAGGAGTCGAAGACTGCCGACAATCGCCTGCGGCGCAGTCAGGTTCCGGTCGATGATGAGCAGCGGCGCAAACATCAGCAGGCCTTCCAGAATGATGGTCGGTACGGCACCTGAAAGTCCGGCGATCTGCACGGCCACAGGGGTGGGCAGACCGGACCCATGCAGCAGCCCAAGGCACGCTCCTTCCAGCAGCTGGACCGCAAGCGTGAGGGCGACACCGACCAGGATTAGGGGAAACGCCTGCGGCAGCGCGGAAAATAGGCCCAGTGCGGAGATACGCTCTCCACGGTTCTGCGACAACGTCATTCGGTAAACACCGCCGAACAGCACGGCATTGAGCACTTCCAGAATCAGGACCAGCACGCGGCTCTGCACAAATTCCCAGTACGGGTTCTTCGGCGGCCCCGCCGCGAGGCCGGTGTGGCCGAACGCCGACTGAAACACCTGCTGCATCTCCGCCAGTGTCCCAGTCGGAATAGCCCAGAGGAGCCACACTCCTACGGAGATCAGGAAGTATAAGAGGAATGTGCTGACCCACACTCCCGGCTGCGCCGTGAAGAACGCCCACGCACGTGTCAGCCAGGCGAAATCTACCGACCCCTGCGGCATAAAGTCGTCGTTGATGGGAATGGCGAGTGGAAGGCTCATTGACCGGTTGTTCGTGAGAGGCGGGTCGATTTCCTGCATTGTGAGCAGCAGTGATAACAAGAGGCGTGGGACTGGAACCCTATGTCGCTTTCATCATTTGCTGATGTTATGTAGGTCTTCTCAGGTGAGATGAAGACCATAGGCCAAAGAACGTGGGAATGAATTCCACCGCTGTGGGGCGAAACGCCAAGTCGCGGCCTGCGCCGGGACAAGAGGGTAAATATGCCCCAATCTTTTTCGACGCAGGTCGAAACTAGGCGTCTGCGCCCCACAGCGGTGGAATTCATTCCCACGTTCTTTGGCCTGTTTCGCGTGTCTTTCTATTTATCCAGCAGTGCCGCCACGCCCGGCAGCTCCTTGCCTTCCAGGAATTCCAGCGATGCCCCGCCGCCGGTCGAAATATGGGTCATTTGATCGGCGAACCCGAACTTCTCCACCGCCGCCGCCGAGTCGCCGCCGCCGACGATCGTCGTGGCCGCGCTGTCCGCCAGGGCCTGCGCGACCCCGATGGTTCCCGCCGCGAACTGCGGGAATTCAAAGATACCCGCCGGGCCATTCCAGAGGACGGTCTTCGCGCCGCCGAGCACCGCCGCAATCGCTTTGAGCGTGACCGGGCCGATATCCACGCCCTCCCAATCGGCAGGGATCTCGCCGACCGGCACGACTTTGGTGTGCAGGGTCGCCGGATCGACATCGAACGGATTGCCGTCAGCGACAGTCACATCCACAGGCAGCATCAGCTTATCGCCCGCTTCGGCCTGCACTTTCGCGACGAAATCCAAGCTATTCAAGTCCAGCAGCGACTTGCCGATCTCCTTGCCCTGGGCTTTGAAGAACGTGTACGACATACCGCCGACGATGATCAGCGTGTCCACCTTCGGCAGCAGACTCTCGATCACGGGGATCTTGTCTTTGACTTTCGCCCCGCCCAAGATCGCGACAAATGGCCGGGCCGGGTTTTCGACCGTCTCCCCGAGATAGTCTAATTCTTTCTTCAGCAAAAATCCGGCGACCGCAGGAAGGTGATGCGCAACGCCTTCGGTCGAGGCATGCGCCCGGTGGGCGGTGCCGAATGCGTCATTGACGAAAAGCTCGGCCAGCGACGCCAGCTTCAACGCATACTCTGGATCGTTCTTTTCCTCTTCCGGATAAAAGCGGACATTTTCCAGTAGTAAAACATCGCCATTTTGCAGCGCACCCACCAATGCCTGCACCTCCGGGCCGACACTGTCCGGGGCAAGTGGAACCGGCTGCGACAGAAGCTGGGCCAAACGTTCAGCGACCGGATTTAAGCTGTATTTGGGCGTCGGCCCGCCTTTCGGGCGGCCTAAATGCGAGGCGAGAATGACCCGCGCCCCTTTGCCCGAAAGGTACTGGATCGTCGGCAATGCCGCCCGGATCCGCCGGTCATCGGTGATCGCTCCGGTGTCGTCCTGGGGCACATTGAAATCGACGCGCACCAGCACGCGCTTCCCGGCTACATCCACATCTTCGACGGTCTTTTTGTTGAAACTCATAGTCACTGTTCCCCTGCACAGAAGTTTTAAAATCGGTTTCAGTATACCCGCTGCAAAATAGTTTTACCAATCACTTGACAATTAGTAATCTAATAGTTATACTGCTAACTATGAAAGAGGATCTACTGAGACCGCATCTTTGCACGGCACTGATGCGGATCGGAACGCGCATGGCGGCGACATTTGACCAGCATTTTGCAGCCTGGGGCATCACCCAGGCACAGTTTCGCCTGATGATGGCAATTCTGGAGGAAGGCGGCGCGACGGGGATCTCGCCGTCGGCACTGGCGGATCATCTGCTCATCGAGCGGGCGACCATCTCCGTCTTAACCCAGAAAATGGTCGAGCGCGGCCTGCTGATGCGGCTGCCCGGCGAAAACCGGCGGACGTTCCAGTTGGCCCTGACCGAAGCGGGCAAGGAGCTTCTCTTTGCGATTATCCCCCACGCCGTCACGCTGGCGGAGGACACTTTGAGCAGCATTGACCAAGCCGAGCTGCAGGAAATGCGGCTGATGCTCGATTCCATCGAAAATCGCCTGCGAAACATCGAATAGGTGAAAGTTGAAGAGGAGAAGAACAATGCCGAAAATCTTTCCTGGGCGGTTCACCGCCGACACCAGCGAGCCGTTTGTCGTCTTTTTGATCGGAATGCGGATCAACCGGCCTTGGGCTGTGCACAAATGGCTGCCGACCGCGACGGCGATGGGGCCGATGCTGAACTCTCTGTACCATAACCCGGAGAGTGGTTTTCTGGGCGGCGAAGCGGTCCTGTACCGGGGCGGCATCGGGCTGATCCAGTACTGGCGAACGGCGGAGGATCTGGAGCGTTTCGCGCGGTCGCCCCAGGAAAGTCACTTGAAAGCCTGGCAGCGGTTCAACAAAGCTATCGGCAAAGACGGCAGCGTCGGTATCTGGCACGAGACCTACCAGGTCGCCGCGGGCGACTACGAGGCGATCTACGGCAACATGCCCCGCTTCGGCCTCGCCGCCGCGACTTCGCACGTGCCGGTGGGAAAACGGGGCGAATCGGCCCGGGAAAGACTGAGGCATGCTTAGCTAAGCCGCATCCTTGCGGCGCACGCGCAGCACGGCGATTTTCGTCGGGTGATTAAATGGGGCCGGGTTAGTCGGGAAAGTCGTCATATCGGTCTGCCCGCCGATAAAGTCCTGCGGCACGGGGATCAAAGCTTCGATCGTCAGATACCCATCCGCGCAGATCTCATTCAGCATGGCCTCGTACTTTTCACCGCTGACAAACAGCGCATTGTTGATTGTCACCAGGGTGCCGCCGTCGGCGATCAGCGGGCGGACTTTATTCAGGACCCGGCGGCTGTCTTCCCCGAGGTCCACCGTGCCCCGGCGCGTCTGCGAAAAGATCGGCGGGTCGACGATGACGCAGTCGAAGCGTGCCCCTTCCCGCTTCAGGCGGCTAATCTGCGGCCAGAAGTCTCCGGCCAGGAAATCCATGCGCGGCACCGGAAAACCGTTGCGCACATACGAGTCTTTCCCGACATTCAGAAATGTCCGGTTCAGGTCGACCTGCAGCACCCGCGCCGCCCCACCTGCCCGCGCCGCCACGCCGAGGCTGCCGGTGTAGGCAAACGTATTCAGCACGGTCTTCCCCGCCAGATTCGCCTTCAGCCACTCCCGCAGGTGCCGCGTGTCCAGGTACAGCCCGGCATCCTGGTTGATCTGCAAATCGACCGCGTACCACACCCCATTTTCGCAGACGAATCGGTCCAGCGTATCGCCCCGCAGGAGAACGCCCTTCTTTTCGTCATCGGTCGCAGCATGACGTGCTTTCACCAAAACCGCTCGCAGCCAGGGCAGCTTTTCTTCGTAAAACGCCGCCGCTTCCTCCACCGCTGCCGTCGCCATCTCCGGCGGGTCCGCATAATTATGCAGCACCAGTGTCTGCCCATAGAGATCAGCGCACAGCACCGGGCAGCCTTCGGTAAACCCGTTAAACAGCCGGAACGCCGACTCATGGCGTGGGTCGAAGCTGTCGGCCCGGGCGGCAAGGGCCAAGGCGAGGGATGTTGTCGGAGAGTGATTTGTTGGGGGAGTATTCACGGTACTATGATAGCATATGATTGTGGTTCAAACGCCACGCTCCACACATATGCTATAATTAGCTATGAACGCCCCAACTCCCCTGAACGGCGAAATTCTTCAAGCGGCAGTGCCATCCTCTGAGGCACCGCCCGCTTACTTCCTGTCACTGACCCTGGAAAACTTCCGCTGCTTTGGCCCGGCGCAGACGCTCAACCTATCCAAGAGTGAAACCGTACCTGCTCCGTGGACGATTATCTTGGGCGAGAACGGCGTGGGCAAAACGACGCTGCTTCAATGCCTGGCGGCGTTTCAGCCGGATTTGGCGCGGGGAGCACCGTTACTGATGGACAGTTTCTACAGAATGGGCGCTACTGGTTCACTGAGCAGCACGCAGAGGACACCATCCAGGACGTTTACAATTACTTGCCGGTTTGGCGGCAGCTTGGATTCTGTTGAACCGGAGACAAAGGCTGGCATTATATCCCTCCGTATGTGGCGCGACAGAGGTTCTTTCGGGGGCCACGCATTAGATACACGAAATTTGATCTGCTATGGCTACGGTGCGAGCCGACGCATGGGAAAAGCTTCACTCTCGGAGCAGCGCACGGAGGACACCACGGCCAGCCTGTTTTCTGATGACGTGGATTTGATTAACGCCGAAGAGTGGCTGCTACAAGCCGACTACGCTGCCACCAAAGCCTCGGCAAACAATACGCGAGCCGGAGAACGACGCGACCAGATTATTGAAGTTTTGAAGGCACTGCTCCCTGATGTGTCGGAGGTGCGCTTCAGTGCGTCGGAAAAAGAAATTGGCCCTGCCTCGGTGGAGTTTCAGACCCCCTATGGGTGGGTGGGCTTGAAGGACCTGAGTCTGGGATACCGCACACTCACGACCTGGATGGTGGATCTTGCCAGCCGCCTGTTCGACCGATACCCACACAGTAAAAACCCACTCGCGGAGCCAGCCATCGTTTTGGTGGATGAAATCGACCTGCACCTGCACCCGCGCTGGCAGCGGACATTGATGCAGTTTCTGAGCGAACGCTTTCCCAACACACAGTTCATCGCGACCGCTCATAGCCCCCTCGTCGTGCAGGCGGCGGACAATGCCAACATCGTCCTGCTGCGCCGCGAAGGTGACCATATCGTGATTGACAATGATGTGGAGCGGATCAAAAACTGGCGGGTGGATCAGATTCTCACCAGTGAACTCTTTGGACTGGACAGTGCCCGCCCGCTACAGATCGATGTGGCTTTGGAGGAGCGCAAACGCATACTTTCCAAAGGGCATCTGACGAGTGCGGATGAAAAGAAGCTTGCCGGGATTGAAGCACAAATTGGAGCATTGCCGACTGGGGAAACTGCGGAAGACATGCAGGCAATGGATATTATCCGGCGTGCGGCAGAATTAATGAAGACCCCATAGGGCGGTAATGCGTGATCAAAATTTTGAAGCCGGTTGCGGCTCCCGTCGTTTTAACAGAGCGCGGCCTGACAAAAACGAGGGCAGACTGCCGCCAATACGAAGAATTTGCATCGGATTACGATGCCGGTCGGTTTCGATTCACTTTTGACCCCACTATTTACGGCGACCCGACAGTCAGGGCAGCTTTGATCGCGGCGCAGCATGGCAAGTGTTGTTTCTGCGAGACGATTGTCCGCGAGGAAGGTGATGTTGAGCATTTTCGTCCCAAAGGTGGTTTCAAGCAATCGAAAAGTGGCCGTTTGGAGAAGCCGGGATACTACTGGTTGGCTTACGATTGGGACAATCTCCTGTTGGCCTGTTCCATCTGCAACCAGCGGTACAAACAAGCCCGCTTCCCGCTCACCAATCCGGTAAGACGTGCTGCAAACCATCATCAAGACGTGCTGCAGGAAGAGCCGCTTCTCATCCATCCAGCCCAAACCGACCCGTTCCCCTATGTTGGGTTTCGTCAGGAGATCGCCTACGCAAAAGATGGCAATCGCTGCGGGAAAACAAACATCGAGGTTCTTGGGCTGAACCGTGCAAACCTGATCGAATCACGACGCGACCATCTTAGCCATCTCACTTCTTTGCGCAGCATTCTCGGCCTAACGGCACTTGTGGAGAGTACCGAGGGGCGTAAAGTCATGCACGATGCAGGAGAGTATCTCCGCAATGCCACTCTTGACTCCTCGAAGTTTACTTCGATGACAAGATCAGCAGCCATAGATGACTTTCCTATCTCTCTCGTATAAAAACGGACAAGACAATCCAAGAAATTCAGGACACCAAAATGACCCTCAAACACTGGCGTTACTTTGCGGGCTGCACGGCACTCGCACTTTCATCCCTGCAAGGCGCGGCTGCCGATGGGCCGGACCTGCCGCCTGCCCCGCCCCAACTGGGGCAGACTTTCCCCGGGCCGGGGGCGGCTGCGCCGAATGACCCACAAGCGGCCAATGGCCTCGGCCCTCAGAATACGGCACCCATGCCGACCAGCATTTTCATCGATGCCGAAGCCGCCCGCCACCCCATCAGCCCGCTAATCTACGGGGTGGCCTTCGCCAATCCCGCCCAGCTGCTTGCCTTGAATGCGCCGCTGAACCGCAGCGGCGGCAATGCCATCACGCGCTATAATTGGAAAGAGAATTCGTCTAACCACGCCAACGATTGGTACTATATCAGTCTCTCGGAAGACCCGCCCATTCCCGGCGGATCGGCGGACAAGTTTGTCGCGGACAGCAAGGCGGGCGGAGCGCAGCCGCTGCTGACCATCCCGACTATCGGCTGGGTCGCGAAGCTTGGGCCAAACCGAGGCATGACCTACAGCTTTTCCGTCGCGAAGTACGGCCCGCAGCAGAAGACCGAGCCGAACTACCCCGACATCGGCAATGGCTTCAAGCCCGATGGTAAGACGAAGCTTGTCGGCAATGACCCGAACGAGGCGAATCAACCCGCCGGGGTCGAGTTTCAGCGGCCCTGGATTCAGCACCTGACCACCAAATGGGGCAAATCGTCGGGCGGTGGGGTCCGGTACTATCTGATGGACAATGAGCCGAGTCTCTGGCATGAGACGCACCGGGATGCCCATCCCCTAGGCGACACGATGAATGAGTACCGAGATGATGTTCTCCAATATGGGGCAATGGTCAAATCCATCGATCCGGGAGCGAAGATTCTCGGGCCGGAGGAATGGGGCTGGACGGGTTACTTCTGGAGCGGATCGGATCTCGTGTATCGCGGATCACATAATTATGTGGGCCAGCCGGACCGAGATGCCCATGGAGGCATGGCATTTTTCCCTTGGCTGCTGACTCAGATGCGTGATTACGAGAAGAAGAGCGGGCACCGGCTGCTCGATGTCGCCACGCTGCATATCTACCCGCAGGGAGGCGACGGCGGCGACGATATTTCGCCGAAAATCATGCTGCTGCGGAACCGCTCGACACGCGCCCTTTGGGACCCGAATTACAAAGACGAGAGCTGGATCAATGAACCCATCATGCTGATTCCCCGCATGAAAAAATGGGTGGCCTCGTCGTATCCCGGCACGCAGATCGGTATCACCGAGTACAACTGGGGCGCGGAAAAGAGCATGAGCGGGGCGACGGCGCAGGCGGATATTTTAGGTATCTTCGGGCGAGAAGGGCTGGACCTCGCGACCCGCTGGACGACGCCGGAGATGTCTACTCCCACCTTCAAAGCCATGCAGCTCTACCGGAACTACGACGGAAACAAATCCGGCTTCGGCGACCTGAGCGTCTCCGACCGTGTGCCGGACCCAGATACACTGGCGTCGTTCGCCGCCACGCGCCGCGCTGATGGGGCTTTGACGATCATGATCATCAACAAATCTCTGACCGGCCCAACCCCTGTGACGCTTTCCGTTTCACACTTCGCCGGAGCAGCGACAGCACAGGTCTGGCGGCTGGCCGGGACCGAGCCTATCACCCACCTGCCGAATGCACCTACGACCGGCGGAACCCTCACCGCGACCCTGCCCGCACAGAGTATCACGCTGTATGTGATCCCGGCACGTAAGGCTCCCCGTTGACTTACGCCCCCCTTCCATGCCATACTTAAGGCGATTTTAACGAAAAATTACGGCAAAACTCGAGGAGAAACATCTATCATGGCAGTGCGAGTCGGCATCAACGGCTTTGGCCGCATCGGGCGCATCACTTACCGCGCAATTCAGGAACGTTACCCCAACGGCGAAATCCAGGTCGTGGCACTCAATGACCTCACCGACGCCCACACGAACGCTCACCTGCTGAAGTATGACAGCAACTACGGCCCCTACAAAGGCGGCACGGTCACCTACGAAGACAAAGACATCGTGGTCGGCGGCAAGAAGATCACCGTCTTTGCCGAGAAAGACCCCGCAAATATCCCCTGGGACTCCGAAGGCGTAGATGTCGTGATTGAAAGCACCGGCTTTTTCACCGACGCCACCAAAGCGGTCGCACACCGCGAGCATGGAGTCAAGAAAGTCATCATCTCGGCACCCGCCAAGAACGAAGACCTGACTATCGTGCTGGGTGTCAACGACAACATGTATGACGCTTCCAAGCACCATGTCATCTCGAATGCGTCGTGTACCACGAACGGCCTGGCTCCGGTCGCCAAAGTGCTGAACGATCGGTTCGGCATCGAGAAGGGCCTGCTGACCACAATCCATGCCTACACAAACTCCCAGCGCACCGTGGACACCGCCGCCAAGGACCTGCGCGATGCCCGCGCTGCCGCCCAGAACATCGTTCCGAGCAGCACCGGGGCCGCGAAAGCCGTTGGCCTGGTCATCCCCGAGCTGAAGGGCAAGTTCACCGGCATGGCCTTCCGCGTCCCCACCCCGACAGTCTCGGTCGTGGACTTCACCGCGCTCCTGAGCAAAGATGCCTCCCCGGAAGAGATCAACGCCGCCGTCAAAGAGTACGCCGACGGCCCGATGAAGGGCATCCTGGAGTATTCCGACGAGCCGCTGGTCTCCACCGACCTCAAGGGCAATCAGCACTCGTCGATCTTCAGTGCCATCGACACCATCGGCTTGGGCAACTTCGTCAAAGTCGTCGCCTGGTACGACAACGAATGGGGTTATTCCTGCCGCGTCGCCGACCTGGTCAAGTTCCTGTCGGACAAGGGCCTCTGAGCTGCACATTAGGATGATGGGACGTCAGGATGACGAAGAAGGGGCGCGGCGAGAGCCGCGCCTTTTTTTGCCTCCGCCCAAAATGAGTCGAAGCAAAAGAGCCATTTGAAAGACAGAGCACGGCTGCCTGATCTCGCGCACTAGAGTGGTCTCGGATATCTTATCCGCTGAAACAGCACTGCGCAGGGCGGCCCGACCAATACGGATCCGGCGACATCCACTGGGCGGTGAAAGTGCGCCGCCACAAGTGCCCAGGCCAGCAGTGCGGTCAGCGGCAACACCACAACCAACCAGCGGGAATCTCGGAAGATAAGACTTGTAGCGACACAAAGACCGAACGTCTCATGGCCGCTGGGGAAGCTGGGATGCCCCGGCCAGACCTCGAAATGCTTGCCGCCCTCGGCCAGCGTGACGGCAAGCCCCAAGCCGAGCAGGCTGCGCCCCCAGAACTCCCAGCAGCTAGGTTTACAGGGCGTATTGGGACCAAAGTTGATCAGAGGAGCGATGAGGAGAAAGAGGGCGAGCAGAGGGTTGATGTATGTCGCCAGTGTCTGGGCAGGATTGAGCATAGTGCCTATTTCGGCAGCAGAGGCCCCCAGTTCAGACTCTGGAGGCCTCTTCTCGTCTTTACTTAGGCACAGTCTGCGCTACGCTTGCGAGTTTTCAGTGCCGCAAAGCCCAGCCCGGCCAGCAGCAGGCCGAACGAGCCGAGGGTCGAGGCTTCGGGGACGGCATTCGGGGTGATAATCACCTTAAAGTTAGCCGAAGTGAAGTCGTAATTGCTCTGCGTGTCCGCGCCAGTCCCATTGGCATCCAAGTAGAACGAGGTCGTGGAAGCCGGCGCGGAGTTCAGCACCTTGAGTGTGCCGGTGAAGTTGCTGCTGTCTCTCGCCGCAATGGCTGTCCCAAAAAATGGCGAGGCAAAGGAGAATTTGCCCGCCGCGCTCGGACTGACCATGGTGATCGTCACAGCGTCGATCTCTTCAATCGCCGTGTTTTTGAATGTCCCAGCAAAAGAGACAGTATCGCCGGGGTGCAGGTTCAGCGTCGTGCCGACCGGCGATGTGAACGTAAAATTCTGTGCCTGAGCCGAGTGGGTACCTAGCCCCAGAGCGAGAAAGCCAAAGGCGGCGGCGAGTAGCCCCCGCGTCAGAAATCGAGAAGAGGCGCGCGTGTTCATGGAAGCGTTGTCCTTTTCATCTGAGTGCGAATTGGTACAGCCCGACTTACTATTTACAACGCTCCCAGTATAAACGATTTCGCGGCGCGTGTCAAGCATTTCTCGCGGTATTGATCGGCGGCTCACCATGGATCGCCGTGATCATATCCGACGAGCAGAGACCGACACCGGGGATGTAGCGGACACGCGGGTCGGCGGCCTGACGGATCCACTCGATCAGCGGGGATTCGTCGAGCAGATGCAGGATGCGGCGGGCTTCGGCGGTGCGTACCATGCCCTCCGCCGCCGCCCGGTCACACAGGGCGCGAACATCGCCGGGCACGGCAGGCAGCACCTGCTCCGGCACGGCAAACAGGTCCTGTGCGGACGCTTCGGCCTGGGCCAGCACGTCAGCAGCGGCCAGCTTTTTGTGCGTCCATATCGGCAGGACTGTGCCACCGCGTGTCAGCGTGAAATCCGGCAGCGTGACGCTCCCCGCAGCGACCATCGGCTCCGGCAGACGCTTCAGCTTCCAGCTCCGCCCCTCCCCTTTCGCCCGCAGTTTCAATAATTCTTTGTGCAGTGTTTGCGCCGCCTCAAAACGCCGCTTGAAGTGCGGCTTCTCTTCGCTGGGCTTGATCGACATTCCCAGCACTTTCAGGGCATCGGTGGAGAGCAGGAACCGGAACTTACGGCCTGCCAGAACCGTTTCGACGGAACCCAGAGTCGCACGGGTCGCGTACGCTTCGACCAAATGCAGCAGGCAGCGCGAAAGGCCGACGGTGCGGCGAGGCAGCAGCATGTTTGCCTCAGTTGCCTCGGGGAAAGAAAGCGTCACTTTGTCGCCGGAGACGACTGCTTTGACTCCCAATGCTCGCCCAAGGGCGCGGATATCGGCGGCATCGGTCGGTGTCAGCACAAGCCCCGCCAGCAGGACCTGAGTCGCCCGCCGCAGCGTTGTTTCCAGCGAATGGAAGTTATACAAAGCCACAATATCGACGGGTTTGGGAACAGCCCCGAGACGGGTCAACAGCTGGTTTTCTTCCGCATCGAGATGCAGCAGAACGTCCCACTGCTGGGCCGTGAGACAGAACCGTGCCCCCAGCTCCCCGTAGCAAGCCGCCCGGTCAGCTTCCGTGAGAAAGCCATGATGTTTGTCGTTCACTACGGCATAGGTCAGCGCACGGACCTCCCGCGCTCCATTCAATCCGGCATCGGTCAAACGAGAGGCGGCCTCCCGCCCCACCATCTGCGGGAAGTCCGGGGTCTCGAAACGGTAGAAGCGCGTCAGGCAGGCCACGATGCCGCGTGCGAGGCGTGGGTCTCCAAAGAAGTCCACCATCGCCTGGGCATCCAAGTCACGGCGGCGACGCCCCACCGACCCGTCGAAGTGCCGGATCGCGATCTCCAGCCGGGACAAGACTTTTTTGTCCTTGATCTGGTGGGGGTACAGAGCTGCCGGAGCGTCCGCCGCACCTTTGCGGGTCGTCTTCTTGAATTCTTCCAGTCGAAATGCCATAAATTTGCTTTCTGAAGAGAGCTTACACCGTTAATGCTGAGGGACCGACCCGGGACCTAACCCCGCCGCTCCGCGTCGACCCTTCCCTAAGAGGGAAGGGTTAAGAGTGAGAATAGGATAGGAGCAGACGGTCCCCTCCTCACTCTTCTCCTGACTCCTCACCCTTCCCTCTTAGGGAAGGGTCGACGCGGAGCGGCGGGGTTAGGTCTCCGCCTTCTCCACCGGCTTGCGCCGCCGGGCCGTCTTGACTTCGCTCGTGCCGCGCGAGATGATCTCGTACAGGTACGCATGCCCCGGCTTCGGGCGCAGGACGCGGCCCAAACGCTGAATATACTCGCGGGTGGTGCTGGAACCGGAGACGACGATCGCGACATTGGCGTCGGGAACATCCACGCCTTCGTTCAAAACGCGCCCCGTCACCAGCTTCGAGTACTTCTGCTGCCGGAACTTGTCGAGAATATCGCGCCGCTCTTCGGCATGGGTCCGGTAAGTAATCGCAGGCAGGCAGAGGCGGCGAGAGAGATCGTTGACCAGCACGTTCCACTCGGAAAACACGATCACTTTATCGTCTTTGTGCTCCCGAAGCAGCGTCTCGACGGCCTGGACCTTACGCTCAGCATTCATCGCCAGCATCCGGGCTTCCCGGTGAGCGCGGAGGGCATTCCGGGCGGCGGGGTCATGTCCGGCACTGCGGATCAATGCCTCGAACAAATTCGCCGCCCCGGTCATCATCAAACGGGTGCGGTTGGCGGCCATGTACCAGGAGAAATTGTTGGTAAGCTGGTCATAGCGGGCCTGCTCGTCGTCGGTCAGGTCCACCGAAACGCGCTCGACTTTGTAATCGGCGATATGCTTGTCCCGGGCCAGAGTGGCCGGCTGACGCTCAAACACCGTCGGGCCGATCAGTGTCCGCAGATCGTCGTGCCGCCCATCGGACCGCTCCAGAGTCGCGGACAGACCCAGGCGAAACGGGGCGTCGGCCCGCGAAGCGATAGTTCGGTAGGAAGACGATGGCAAGTGGTGCGCCTCGTCGAAAATCAGCAGACCGAAGCGGGACAGGTCGCGCCGGGGCATGGCCGCCGAGTCGTAGGTGATGACCGTGATCGGCCGCTCCGCCTGAAAGCCGCCGCCAATCATCCCGACTTCATCCGCCCCCAAGCTGAACTTTTCGCGGATGCCGTCATGCCACTGATGCATCAGGTCGATGGTCGGAACGACCACCAGCGTTCGAACCTTCATCGCTTCCATTGCGATAAAGGCCACCACGGTCTTGCCCGCTCCCGTCGGCAGGACGACGACGCCGCGCCCATGGGCTTTCCCCCAGGCCGCCAGCGCGTCTTTCTGATAGGGCCGGGGCGTCAGAGAGAACGCAGGCATTTCGAAGGGCAGCGCATACTCCTCCGCCGCCGCGTCCAGCCACTCCATCTCCGCCTCTTCGTCGTCCTGCTCTTCCGAACCGTTGTCAAAGCCCGCTGAGAAGAGGTCCAGATCGGCAGCCTCAGTTTCGAGTGTGGGCATGACCGGTCTCCTCCTCAAAGAGTGAGAGCTGACCAAACTGCTCCGTCCGCTTCGGCCCAAACCCGTGCAGGCTGCGCAGACGACCCGACCGGGCGGCATCGGCCAGCTCGGCAGGCGTCTCGATGCCTAAGTTCTCATGCAGCCGCTGGGCCGTGCGCGGGCCGACTCCCGGCACGGACATCAGCGCGGCCATATACGGCGGCAGGTCCGCGAGTATGTCCTGAAAGTACGCCATTTCGCCGGTGCGGGCCAGCTCCTGCAGCTTGCGCTGCAAACGCTCCCCCAGCACGCCCTTGCGGTGCGGCAGAAGTGCATCCTGCTGACGAAGCGGGGCGACTACATCGGAACGCCGTCCCATCAAGGCGCGTGCCCCGTTTTCGTAGGCACGGATGCGGAAAGGATTGTCCTGCCGGTCCCGCAGGAGAGTGGCGATATTAAAGAGTGTCGCGGCCATTTCTCGGTTATTCATTGGGTTGCTCATGTGGGGATTTCCTGTATCGAACATCTGTTTTATTATACCCAAAAACTGCTCTTTCTGTCTACATTTTTGCAAGGAATTCTTCGCAAAGGGAACATTTTCCACAAGAATATCGACTGACTAATTACGATGGATGAGAGAGATACTACACGAGACCCGGCGGAGACGCAGCGCGTGAGTTCCGGCCCCGGCGTCGCCCAAACGGTCGCCCACTACACGCTGCGGCGGGAGATCGGGCGCGGCGGCATGTCCAGCGTCTATGAGGCCGAGGATTCGCGGACGGGGAGCCACTTCGCGCTCAAGCTGCTGACCCTGCCCCTTTCGCTCGCCGCTGGAGAGAAGAGCAATCTGATCGCCCGGTTCGAGCGCGAAGCCCGCACGATCGCCCGCTTGTCGCACCCAAATATTGTGGACATCCACGAAGTCGGCTCGCAGGAAGGACAGCACTTTCTCGCCATGGAATATCTGGGGGGAGAGACCCTGCGCGAGCGCATGACGCGCGAGCCGCTCCCCCCGGAAGAAGCGCAGAAGATTTTGCGGCAGATCGGCGGGGCAATCGATGCCGTTCACGCAGCGGGGATCGTCCACCGGGACATCAAGCCGACCAACATCATGCTGCTGCCCGACGGCACGGCGAAGCTGCTGGACTTCGGCATCGCCCGGTCCAGTGACGAAACCACCATCACCAGCACTGGAATTCTCGTCGGCTCGCCTTCGTATCTGTCTCCCGAGCAGATCAAGGGAGAGGCCGGGACTGCGGCGACCGACCTGTGGGCGTTGGGCGTACTGGCTTATGAGATGCTGGCAGGGCACCCGCCATTTGCCGGCCAGACGGTCGCCAACGTCCTGTATCAAATCACCAATGAGTCCCCGGCCCGAACCCCTGGCCTTTCCGTCCCGGTGCAGCGGGTACTGCGGCGTGCTCTGGACAGGAACCCGGCCCGCCGCTTTCTGACGGCGGAGGCTCTGGTCAGTGCTTTGGGCGCCGCCCTCGCGGAAGTGCCTGGCCGCCCTCCAGCTTTGGCCGCTCCGCCCCAGCAGCGCTCCATTCCCCTCTGGCTGCCGGGAGCGGTATTGCTGCTGCTTTTCCTCACCGGCTTCTCCTGGACAGTGCTGCAGCACCCGCCGGCGAAGGCCCATGTGCGTGTCCCGCCGCAGACTGCGCGGGGACCCATCGCGCCGAGAAACACGCCGGTGCCAATCATTGAAACGCATCAGCCGCGGGTAATACGGGCGGTTTACCGCAAGTACGCAGCGGCCCGGTCGAAGCCTCGCCTGGTTGCCCTTATGCTGACTGCCCCCCAGACAAAGCCAAGACTGCGAAAGTTTCACCGGATAGCTGCCGCGCCGAAGCGGGTGATTCGACCGCAGGAGCCGACAAGCAGGAGCATAGCGCACCTTGCCTTGCCGGACCCGAACGATGGAATGGACCCGGAAGCCGATGCCCAGAGGCGCAAAGCCGATTGGGCACGCTCTTCATCAGACCTGTGACACTGAACCAGAGGAGTACTATGCGTCCCCTTCACGCCGTCTTTACCGCCACGCTTTTGGCCGCTTTTCTTTCGTCGGTGCCGGCGGCACACGGCGAATCTTACGCCGATGCTTTCCCCACCATTCCAGAATCGGACTGGGCCGGGATGCGGCTGATGATCCTGCCGCAGCCGGAGCCGCTTCAGCATTTCGGCTATCAGGAACTGTACCGGGACACGGACAAAGCCTATACGCCGCTGCGCTGCGGCGATTATGCCGGGCGGATCGTGCGTGTCCGAGGGATTGGTCATGGCCGGGCTGCGAACGGGGAAGTGTTTGATGAGGCGGAGCTGCAGCTGGAAGACACGAAGCAAATCATTCACGGTGACATCGACCAGGGCTGCATGAATGATGTCGGGCCGGTTCCCGATCTTGAAGCGGCACGGAAACGTTATCTGGGCAGAATTCTCTGGTATTCCGACGACACTCTGAAGAACGGCGACCGAACGCTCAAAATAAAGCAGTATCTTCCGGTGAGAGTGACCCGGATTGATCCCGGCTGGTATGCCCCCGTGCCGATTCGGTTCATTGTGCAGACAAAAGACGGTCGGCAGGGCTACGTGGATGTCCACATGAGCGACACGAATGTTCCGGCCCGTCTGCAGAGCCGGAGCCGCTTCGAGGACACGTTCCTCGAAACCGACCCTCGTAAAACCTACGCCTGGTCCCCCAAAGTATGGCGTGCGATCGAAAACAGAGAAGTCTTCGTGGGGATGACTGCCCAGCAGGTGCGCATGAGCTGGGGGGATCCGAAAGAGACGGACACGCTTTCCAGTGCCGGAAATCTACAGAAGTGGGTTTACGAAGGCCGGCATCTTTTGACCCTGAAAAACGGCAGGCTGATTACGATACGACGCTAGGGGTAAAAAACTACTTTCGCTTGGCCGCCGCTTTCAGGCGAGTGCTTTCAATCGTTTCGTCCGTGACCGCACGCTCGAAGCTGCGATACCCGGCAAGCTTGAAGCCGTGCTTTTTCGCCAGTCGGGACGTTTCTTCGGCCTGCGCGATGGAAACTTCTTTGCCGAGCGTAAACGATTCGTAGCGGCCATCGAGTGCCAGCATGATGGTCTCGGACATGCAGGCGTAGGCGGTTTTAGGCGGAAAGCCGAACGTGAAATGAAAGTCGGTGTCCGGGCCGGGGACGGCGACCACACCGCCTTCGATCACCAGCACGTCGTCCCGCTCCTTGGCGACCCGCACGGAAACGTCGCGCGGACGGGCGACATCGCAGACCACGCAGCCGGGCTTCAGGTCCTCCGGCTCGATCACGGCATCTTTCGCACTGGTGACGGTGATCACCAGATCCGCATCGCGCAGACCCAGATGCACTTCGTCGTAGAGCCGAACGCAGGCTCCGGTCAGCTCTTTGCCGACTGCTTCCAGGCGGGTCAGGTCGCGTCCGATGAGGGCAATCTCCGCGCAGCGCGGGGCCAGCATCTGAGCACAGGTCCGGCCGATGGAGCCGGACGCCCCCACAATCGCAACTTTTGCGGTCTCAATACTGATCCCCATACGCTTCGCCGCATCCAGTGCCCCCTCAACCGCCGTGGCGACCGTATAGGAGTTTCCGGTCGTCACCGCAATATCCAGGCTCTTCGCCATCGTGACGCCGCCGTCACCCACAATCGATGTAAATGCACCCAGTCCGATGATCCCCGCGCCGAGACTTTCAGCCAGCTTGCCGCACTGAATCAATCGGTTATAAACAAAGTCCTGGGGCAGCGTGAGCATCTGGGTTGGAGTCAGCGGGCAGCCGATAAACCAGCCTTCCGCTTCCGCGCCCGTCAGAGACTTAATCCCAGTAATATGCGACATGACAATCGGCGATTTAAACTTGATCGCCCACTCCACCGCCGGCTCCGGCAGGTACCGTGCGGCGGTGTAGATGCCGCCCTTTTTGGCGACATCCCGGCGGACATCGAACGGATGAATGATAAACGCGAATTTTTCCAAGTGATGTCCTTTTAAACCGTGCCGGGGTCTACGATCGTGACGGAAGGGGCCAGTGCCGCGAAACGCAAAAAATCTGAGCCATTGAATGTCAGCAGGTTTTGCACGCCATTGACAAGTGCGACCGCCAAAAGGCGAGCATCGTGCGTCGGCTTCCCAGCGACCCCAGCCAACGTCACCAACCGCCGCCATTCGGGGTAAATCGCGGGGTCATCGTCCAGCATTGGGAAAAGGCTCTCAATCTTGGCAAGCTCTATTTCTGCCTGTGAAGTTGTGAGACCCAAACCGTTCGCCGACAAGGGACGAGTCGCAACTGCCCAAAATTCGGTGCAATTTTGCGGACACGCATAAACGATCTCACCACGGGCCTTCACGGAGGCGACGAAACGATCAACAACGGCAAAGAGCGGATGGGTGGGCTGTGCGCCGCGCAGCAGCAGATTAGAATCGACCAGATTCGTTACGATCTTTGTAGGCAAAATGTGCTCAATCCTCATAAATCATTTCACGGCTGTCATCGAGCAGAACAGCACTCTGGGCATGGTGACTGTGTGTCCATTCGTGCCACGCTTTTACCCACTCCTCCGGTGTGGCCGTTTCATGAAATAGACGAGGCTTCGGTGTCTCAGGATTTTTCAAGGCTTCGTTCAGCAAGTGAAGGGCAAGTTCATGCTCATCACTTCCTCCTTTCGCCGCCTGCTCTCGTAAAACAGTCTCTTGTTCCTTCGACAAATCCAGTGTCAGTGTCATTAGTTACCCCTCTAAGATTTCCCCGACTTCACCGGCCTCAGCAGAAACGCCCGCCGGATGCCGTTGTGGATGCCGTTGCCGATGATCCAGCCGGAGTCGTTGATGGCGACTGCATTTTGCAGCTGCCAACCGGAGTGGATCGGCAGCAGGACGGCCAGCTCGTAGACATGACCGTTTTGCCAGAGCAGCGCGGCTTCATCGGTCATTCGGCCGGACTGGGAGTAGGCATTGCCGACTACCTGCCCACGCCGATTGATCGCCGACGCTTTGCTGTCGCGGATGCGCGGGATCGAACCCAGCCCGCGCATTTTGCCGTTTTGCACGAGAAAAGCCTGATAGTGAAACGAAATCTTCTTGCCCGGCGTTCCCCCGACCTTGCTGACCCAGCCGACCGCCTGCCCGCTGTCGCTCAGGCCCCGGGCCACGCTGTCGGTGTAGCTGGGGAGAACGCCCAGGTCCCGGGCCGTGCCGCCCGCCGTCCAGAAAATCGCATGAGAGCGCACTGCACCGTTTATCCGCCGTTCGCCTTTGCCGACCGACTCTCCTTTGTTGTTCAGGGCACGGGCTTCGGAGCCTTGAAATCCCGGCGGCGGTGTCAGCTTACGCAGGCGGCCTTTGTCCCAGAAAAACGCCTGATTGTTGGAAACGCCTACTATTTGGCCCTTTGCATTGATCGCCTCGGCCTGGGAGAGAGAAAAGCCGCGCATCGTCGCCGGAAAGCCGCCGAGCAGCTTGATCTGGGTCCCGGTGAAGCGGGCGGCCTGGAAACTGGCTTTCAGCGGGTCGGGGGTATACGCCCCCGCCATCTGCCCGGCATCGTTAAGCGCGGTTGCGTAGGCATGGCTGCCGTTCAGCGCGGGCAGCCGCCGCATTTTACCGTTCTCCCACAAAAAAACATACGTCACATACTCCGGCCCCTTGCCCCGCACCGCCGTGTCCGAGCCGCCGAC
>JANXNV010000203.1 GCA_025353925.1 Armatimonadota bacterium
CTCGGGCCAGCTGGACGATCCGCGACATGCGCAGCGGGAACGACACCACCACGCGCGGCGATCCCGCTTCGCGCAGGGCCAGCAGATCCGGCAGCGTCGTGGCGACCGGTTTCTCCAGGAAGAGCGCGATCCCCCGGTTCAGAACTTTAACGGCCATCTTCGCATGCAGGCTGCACCGGGTCCCGATCACTACTCCGTCGAGAGCTTCTTCGTCCAGCATTTCGTCGGCAGTCGCGTAAAAGCGCGGCAGGACGACGTTGAGGTCTGTGGCCTGCATCTGTTCCCCCAGCGCATCCCCAAGCGGATCGGCAACGGCCACGAGGCGCACGTCCAAATCCTGGCTGCACATGAGCTGCACCATATGGCGGGCACGCTCGCCATATCCGATCACTCCCAAACGTATCAACGATGACATAAATTTTATTCCTGAACTTAACTTCTATTTGTGAACTTAATTGTTTTGATGACGACCTAAAATCGCATCCATCGCCGTCGATGTGTTTGCAATGCGCACTTCGGGGAAGTACCGGTACAGCGGAATCATCTCGGCAGCCAGCGGGCCACTGTAGCCGATCTCGGTGATCGCCGCCATCACCGCGGGCCAATCGACATCGCCTTCGAGCAGGTCAACGAAGCCCTCGATCGTGCCGACCGCCCGCCGGAAGTCCTTGAAATGGATCCCCGCCACGCGCGGCCCGAGAATGCGCAGCCACTGCTCGGGGTAGCCGAACGGCAGAACGTTCGCGACATCCACGTACGCTCCGATCGCCGGGCTGCCAAAGCCGTCGATAAAGCGGGCCATTTCCAGGGGGCTGAGCAGGAACTTGTTCCAGACGTTCTCGATCCCCAGCACCACGCCGCAGTCCTGCGCAGACGGCAGCACACGTGCCAGCCCCTCCGCCGCGCGGTCCCAGACGGTATCGTAGGCGATGACCGAACTATTCGGCTGAAAGAAGATATCGACGGCTCCGGGGATGGTCAGCAGCGTCTTAGCCCCGAGCCAGGACGTGATACGGATCATCTTTTCCAGGGCGGCCCCGGCCCGCGCCCGGTCTTCGGGTACGTCGCTGCCGAGGGCGTAGCTCCAGTACAGACCGGAGGCGACACTGGCGACCTGGACGCCGCACTTTTGGGCGTGAGCCAAAATGGCCCGGCACCGAGCTTCGTCGGTTTCGAGGCCCAAAGCACCGGCCTCCCCAATACACAGCTCAATCGCTTCGAAGCCGTGCCGGGCGGCAGTCTCCAGAGCGGCTTCGACGGGCAGTGAGCCGTCGAGGCCGCCGGGGAGGGACCAGTAGTTGAGGGATTTCAGGAGCATAATCGATTTCTTTCGAGCGTTACAGGCTGAACGTTGCCGCCAGCGTGCTATCACCGCAGCCGGTTCCGGCGGCGTAGGGAATTCCGTTGCCGTCGAGCGCGGCTGTCGCAGCACAGTTTGTCTCTGAGGGATTGGTGCTTCCTGCGGAAACGGCGCTGGCACGAAACCATTTGGCGTGGTCATCGGCCATGAGATAATTGGCTCCGTCAGTGTGGCGGCCCGTCGGCGCGATAAAGCGAGAATAATCAGCAGCGGTAACCCCGCGCAGGTAACCAGTTGCCATTTTCAGACCGACAGGAGCATTGAAAGCACCTGCACCGTTGAGGACATTCGCATTTCCACCGGCACTGATGCCCCAGCCAGCGGGTGAGTAACCGACATCGTTGTTGGAAACATCCCAGCCATCCGCCGCGCCAAAGTGATTGCCCTGCACCTCGAAGAGCAGGACGGTTCGGGCCGGAGATGCGTACTTGGCAATGCTGTAGCTATCAAATGCAGGTGCTCCAGGAAGAGTATTGTTGCTATTATATCCGTAAGAAGCACGCGCTGTCCCGCTGTCAGCCTCGTCTGGACAAGAATAAACTTGCTTACTCTTGACGTAGGAATAGACCTGACCCGCCCAGCCGTTTCCGCCCGGAGAAAAATTGGTTACGCCGTTCGGGTTCTTTTCATCAAAATCCTGGCTGTACTGCGTGAACGCCAATCCGAGCTGCTTCATATTGCTCAGACAGGAAGTCTTGCGAGCGTTCTCCCGGACTTTCTGGAACACCGGGAAGAGGATTGCAGCGAGAATCGCGATAATGGCGATGACGACGAGTAATTCGATCAGAGTGAAGCCTGAGATTCGGCGGATGCGTGGTTCCATGCGAGTATCCCCTTTGTCGTTGTGTATGTCGAATCAGATGATGAAAGCGCAGCGTTGTGCTTTGGGTGCCGAAGTAAGAGCGGCAGCACGATGATGAAGAAAGGCAGCTTCCCGTAAAGCTTTACGGCAACCATACTCCATTATATGAGATGGGACGAGATTTGTCAAGACCCTTTGTGAATTTCTCCCAATTTTATTTTTCAGGCTTTGGGGTTCCCCCTAAAACGGCCAGTAACATACCCCCTGCTGACCGGCACTGGCGTCGGTGGCGTAGGGTGAGAAGCCCTCGGCGCGGCTGGCGGCGTAGACCTTGCGGGCGGCATCACTGTTGGCACAGCTTCCGACGTAGTCCTCCGTGGCGATCCAGAGCGGCTGACCGCCGGGGCGAAGCTTCATCGCCTGCCACTTCTTCAGCTCCTGCAAAGCGGCATCGTCGGGCTTCGGGGCGTAGACTTCTTCGTGCGCGATGCCGTCGAGAAGGCTCGGAAACGCAACGCCCCCCGTCGTCCCGAGCCGTGTCACGTCACTCGTAGAGTTCTGCATCACGATCAGCAGGTTCGGGTACTTCTCGCGCAGACGGCGCACCAGGTCCAGGCCACCCTGTCGGCAGGCGGGGCTGCATGGGCCGTTTTGGTCCTGCGGGCCATGCTCGACCAGTTCCAGGTTATCCAGGTAAAAGCCGTCAATGCCCTGAGCGACCAGGCGCGGGGCGACAAAATCAACGATCAAGTGCTGATACTCGGCATTGCTCAGATCCATCCAGGTCTCGTCGGGATAGCCCGCGTACGGCCCCAGGTGTGCGGTGGTGTTGGCTTTGCCGGACACGAACCCGAGCGGAACCTGGGTCCAGTAGGTGCGCGAGGACTCCATCGACCCGAGATTCAGGTAGCTGAGGACCCGGTTTTTGCCGTTCGCTTTGAGCTGGGTGATCTGCTCCGGGGTGAAATTTCCCGTGCCGGGGTCGGCGTCGATATTGAAAATGCGGAATGTCTGCGCCGCTTTATCCAGACCACCCATCTGCCCGGCGGGTCCGTAGAACGAGACCCAGGGGGCCGTCAGGGGAAACCCACGCCCCGCCGCTGCTGTCGGCAGCGGCGGCGGGGCGTCCGAGGTCCTCGCTTCGCCCGCTCCGCTCCCACACCCCGGAACCAGGGCGCAGCAGAGCAGGACAGCGGTCAATGCCGCGAGAAAATAGCGGGGCGAAGCGTGGGTCATTTCGGAAGTTCTTTCTACGGATGGTTTGCGATATACTGCACTTCGGACGTGAAGTACGGCGGCAGGCCGCCCCAGATATTGTTGTCGAGGGTGCGGTTGGTCGTGTAAAAGTACTTATACCCGTGCGAGATGGACTGATCGATTGCCCCGTTCAGGTTCGTCGAGTTTGTGTGGATCAATGCCAGTTTAGCATAGGAGGCACTCAAAGGCTGTGTGTTCAGACCGGCCCAGTCATTTGCCGGCGCATTGACGGCGACTGCATAGGTCTGCTCGAAGGCGCATGTCACGTCGACAAGCCCGCCGTAATTGACCTGATTCGAGTAAAAGTAGCCGCCGGCGTTGCCGATGATTTTGAGGTTCGGATAAGTGGTGTGGATCCACTTGGTCAACTGGCTGTAGTAGCCGCCTGCGGGGTTGACTTGAACTGCGCCGTTTATCGTTTTGCCGTCAGGATAAAGGAAGCTGCGGTCGGTCGGCGCAAGTGCCTGACCGTTTGGGTAGGTCGCCAACGACCCGGACGGCCCCGCGATTTCGTAGCGCGGGTAGAATTCGTCGATCCAGATGCCGTCCAAGTTGGCGTAGCCGTTGACCCAGGCCCGGATATCGCTTTTTACGGCGGCCAGGGACCGGAATGTCGTCCCGGTCGGGGTGACCAGCGTATGCACGTAGCCGAAAATCGCCCCGCTGTTGACTTCAATAGGATCCCAGACTTTGGCCGCCGCCGTCCAGTCCGCAGCGGCGGTGAACGGTCCATTATTGCCGCTGTTGACTACGACCCAGTAGTCGAGGTAGGTGGGCGTGGAGCCGTTGGCGAAGATCGCCGCGTCTTCTTTAAGCACGTTCCAATTCGCGGTGTCGGTCAGAGGCAAATAAGCGGGGACAATTATCCCGTCGGCAGAGGTCTTAGGCATGGCAGTGCCCAGGGCAAGAGCAGCGAATACCAGAGTCGCCGCCAGCTTGAGCTTCGAGTTTTTCAAGTTCATTTGTACTCCCCATCGCGTCCACGGCATTTTCCGTAAACATTTACGGTAGACCCATTCTAACACGGGATTGCGATACTGTCAAGAGGAATTCGGGGAAGGCGAAATATTTATTTTTGGGACTGGCGGCAAAGTGCAGGTATAATGACCCATGCCCTACACCATTGCCGCTTTTTATCGATTCACGCCCATAGTCGATGCGGAAGCGTTTCGAGCCGACTTGAAGCAGGTGTTGGTGCCATTCGATTTATGCGGGACGCTTCTCGTCGCGCCCGAGGGAATCAATGGGACAGTGGCAGGGTCCGCACCTGATATTGATGCCTTGCTGGAGGTTTTGCACGGCCGGGCCGGGCTACCACGCGCGGATGTCAAGTTTTCCGAGGCTCCCGAGAAGCCGTTCCATCGTTTCAAAATACGAATGAAGCGCGAGATTATCACGTTTCGCCAGCCGGACGCCGACCCATCAGTACAGGTTGGCCGGCACGTCGAGTCGCAGGATTGGAATGCGCTGATCGCCGACCCCGATGTCCTGCTGCTGGATACTCGCAACCGGTACGAGACGCGGCTGGGCAGCTTTGCCGAGGCCCTCGATCCGGGTATTGCGCAGTTCAGCGATTTCGCGGAGTATGTCCGGCAAAATCTGGACCCGGTGCAGCACCCCAAAGTGGCGATGTTCTGCACCGGCGGCATCCGCTGCGAGAAAGCATCGTCATTCCTGCTGCGGGAGGGATTTGCGGAGGTCTATCACTTACAGGGCGGGATCTTGAAGTATCTGGAAGAGGTACCCGCCGACCACAGCCGGTGGCAGGGCGACTGCTACGTGTTTGATCACCGAATGGCGGTCGGGCCTGGCCTTTCCATCGGACAGTATGAAATGTGCTTTTCCTGCGGCGAGGCAATCAATGCCGCCAACAAGTCTCAGCCCCAGTATGAGGAAGGCGTTTCCTGCCCTCTTTGTTATGACACCACTTCAGAATCCGATAAGGCTCGTTTCCGAATGCGCCACAGGCAAATGGCGCAGGGGTGAACAGCACCAGGAGTACTGCTGACTCCTATGGCCTCGATGGCGACAGCTCCACGCTCATAGACTATTCAGTTGAAACCTTGCCGCTAGTCTGCCGTGTCCGTGCCGGGGTTTGTACCTGGAGCGTGTCAGAGGAGAGGGAAAGAGCACCATAACAAGAACCTGCCCGACGATTGTTGATCGCCGGGCTATATTTTGTTTGAAATCCTGGGCAACTGGCTAATCTACGGCGTCTGGGTGATCTCTGGCTAGCAGCTTTGGCCAGCCCATAAACGGCTTCTCGGGATTGGCTTGAAGGGCAGAGGAGTATCCAGAGGGAACAACCTGAACATAAACGTGGGAATTCTTCCCAGGTCGAGCGATTACACTCACAGGACCTTGCAAAACACAGCCAGCAAAGCAGTCCGTTTCCGCAAATATGGTTTTTCCATTCCTGTGTGCAAGATGACTTGAGTTTGAGGAGGGTATGTCCAAGAACTCGCCTTTGTGACTGAGATCTTTGATACAATCCATGAGCTGCCACCTTACTTTTTCTTCCGGCTCCAGATACTCCCAATTCAGACCATATTCTTCATTTTGAGGAGATTTATAAGCTTTTCCCACGATTTTGGCCTGCAGCGTGTTTTCTTCATAAAGCATCGACAACTGATCCGGGAGAGCACCAAAGCTCAAGTTCATATGGAAAAATGGGTGTTTGAAGCTCGCATAGCGCGTCACAGCATTGAAACAGGAGTTAGGATGAACCTGGCAATGCGAAGCAAGACGCCAGATGTCGTAATCCAATTTTTTCGCGAGATTGCAAAACTTCCTCCGTGGGAGCATCATCAGGGACGCGTAATCATCCGCCTTGTCATGAGGGTCGTATATCTTGTTCTGTATCGCCCAATCTTTGAACCAGGGTATCACATGATAACAGCGCCAGAAAAAGATTTCGTACACCTCATGCAAAATTGCACGCGGTTCAAATATTCCCAGGCCAGAACGAACATAGATTTGCCACTTCTGAGATGCAGCGTCATAATCGTAGGAAGCGTCCACGTTCACACCTTTTCGCTCCTCCAACCAGTTCATTTCGATCCCTGCCTCCGAAAGAAACTTCGTCATTTGTGGGGCGATCGGCAGAGAGAGCTTGAACGCTTTTCGGAACGCCGTAACGAAATCCTCAATTGTTCGTCCAGGCCGGTCGGCTTCGGGCTGCAGAGACCATCCGATATGTCTTAGCAGATCTTCCAGCTTCCGACTGCAAGGACGATCAATCGCAGGTGCTACCATCTCACGAGGTGCTGTCGTTATCATGATTATTCCCTTCGCTGTCTCCCGGTTCTAATTCTTCTGGCGTAAGAAGCTGACGGTTCATACTTTTTTGATAGATTTCAATGAGCATCGCTTTTGCTTCAAGCGTTAATTCTTTACCGCGCAAACGAGTGCCAAAGCTGTACGCAGGGTCTTTCAGCATCGCTAAGAAAGCCCATTGGACCCTAGCTGCGTCAAGCCGCTTGAAAAGTCTCTCGGTGTTATTTTCTGCATATTCAGCCTCAAGCCAAAGTTCTTGAGGCGCGATACCATAAACTTTAGCAAGCCTTGATAGGACACTTCGGCTGGGCGGATTCCTTTGACCTTTCTCTAGCTGGGCCAGATAGGGTGCCGAGATACCGGCCTGCGTCGCCGCATCTTTCTGCGTAACTTTCTTTTCACTTCGAAGAGTTCGCAGGTATGCACCAAATTTCTGCCTGCCTTTCTCGTCCATTCTCCCTCTCCAATCATAAGGTTCGATTATCTGTGTGTTGTGCCGATGAAGACAGTTATATGGCACCTATTCATACTACCCCATTCAGAAAATATTAGCAAGTAGTATTAGATAAAAGAAATAGATTTAGACTTGACAGCAAACTATTTAACATCGTATACTCTTAGTAATTAGCTCATAGCTAATTTCTGTGATAACAAAGGAGATACTGTTGGAGATCAGAATGAAGACGGAAGCGTTACGGGAACATATCGCACGGCGGAATCTATCGCAAAATGGCTTTGCAATTAAGGCGGAAGTAAGTAGTGGATACCTGGCACAATTGTTGGCTGGAAAGAAACGTCCTTCCGGCTGCATGCGTGAGAAACTGATGTCCGCAACAGGTCTGGAGTTCGATATTTTATTCAGGATAGTAGGCAGGGGTAACGATGAGGCGCTGGAAGGTGAATATGTCTCTCAATCTTCAGCACACTGAGCCACTATCCCCCTGGCTGTCCTTCTTTCGCGAAGTTCGCCGCCTGGCTGAAAAGCTGGATGAGTTAGAGCAAACTGGAATAGACAGGGATGGGGAAAGGCTATCCCGATGAGCAGGACCGAACGTGCAAAAACGCCCTGCGGAAACAGGGCGTCTTTTCTATCACACAGCCAAAGGCCAGCAAGAGGATCAAACACAATCATACCCTACAGTTGGGCGATTTTGTCAACCCGGCCTTTGGTCCGCTCGAAAGGATCAATTGGATTGAAATCGCCGATACCAAACACGACCGGATCGCCCGGCCCGCGCCGTCCTGAGCTGACCGAGCAGGACGTACTGACAATCGCCGCTCTTCTACAAACCAGGCAGCGTTCGCAATTGGATCGCTTGACATCCGCCGGCCGTCTGCGGAGGTGGGGCAGCAAATGAGCAATGTTCAGCGATCTATCCCTCAAAAGGAAGACATACTGGCAGCTCTCACCGGCCGCCACACAGACTTCTACTCGCTCTACACTCCCCTGAAAATGATTTCAGGGGAGTGGCGCGGCCCGTGCCCTTTGCACCGCGGCACAGGGCCAAACTTCGTCGTCAACCCCGACGACGGCCTCTGGTTCTGCCATTCCCAGTGTCAGCAAGGCGGCGATATCTTCTCTTTCGTCCAAAAGCAATTGCAGATCGACTTCCCGACTGCCCTGGCTCACGTCGCGGATTGGGCAGGCGCTCGACCCAGCACGCTTCGGCTTGCCCCCGCGCCGTCCCTCGCAGCCCTCAAGTTCGTGGATCCTTGTTATGCAGTCCGCGCTCACGCCGCACTCATGGCCTGCGATACAACGCGCCTCTGGCTGTCGGAGCATCGGGGCCTGACCACCGAGACCTTGACCCGGTTCCAAATCGGGCTTCTCCCGTCTGACAAGCCCGGCAGTCCGCCGCGTGTGGCCTTCCCCGTCTATGACGACGCTGGCAAGCTGACCAACATCCGTAAGCACCTGTTCGCCATGCAGGAAGGTCTGGACCGCAGCTCTAAAACCCTGCCCTGGGGAAAAGGCCTGCGCTCCGATCTGTACCCGCTTTCCGCACGGAAAGCGGGCGCAGACGTGCTGCTGGTAGAAGGGGAGGCTGATGCACTGCTGGCCTGTCAGATGGGCTTCAATGCCCTGTCAGGCACACTCGGTGCGGGCAACTGGAAACCGGAGTGGACGGAGACGCTCCGCGCCCACTCCGTTACCATTCTCTATGACAACGACCAAGCCGGTCAGGAAGGGGCACAGAAGGCCGCACGTTCACTCTCCGGCGCAGAGTGCCTTGTTTGCCTGGCGGCTCTGCCGGCTGGCAAGGGCAAGGACTTCACGGAGTGGATTGTGCTGCACGGCGGCACGGTCGAAGATGTTCAAGGCGCGATCGACGCCGCAGTTTTATACACTTCGCCAGAGTTTCCCGAGGCTTATCTTGTATCCGACAACTGGCCTGTCGCCGCGCCAGAGTTGTTTCATGGCCTGGCCGGGGAAATCGTGCACGTTATTGAGCCGCACACTGAAGCCGATCCCGTCGCTCTGCTCGTCCAGCTTCTGGCTGCATTCGGATCCGCCATTGGCAGAAGCGCCCATTTCACCGCGGAAGCTGACAAACACTTTGGCAATCTCTTTGTCGTGCTGGTGGGTATCAGCTCTAAAGGCCGCAAGGGTACTAGCTGGGGTCACATCCGGCGACTCTTCGCCCATGCTGACCAGCACTGGGAAAGCTTCTGCCTGCAATCCGGCCTGTCCAGCGGCGAAGGCTTAATCTGGAGCGTCCGAGACGCAGTGGAAAAACCTATCAAGGACAAGAAGACAGGTCAAACCGTACTGGAGGAAATAGACCCTGGTGTCACCGACAAACGTCTGCTTGTCCAAGAAAGCGAATATGCCTCCGTTCTTCGTGTGGCCGGCCGGGATGGAAACACCTTGTCGGCCCTCCTCCGGGATGCGTGGGACAAAGGACGCCTGCAAACCATGACCAAGAACAGTGCGGCCAGAGCCACCGGTGCTCATGTCTCGCTTATTGGACATGTCACTGCAGACGAACTGCGGCGCGAACTCTCCAGCACGGAAGCCGCTAACGGTTTCGCAAATAGGTTCTTGTGGGTTTGTGCCAAACGCTCCAAAGAACTTCCGGAAGGCGGCTCCCTGCAAGCAGAAGAATTACAGCCCTTGATTGGGCGGTTAGCAGTTGCCATCGAATCGGCCAAGCAGACCGGAGAATTACGACGCGATGACGCTGCCCGCGCCCTCTGGCGTAGTGTTTACCACGACCTCTCGGAGGGCGAGCCAGGACTTGCCGGTGCCGTGACTTCACGTAGTGAAGCTCAAACCATGCGATTGGCACTTCTGTATGCCCTGCTCGACGGCGCGGACTGCATTCGCCACGAGCACCTGACCGCCGCCCTTGCCCTCTGGGAGTATGTCGAGAGTTCGGCAAGGCATGTATTTGGCGACAGCCTGGGCGACCCCATTGCCGATGACATCCTACGCGCCCTGCGGTCGTCTCCAAACGGATTGAACCGCACAGACATCCGGGAACTGTTCCAGCGCCATCAGTCCAGTGATCGGGTTGGTCAGGCGTTAGCCCTATTGGTCAAGCACCGACGGGCGAGGGTTATCATGCAGACAGGGACAGGCGGACGGCCAGCTGAGTGGTGGCAGGCTGTCGGACAGGGCGTACAAATCACGGCGGCAGATCGCTGAAAGGCTGCGCGGAATGCGCCATAAGCGCGGTATCTTCGACCAAAGGGAGACTTACCGCGCTAAACGCGCTTTCCGCGCGGAAAGTGAGAGACTAAATGGGCCGATATTTAGACATGGCGCGAGACACGAAGAACCTGGCTGTGCTGCCGGCATGGTCGCCGCCGGTGAATAGTTGGCCGTGCTTTCCGCTGCCAAATAAGCAAGCCCCCGAATCGGCGGAGGAAGACTTTGATGGCCCCGCGTCCACAGCGCTGGACATTCTTGTAAAGGTGGGAGAGCCGGTTTCCCATTCGGGGATTGTCAAGGCACTTGTTAAAAGAGGCTATGACAAAACCGAGGCGAAACAAGCTATTGCGCGATGCCAAAAATGGGGATGGATCGAACATGATCTGCGGACGGGTTACGCTCTGTCGTGAAAAATACATTTATCGTGTGTCCGGCAAAATCAAACGAGGCTCCTCATCACTGAGAAACCTCATTAAGTTGTCGCACACATTGCAGTAAACGGAATTTAGGGGTGACCAACTAAAGCCTTGTCGTCGCGCTTTAAACTTTTGGCCTCAGCCTCGTCGCTTAAATCGTCCAAATTAAGTGCAAGCTGTCGCGTCTTGCTCGCAGAGGTTTTAGTTGGATTGTTAAACAGTGCCATGCCTGTAACCACCACCGCTCCCAGGCCGCACATTCCCAATGTTATAAATTCAATTGCTTCAGCCATGATGATTATCCTCAGTTTTTGATGGCTTTAAGTCGTCGGCCAGAATAACACTGCCAGCACAGATAAGAACAGCAAATCCAAACAGCCAAAGAGAGTCTTTGCTCGTGAGGAGGGCATTGTACTTGGTGTGGTCATCCAGGGAACTGGCAACGACACCAAACCATACAATGCAGATGATAAAGATAAACAGGCAGAAAAAACCTGCCGTGATCTTGCGAATTGCTCGCTCTTTGCCGCTGGCAATGAGATCACCAAAAGAAGCAGCCACCAAAGTCGCTGTTACTAAGAATAGATCGCCCCTGCCAAAAATGCTGGACAATGTTGGAGGCGGTCCGACTACAATCGACTTGATCGCAGGGTAAGCAAATGGAAGAAATCCAACGACCACACCAAACAGCAACCAGCGAAGGAGTTTTTGAAGCCGGTGAAGAAACTCTTCGCTCTGAACTCGAACGAGAAACCGTTCGCCTAAGCCTTTCTTAGTTTGAGTTGCAGATGCGTTCTGTTCTTTAGTCGGTATAATTGATTTTTTCTTTAGCCTAAAGATTTTGCGTAATTCTGCCGATAATGTGTTGGGGGAACCCGCACACATTTATATAACGTCAGTTATATTTGCAATGTTCCCTCATTCTAACAGTTTGAGACAAATATGTCAATACAGTTGTAGAGGGTAGTGAATAATTGCAAGTGTTTGATTATTTGCAAGTTCTGAATTAAGTTGCTCTTCCTATCCTGCTTCCCGCGCCGGCAGCCCCAGATACCCCCGGATCCACGGCTCCTCCGGCGAAATCACTTTCCCGGCCACCAGATCCTTGATCAGCGTTCCCGCTGCCGCCAACTGTCCGTCGTTAATTTTCCCCAGGCTAAACGTCGGGCAAGCTGTTCCCGCCGGATAGTTGTAGCCCACCAGCCGCTTGATAATCTGCTCCCCGACTACGTTCTGCTCTAAATCCCGCTGCAGCTTGTTTAGGAAGAACCGAAGCACGTCCATATGTACCTGCCCCAGCGCATACGTCGAGCCGCCCCCCGTGCTATCTGAAGTCAGCGTCTGCCCCAGGATGCTCTTGGCGATCGCCCGGTCCAGATACCCCACCAGCTCATTGAAGTCAGCCCCCTGTGCCCGCTGCGTTTCCAGCAGACCCAGCGACATATCCGACGGAAGCACCACTGCACTTTCGTTATGGACCTGTGCCACAATCGACAGCAGTTCCCGCTGCTGGTCCGTCCCATACCCCTTCCCCGCATCATAGCTGCCCATGACCGTCGGCATACCGAACTTCTCCAGGTATTTGGCCCACCACTGCAAAAGCTGCACCTTCACAAACCACGGGCGATACGCCGCCTTCAAATCACTGGTGCCCATCGGGTTCTCATAGGCGGGCATATACGAGTAAATGACAAACTTATCCGGGTCATACGCAGCCCCCGCAGATCCGCGCAGCCCCGTAATATTGAGAAACCCATCCGTCTCAATCAAAAAGTCTTCCGGGTCCTTGCTTTTAAGGCTGACCAGCCCCACCCGCCCCTCATACGGCCCGGCACCGATCAAACGGTAGTTGATTTCCAGAAGCGAAACGCCCAGGGCCAGCGCATCCAGCACGTCGTATAGGTTGTCCAGCAGCGACCCGCGCATTTCGCCAAACTGCGTTCGCACAAAGTCCGCGACTTCTTTATCTGCCGGGGCTGCGCTTGCCGCATGGACTTCCCATCCGCGAGACAGCACAGCAAACTTCTTTGTGGAGAGACACGCCCGTACCTGCGGGTCGGCCTGCATCTTCCGAAGCGTGCCATAGCCGCCCGGCACCCCCTCCCCCGGCGTTGCCATCGATGTGAGTACCCCCAGGATGCCCGGCCGTCCACTTCCTGAAAGCCCGTCCACCGCCGCCTGCTCCGTCAGCGGCGGTCGTTTGCGAAACAGATGATGTAATGGATTCTTCATATATCCTCACCCTTCCCTCTTAGGGAAGGGTCGCAGCTTGCTGCGGGGTTAGGTTCCCTCTGGTCGCAGCTTGCTGCGGGGTTAGGTTCTTCTCCGGCTCCCCAGAATTGCTGCGGGGTTAGGTCTTTAATCACACAGCACCAGAAGCACCAGCGGGGTATTCCCTATCCGGTACACATGCGTCTTGCGCACGGTCCAAAGCCGGTCGTCGCGCGTGAAGACATCGTTAACCCGGCACAGTGAGAAAGGATTGTCACCGGGTTCAAGGTACAGCGACAGCGCAGGCTTCTGCAACCCCACCGATTCATTGGCATCAAAGAACGTGCTGGTCAGGCTGTTATCCATCGGCGCAAATAGTCCCAGATGATCACTGCCAGCACCGGCGCGAACAAGGGTGAACCGTTCTGCATGCAGCGAAAACAACGCGTTCAAGCGAAGCCGGTAGACCAGGGCACGCGCGTCTGCCATATCAGCTCACCTCATCAAACACCGACCCGAATGTCGGCGAGGCTGACAGCAGCGGCACTTTGCTGGAACCATCCGCCACACCGCCCGAAAGCAGTTTCACCGCCTCAGTCACAACCCGCCGCGCCGCCACCTGGAACGGCTCGATCCGCTTCAGTCCACGGTTGTGAAGTGCCTGACCCCGCGTGTCCAGAATCGCCGCGTTCGACGCCGCCTTCTGTCGAACCGCCTGCCTCGCCGCCCACAGATAAGGCTCCAGACGCGCGTTTCCCGCATCCGCAAGCCGCACCGCAAGCTGCGCCAGGTTCGCCGTCTTGGAGGCCGACACATCCAAACCGCCGATATGAAAGTCGTCCGTATAGCCCGGCAGCCGCAGCTTCTGCTCCAGGTAGCTTCCTGCCATCCGCTCCGCCAGCCCCAGTGTCAGCAGTGCCGAAAGCCGGGCGTCCGTCTCTCCAGCCGCCAGTACCTCCGGGTCGATCGTGTATTCCCAGGCGGGCTGCTCCGCCGAGATCAGTGCCGCCACGTCGCTGTCCTGCGTTGTGTCCGACACCGCAATCTGACACAGCCGCTTCACCTCTGCCGTCGTCACAACCAGCACCGGGGGCGAGCTTCCCAGGGCCAGCGAGACCGGCACCAGGTCATCCATAAATGTCGGAGAGCGTCCCACCTGCACCAGATAGGACCCGGCCATGATCTCCCCCACTCCCAGCGTCAGCAGCGAGTTCAGCCCCGGATTATCCAGTGCCGGCGGAGCCACCGTAGACGCCTTTGCCGCAGTCGCCACCGACGGATCTATCCCATACTCCCAGGCCGGTTGTTCCACCGCCAGCAGTGCCGCAATATCCCCGTCATGGGACAAGTCCCCCACCGGGATTGCACACAGCCGCTTAATGTCCGCCGTCACAATCGTTAAAAGTGCCATCTTTATCTCCTACCCTCTCCTTTCTGAAGGAGAGGGTCGCCGTCTGCGGCGGGGTGAGGTAGGTTACGCCACAAATGCCCCATACGCTCCGCGCCAGTCCCCAAAACCGCAGTTGTACCGCGCCCGTACCCCATACATAAACGTATCCCGCATAAAGGCGTTCTCTTCGTCGTCGAGTGCCGTAAACTCGAAGTCTTTTCGAAGCTGAAGCACCACGGGCCGAACGATCCGCTTCGTGTCCATGACGTACCAGTTAGAGGTCGATGCCAGATAGGGCGAAGTCAGCAGCTTCAGGCTGCCCATAAGCGGATTGATTCCGAGGATTTGGTTCGCTGCCTGTACCGGGTCCGGGTAGTAGGTGGACTCCAGCAGCGTTCGTGCCTCCCAGTACAGCTCCGGCGAAACGACTAGCAGGTCCGGGCTGACC
>JANXNV010000264.1 GCA_025353925.1 Armatimonadota bacterium
CTCGCGCCTCTTCATGCCGCGAGAGGATTGCCAGGCAAACACCCAGAAGGCACAGGCTCGGTGCCAGGCCGGTGTGGTCATCTGAAGCCCGCGATAGACCGACAGCCTCCTCGCTCAGCACGAGACCCCGAACCGGCTCGACAGACCGCAAGACCCAGGTCAGGGCATTCAGCGCGTGAATTCTTTCCGTATCCGTAACGGCTTCCCGCAGCCGCGTTTCACTCAGAGCGATTTTTTCTTGCATAGTACCGTTTTCTTGCCCAACGACACTGATTATACCCGGCGGAGTGACACGGAAAATTTCCTTCCTTCTTTTCGGCGAATCGTTGACAAAGGACCGTCAAAGTTGCTACAATTAAGACAGAATATTCTATGAATGAACTCTGGCGACATACGGCACTACGCGAGCGGTGGGAAGCGGGCGGGGAGGGGCAATGCCCCGTGCCCCACCATCAAGGCGTGCAGCATCAATGTGTGCCGCTATGGCATCAACGCCCTGTGCCGACACGACCCGCTTGCGACTGACTCCGTTCGATGAATGGAAAAGTCGAAGCGGGTTTTTTTATTGATGGTTTTTATTGATTGTAATTGCCGGGAAACTTGGGAAAGGATTGGACGACACGAGATATGAGCCATGAGGTACTAGTTTTAAACAGCGACTACGAGCCGCTGAATGTCTGCAACCTGCGCCGGGCCGTCGTGCTGCTGTATCTGGGCAAGGCGGATGTTCTGCACACGCACGACGATGAGGCGGAAGCGCACCTGCTCACGGGTGAGGGCGATGCCCTGCCCTCGGCGCCGTCCGTCCTGCGCCTGCGTTACCACGTCAAGCGTCCCCTGCCGGACCTGAAGCTGTCTCGCCGGTCGATCTTCGCCCGGGACAACAACACCTGCCAGTACTGCGGCGTCCAGACCCGGGACCTGACCATCGACCATATCGTCCCGAAGCGTGCCGGCGGCGGGATGCAGTGGGATAATCTGGTCGCCTGCTGCCGCCGCTGCAATATGCGAAAAGGCGACAAGATGCTGCATAACAGCGGCATGAAGCTCTCGCGTCCGCCCAAGCGCCCACGCTACGTCCCGTACATCAGCTTAACTAAGTACATCAACGGCACCAAAAACGAGGTCTGGCGCGACTACCTCCCCGTCTTCCACGATGTCGGCGGGGCGGATAACTACGCGGCGACGGCGTAAGAATCAATCTAATGGCGGACAAAAAAAGGAGACCAATTATGGTAATCAAGGATCATGTGGGCGGGGTCAAGCCTGTCCACGAAAAGATAACAGACGATGATCGGCCCATTTGGGAGGTTATCTTGGAGCTAGGTGCGTGTTTGACGCATGAGGAATGGGCTGACCTGCCAAATGATGGCGCAATCAATTATCGCCACTACCTATATGGGCAGCCCAAGCGTGAGGTTCCCAAAGAACTCACTGTTCAGCATACCGCGAAGAAGCAGGCCGCATGATAATTGTATTTGCAGATGCCGGTTACTGGATTGCAATGATCAACCCTCTGGAAATACTGCACTTGAAAGCGAAGGCAATTTCGCGCAACCTTGGAAAGACGAAGATAATCACGACAGAGCTGATTCTTGTGGAGCTGCTCAATTTCTACGCCGCCGGGGGTGCCCATGCGCGTGCGCTGGCAGTAAGATATGTCGCACAAATCCGGCAGAACAGCTTTGTCGAAATCGTATCGATGGACGAGAGCCTTTTCACCCGAGGCTATAAGCTGTACGCCAGCCGACTGGATAAAGAATGGGGAATGGTGGACTGTGTTTCCTTCAGCGTGATGCAAGAACGGGGCCTGTTCGATGCCCTCGCCTACGATCACCATTTTCAGCAGGCGGGATATCGTGCTTTGCTGCGTGACGCTTGAAATATGAGAAATGGCGCATTGTAAAGATGCGCCACTTTCTATCCGCCCAGCCGCTCCACGATCCCCACCAGCACTTCCACCGTCCGCGTAATCTCTTCGCGCGTCGTCCTCCACCCCAAAGTGAGGCGAATGGCACTGTTGATGCACTCTTCCGGCAGACCCATCGCCGTCAGGACATGGCTTGGCTCGATGCTGCCTGACGCACACGCGGAGCCGGAGGAGGCTGAGATCCCGGCGCGGTCCAGGCTGAGGAGCAGCGACTCGGCATCGAGGCCGGGGAATGAGACGTTGAGGTTGTTTGGAAGGCGATCCGTGGGGTGACCGTTGAGCACCAGACTTGGAATGCGTTCTCGCAGAGACGCGAGCAGCAGGTCGCGCAGAGTCGTTTGGCGTACAGCTTCGGCCTCACGCTCCGGCAGCAGGAGGCGCACCGCTTCCCCAAAGCCAGCAAGCGCGGCGACGTTCTCCGTGCCGGAGCGCCGCCCGCGTTCCTGACCGCCGCCGTGCAAAAGTGGCTCGAACGGAATCCCCGAGCGGACGACCAAAGCCCCCGCCCCTTTTGGGCCGTAGATTTTATGCGCGGACACGGTGAGGAGGTCCGCTCCGAGACCGTCCAGGGTCACCGGAAGCTGGCCGAATGTCTGAACAGCATCCGTGTGCAGGTACGCACCCTGCGCGTGGACGATTTCGGATATTTCTCGCAGCGGCTGCACCGTGCCGACTTCATTGGAAGCGTGTATGACCGAGACAAGCACGGTCTGCGGGGTCAGCGCAGCGGCAACGGTTTCCGGCGAAACGCGGCCCTGAATATCCACAGGCAGAAATGTGACGGAGAAGCCCAGCGTTTGAAGAAAGCGGGCCGTATCGCCGACCGCTTCATGCTCGATTTGGGAAACGATCAAATGATTACCGCGGGAGCGGTTGGCGAGCATGACTCCGAGCAGGGCGGCATTATCCGACTCGGTCCCGCCGCTGGAAAATGCTACTTCGGAGAACTGACAGCCCAATGACCCCGCCAGAACGTCTCGGGCAGTGTCGAGGGCACGTTTGGCACGCTGGCCGTTGTGATGGAGGCTGCTGGGGTTGCCAAAGGCGTCGCCGGAGAGGAACGGCTCCATCGCGGCCCGCGCTTCGGGGCGCAGGGGGGTGGTCGCGGCATGATCGAGATAGATGCGCTCGGCATCGGCGTTTCTCATGCCGCTATTATACCCGGTCGTGAATTGTCTATCCGTTGGTTAGGCAGCTTCAGGCACGGCGTCGGCTGTGGGTGCCTCAGCGGTGTCGTCTACGGCGACTGTCTCGATCTCTTCAACGGCAGCGGCGGTGCGGGAATAGTGCAGGGCTGCAATCGCCGTGGTTTCGGCGGTCGCGAACTCGAGCTTCGCATTGTGCGGCAGGTCGGAGACATGCAGGACGTCACCGACGCTCATATGCGCGATATCAACATCAAGATGCTCGGGCAGGTCGGCGGGCTGGGCATGAACAGTGATGGTTTCCAGCGTATGCTCCAGCACAGCTTCTCCGGTGCCGACTGATGCCGGGCTACCGACCAGACGGATCGGAACCTGGGCGGTGACTTTATCGCCTTTCATCACCTGATGAAAACCGACGGACACAAAGCCCCGCGTGATTGGATTGCGCTCCAAATTGTCGAGCATGACCGAGTGCTTGCCTTTGTCGCCCGCGATGGTCAGGTCGATGATCGTATTCATGCCCGTTCCGGCGGTTAAAACGGCGACCAGGGCGCGGGCGGGCACATCGACGCTCACCGGCTCCAGGCCTTTACCGTAGACCGACCCGGGGATCAGGCCCAGCTTCATACTTTTCTTGCGCTCGCCCTTGCTCTGCGGGCTGCGTTTCGTGACTGTAATGTTCATAATGGACTCCTCGTAAATCTGCTCTAGATGTTACCCGATTTTCCCGACTTCTCTAACAAACTGTCGAAATTTCGCAGCGTTTGCCGCTTTCGCTCGGATAAGCTTGTGTCATTCGGGGCAAGGGTACGCCAGGAATTCAGCACCTGCGCATATAAACTCCGCATCTCCGTGTCCAGGTTCGGGTTCGGGTGCCCGCCGGAAATCGCCTGACGCTCGACATTCAGGCTGCCGCCTTCGTTCACATACGCTTCCAAGCCCGCGGCCGCGCGGTCGTAATAGGAAATCGCCTCGGCAGGTGAGGTTTTCGCGACCTCCTCGCCCATCTTCGCATCCGCCACCGCGAACTTCGTCTCCGTGACCTCTCCCAAGGCCCGTGCCGTCCCCACCGGAGTCTTTTCCAGCTCCGAAACGCGGCGGATGTCCCCGAGCGCCAGCAGCAGATCGAGATTGTTCGGGTCGGCGGCCAGACCGCTGCGATACGCGTCCTGGGCCTCACGCTCCCGACCGCCCTGCGCGAGAACCGTCCCCAGACGCTTGTAATTCAGGCTTGTCGGCTGCAAAGCAATCCCAGTCCGCAGTGCCGTCTCGGCCTCCGGGAGATTGCCCTGCCTGATGAAAAACTCTTTGTAACCCTGCTCGGCAGCATATTTTCCATTCAGCGGATCAAAGCTCCGGGCGGAGCCGTAGTCCTGCGCCCCGCATCCAGCCGCGATCCCCAGACAGGCCGTGTAAATCCCCAGCACAGCCGCGACTGCGCCCAGAGCATAAGCCGTCGGCAGCGAGACTTGACCGGATTTGCTTTCTTCAGGCGGCGGCAGCGCGACTCCGGTGGCCAGCCCGGCAAGTGTCCAAAAAGTCGCCCCGAGAAAGAACACGTACCAGTCCGAATCGATCACGTTCTGCACCGCCCCGGCGGCCAAAGCCCCGGTCAGCCCGCAAAGCAGCAGACGCGACTCGCTTTTCGTATTCGAGAGGCCGCGCCGCAGCGAAACTCCGAGCAGACCCAGGGTCGCGAGGAGTGTCAGCAGGGCAGGGGTGCCGCACTCGTCCGCGAGCTGCAAATAGGAGTTGTGCGCCAGCCGCGTAAAGCCGGTCAGGGCATAGCGCGGGTACAGGTCCGGCCAGGTGCCGACACCCGTCCCTAGTACGGGGTTCGCCGCCGCCATTCGCACGGATCCTTTCCAGGTCCATTTGCGAAACGCCGCCGAGTTGTCGTTGACATTCTGCAGGCGGCCAATCACTGGCTTAGCAAAAACGGCCCCGACCAGTACCACGCCGACCACCATCGCTCCGAGCAGAACACGCGAGGCCTTACTTAAGATCAGCCCAGACCTGACAGCCAATATCAGCGAGCCGCCGAACACGAGGAAACCGACCAGCAGAGACACAAGGGCAAAGCGGGAGCCGGTGGTCAGCAAAGTCACAAGCTGGAAGATGAGGACGATTCCCAGGATCAGCACTCCGGCACGTCGGACCAGGGGCGTCCAGCTGCGGAATGAGGGCATTTGTAGGAGCAGGGCCAGAGTCACCGGCAGAAGCAGCACCAGATACCCTGCCAAAAAGTCTGGAGTCGACGTGCTGAATACGCGGTGCGAGGTCTGATGTGTCAGGAAGAAGGGCAGGTATTCCACTATACCTGTTTGGGAGACATACGCCGAGCCGATGACCGCCGCCAGGAGCAGGCCGTACAGATAACGCTTGTCAGCGGCGGCGCGGCGTGCGAGGGCAAACAGGGCAAAATCAGCCGCCAGGGTCGCCCAGCCGCGCAGCATCTGCCCGAAATAGCCCGTGCCATGCTGCGCCAGAAGCCGCGCCGGAATCGACAGGAAAGCCAGCCCCAGCAGCACCAGAAACGCCTTCTCCGCCCCGCTCAGCGGCACCCGGTAGGCCCGGTCGCCGCGCCGCGCCGCCCAGACCGCAAGCACCACGCCGAGCAGCGCACCCGCCGACAGCCAGGCCGACCAGACCGGCTCATCGGGGATGGCCGCGAAGATCGGGGAAAGCAGCAGCGCGGCGGCCAGCAGCAGTGTGATCGCGAGGTTCACAGAGAAGCCGCCTCTTGCGCCGCCGCGGTTTGAGAGGCTTTCGCATACCGGCGGCCCGCCACCCGACGCTTGGTGATCCGCACGGCGGCCCGCAGCCAGAGGCCGCAGAAGACCGCTGCTCGGCGGATCTCCGAGGATTTTGGGTGCCGCTTTAAGTCGTACTCGTACCAGGAGCGGTGGAACTCGATAATCATCTTGTCGGCGTTCTTGTCGCTGGAACGGCCAATCGCGTGGGTGACTACGGCATCGGGGACATACATCACTTCCCGCCCGGCGTCCCAGGCCCGCTGGCAGAGGTCTACATCTTCGCAGTACATATAAAACCGCTCATCCAAAGCCCCAATTTCCGCAATCAGCTCGCGCCGGATCAGCATGGCACACCCTGAAATCCAGTCTACGGAGAGCGGATGGGCATGGTCGAAATCGGTCATTAAATAGTCGCGGGCGAACTTGTTGTTGGGGAACAGCCGCCCTAGATACGTGTTCCGAAAAAAGCCCGCACCGAGCGAGGGAAAGCGGCGGCAGGAGAACTGCAGGGAGCCGTCGGTATTCAGCACTTTTGGCCCGAAAACACCCGCGTTCGGATGGGCGTCGGCGTAGGAAACGAGGGCATCCAGCGTTCCCGGAAAGACCGCCGCATCGGAGTTCAGCAAAAAGACGTACCGGCTGCTAGTCTGGGCAATCGCCTGATTATTCGCTTTGGAGAAGCCCAAGTTCTCCGTGTTGACCTGCAGCCGAATATCTGGAAACTCCGAGGCCACCATGGCCGCCGAGCCGTCCCCGCTGGCATTGTCCACAACCACCACCGAGTACGCCGCACCGGGCTTCGGGGCCGCCGTGAGCGACTCCAGGCAGCGGCGCAGGTCCTCGCGGGCATTCCAATTGACGACAATGACGGCAATGTCATTCATATAGTGATTTTAATCCGCCGCTTTTCTCAAAACGCGCCATTCATTCAGCAAAATCGCCCGCGCAATCAGCCAGCGGGTCGGAGCGGCCAGCGCATGGTAATACTTATCGTAAAACCGCAGCAGGGACCGGTGCGACTCTCGCACCATGCTTGCCCTAACTTGCTTCGTGCTGCCCGCCCCGTAGTGCGTCACGTGCACGTCCGGCGTGTAATAGATCCGAAAACCCTGTTCGCGCTTCGCCCGCCAGCACCAATCCACTTCATTGAAAAAGATCGGGAACTGCGTGTCCATCAGACCGACTTTCTCATACGCCACCCGCGAGATCAGCAGAAACGACCCCATTGGCTGATCCACCTCGATCACTGAGTCGTAATCGAACCAGGTCATCCGGTACGCCCCAAACCGTTTCGACCTCGGGAACAGTCGGGACAGGCCGAGAGACTCCCACAGCACCGGCCCGGGGTCCGGGAACGAGCGCAGGGACCGCTGCGTCTTCCCGTCCGTTCCCACCAGGCGGCAGCCCAATGCCCCGGCATCGGGATGACTCGCCATAAATACGAGTGCCTTGCTCAGGCTCTCCGGGTGCAGCACCACATCAGGGTTCAGCAGCAGCAAGTAGTCACCTGTCGCCCGCCGCAACGCCTGATTGTTGCCCTCCGCGTAGCCGCGATTGTCCGGGTTGGCAAGCAGAATCACATGCGGGAACTCCGTGCCGACCATCTCCGCCGACCCGTCCCCGCTGGCATTGTCCACGACAATAACTTCCATCTCTGCACCGTCCGGCGCGTAGAGAAATGCGGAGGCTAAGCATTCGCGCAGGTAGTCCCGTGTGTTCCAATTGACAATGCAGAGGGTCAGGCGCATAAAAGCAATACGTCTTAATCTTTCCGCATCAGCAAAGAAAACGTATTCGGCAGCCGAGAGAGGATATCTTTCGGTAAGTTGGGAAAGGCCTCCCAATACTCTTCGGGATGCTCTTCCATTTTTTCCAGGCGCAGCCCTGCCTGGAGTAAAGGGTTGAGAATTTGACCAAATGTTTTCTGAGTCTCGTATTTTCTGGCAAGCTCTTCCTTCGGCTTTCCCAGATCACCGATATAAGTCGGACCCCAGCCCTGATTCGTCTGGACCGTGGTTTGGAAATAATCCCCGTAAACCGGATCGAGCTTCAGCTCTGCGGCTTCCATATCCCATATCCAGCTCAGCGGATGACCGTCGTAAAGATACAGCCTCCCCCCTGGTTTCAGGAGGCGGGCAATAACCCCGGCCCAGCCGTCCATATCGTGCAGCCAGCAGAGTGCGCCCCGCCCCGTATAGACCAGATCCGCCGTCCCATCCAGCGTATGCGAAGTGTCTAAAATGTCGTTGCAAAACCACAGCGCAGGCGCGTTCAGTGCGTCGGATTTTGTGCGAGCGATCGCAATCATATCATCACTGATATCCACACCGACAACTTCTTTCACTCCGAGGTTCCAGAGAGACAGTGTATCCGTGCCCCCGGCGCATTGAAGATGAATAGCCCGGGCGCACCAGTCCCCCAAGTTTTGGAGGTAAGGAAGCTCGGGGGCTTCAAAGTTCACGCCGCCGCTGCGCAGGAATTCGATTCGTTCAGCCGTCGTCTCCGCGTAATGGGCGGCCGCCTCATTCCACGCCGCGCGGTTGGATTGGTGCATTTCACGAGTATTCATGTGCTCCCCCCCCATAAAAAGGCCCTGGGAGTTACCCCAGGGCCTTAGTTTACCTCAAAGAAACGTGCTTTAAGAAACGTGCTTTAAGAAACCGCGATGTCGCCGCGCTCGCCGGTGCGGATCCGCACCGCTTCCAGAACCTGCGTGACGAAGATCTTGCCGTCGCCGATTTCGCCGGTGCGGGCCGCGCCCTCAATCGCGCCGATGACGCTCTCCTGCTGGCCGTCGGCGACCACGACCACCAACTGGACCTTCGGCAGCAGGTTGACCTGATACTCGGAGCCGCGGTAGTGCTGCGTGTAGCCTTTCTGCTTGCCCGCGCCCTTGATCTCCGTGACGGAGATGCCGCGCACGCCCAGCTCGTCCAGTGCGGACTTCACTTCATCCAGGCGGCTGGGGCGGATAATTGCCTCGATACGAACCATTGGTTTTGCCTCCTTAGGGGCGTATTTAGTCGATACCCGCCAGCGCAGGCATACCTGCATTGTCGCCGTGATAACCTTCTTCGCCGTGTTCCGTCACGTCCAGGCCGTCCTCTTCCTCGTTCTCCGGTGCCCGCAGACCGCCGCAGACTACCTTGACGAGGGAGCCGATCAGCAAGGTTGAGACAATCGCCATGATAATTGTCAGTGAGACAGCTTCAAGCTGTGCGACAAACTGACTGATCGAAGCACCCGCCAGACCGGAGAAAATGCCGTTGCTTCGGCCCAGAGGAGTTTTGGGGTCAGTGATCAGAGCATTGACGCCACTGTTGGCGAAAAGGCCCGTCGCCAGAGCACCCCAGATGCCGCCACAGGCATGAACGCCGAATACGTCCAGCGCATCGTCGTAGCTGTTGAGCTTGCTCTTGAGCTGGATTGCGGAAAAGCAAAGCGGAGAAACGACCAAGCCGATCAGCAAAGCATCGAACGCGTTGACAAAGCCGCAGGCCGGAGTGATCGCGACCAGGCCCGCAACCGCTCCTGAGGCAAACCCGACCGCCGTAGGTTTCTTAAACTTGATCCACTCGACGACCATCCAGGAAAGACCGGCAGCGGCAGTCGCGATATGCGTGTTGATAAACGCCGCTGTGGAGACTCCGTCCGCCGCAAGCTGCGAACCGGCATTGAAGCCGAACCAACCGAACCACAGAAGAGCGGCACCTAGCAGCACCATGGGAACGTTGTGCGGGCGCATCTCTTCAGCTCCGTGCCCTTTACGTTTGCCGAGCATAATGCAAAGTACCAGAGCTGAAACACCGGCGGAGATATGGACGACCGTACCGCCCGCGAAGTCCAGGGCATGCAACCCGCCGGTACCGATGTAGCCGCCGTCCCAAACCATGTGTGCCAGCGGATCGTAGAAGAATGTCGCCCAGAGCAAAATAAACAGGCAGTAAGCCCCGAACTTCATCCGCTCCGCAATCGCGCCGGAGATCAGCGCAGGAGTGATGATGGCGAATGTCATCTGGAACAGCATGAAAATCGCGCCAGGAATCGTCGGAGCATTCGAAACCGGAGTCGCCCCCGCCCCAGCTTGTAAGCCCATCCAGCTCAGAGGGCTGGCGAACAAGCCCATACCAAGTACCTTGATTTCCGTAGGGCCGAACGCGACCGAGTACCCCCAGAGCATCCATTGAATACTGATGATGCCAAGCGCGGCAAAGGACATCATGAGGGTATTGAGCACGTTTTTGGAACGCACCAGGCCGCCGTAAAAGAATGCCAGGCCAGGAGTCATCAGCATGACCAGAGCCGAGGCCACGATCATCCAGGCGGTGTCGCCCCGGCTCGCGCCTTCGGGGGTCGTTGCAGCGGCCTTGGCATCGCTCAGCGTTTTGGCATCATCTTTGGAAAGAACCGCTGTTGGAGCGGGAGTTGTGGCCGCAGCCGGTGCCGTCGTAGCCGCCGGAGGTCCGGGGGGAGTGGTGGTCGGGGCCTGCGCGTAGACGGAGAGACAGAGTGGGAGAAGAGCCAGCACGCCGAGCGCGTGACGCCAAATGTTAGGTTTCACGAAAGAGCATCCTCCTGAAATTGGGTGGTTTCCGGGGTGCTTCATCGCGGTTGCCGGATGGCTTCTCGCCGGGCAGCATAGCCCAGCGGTAGAAAATGATAGCACACGCCGGAACTTTTGTCAAGCCCTTTGGCGTATGTTTTTCAATTTAACGGTTCCCCGTTCGTGAAATCCCCGTACTTTGACGGATATTTTTTACAAACGACTGAGTACCCGCTTCAAAAACGCGTCCTGCACATCCCCCGCCGTTTTGGCCTTGCCGGGAAAGTTGTTCATGAGCAGTGAAAACACATACAGCCTTCCGCTCCGGCCTGTGAAGTAGCCCGACAAAGCCCGTGCCTGGCTCAAAGTCCCCGTTTTCGCGTGGACATTCCCCGCTGCCGCCGTGCCTTTCATGCGGTTTTTCAAGGTGCCGTCCACCCCCATAATCGGCAGGGAGTCATAGTAGACTTTCCAGTCAGCTCTCCGGTGCATACCCAGCAGCAGCTGCGACACGGCCCGGGCGGTGACGAAGTTACGCCGCCCCACCCCGCAGCCGTCCACCAGATCGATGGATTTCGTGCCGACACCCAGCCCCGCGAAGAACGGCGTCTCGCGGGCGTGTCCGGCTTCATACGTCCCCGGCGTAGCCAGCAGGCGGATCAGGCTTTCCGCCAGCAGGTTGTCGCTCGGCTTGTTCATCTTCGCCAGATACTGAGAGAGCGGCAGGCTCGAATGGGTCGCCAGCACCACCGCCGTCGCCGGGGTCGGCCCAACCGCCGCCGGACCACGGACGGCGATCCCCGCCTTGACCAGTGCCGCTCGCAGCAGGGTCGCCGCCAGCAGCGGCGGGGAGTCCACCGGCACCTTCACGTCCAGAGTCCCGCCCAGCGGCAAAACACCTTTGACCAGAAACGAGTTCTCTTTCCAGGGCCGCGTGACGGCGCAGGTCAGCGACGTGTCCTTTGCCCCGGTACGCGCTTGAACCACCACCGGCACATACTCCGTCGGCGGCACGAGAGTCGCCGACACCGGGTCCCCCACTGCCGCACCGGCGACGAGATGCACCCCAAGAACCCCCTCGTTGACTTCCAGCCCCGAGATCTGCGGGAACTCCTCGTCAGAAAAGTCATCCCACTCCCACCCAAAGCCGTACGGCCCATCGGCAAAGCGCGATCCGTCCCCGATCACCTTCCCGGTGACACTCTTCACGCCCGCCCGGACCAGAGCCGCCGCCATGACATCCAGATCCTCCGGCGACAGCAGACCGTCCCCCCCGCCGCGCAGGTATAGGCTGCCGTCGATTACCCCGTTTGCATCCGGCTTCGCCTCTGCCAGCAGATCCGTCCGAATCTGATACTTGCCTCCCAGCAATTCCAGTGCCGCCGCCGCCGTAAACAGCTTCCGGTTCGACGCCGGCAGCAGACGCAGGTCGGCATTGCGCTCGTACAGAACTTTCCCATCACTCATCCGGCACAAAATCGCCCCCGAGACCCCGCCTCGCAGCACCGGCCCGTCGAGTATCTTATCCAGCACCGGGCGCAGACTCGCCGCCGACCCCGACCCCAAACAGCCCGCCAGCAGCACGCAAATGACCCATACTCTTCGCAAATTCATGCCCCCAGCCGTTTCGTAAAGTAGCAGCCGTCATTGCTCATCCCAACCGCTTCGTACACCCGGTGCGCGACCGTCCTCCCGTAGCCCGACTCCAGCCGGACAAACTCGCACCCGGCCTCCCGCGCTGCCAGAAACGCCGCGTCCAATAACGCCCGCGCCGCCCCCAGCCCCCGCGCCGACTCGGTGACAATCAGATCCGGAATCCACGCCTGCGGCGATGCAAAGTTCATATGCTCCCGAAAGACCAGCGACAGAAACCCAATAACCACCCCATCCACCTCCGCCACCAGCGACCCCGTCGGAGAGTCGTGGATATGCCGCCGATAGACCGCCTCCACCCCGGCTGCATTCTTCGGCGTGAGCGCGGGCCGCCCTAGTTCTGTGAGGAGGGCCGTGACGGCGGCAAAATCGCCCGTTTCCGCGCGGCGAACGGTGAGGGTGGTTTTGGGGGGGAAATTGTTTTCGGAAACTTGCATGGCGGGGATTATACCCGGACATGGACCCGGCCCCAATTCTGGGGAACCAGATTGGCAGGGGCTTATGGTAGTCGTTAACCCGGCCTTGAAAGGCCGGGCTATTCGGAGAAAGGCCCTCCGGGCCTAACTTGTCCCTGCCCTCTGTTTTATTATCTTCCACACCTTGTATCCCCCTGCCATTCTTGGTATACTCATAACATCAGAAGCAGCCGACCGAGGGCCGCTGGGCAAAAGCTGTGCGCGACCGAAAGCATAGGATAACATGGATCATCAGCAGGCATTTTTTATTCCGTTTGGACTGTGGATGTTACTTGGTGTGGTACTTATCGAACGGGTATTTCGCATCACGCTCAAAGGAGGACAATCCGGCGACGCAACAACCCGTGCAGAAGAAGTTCAACAGCGATTTACAACCATCGGCTTAATTTTGCTGGGGACACTGCCTATCGCTTATGGTGTTTACTACTTGCTCGGACGCTAGGAGCACGGTGCGTAGGAGTTCAACTAAGGTCTGCAGACCTCATCAGAGAGATTGCACATGCGATTTTCAGTGGAAAAACAATTGAAGTTGTCTCATCTACCTGTGTCCGCACGAAATGTCAGCCAGTACTACCTAGGGATTGCCATCTTTCTCCCCGCATTTCTTTTCACTGGCCTATGCGCACATCCACTCCGGGATTTAATCGGCCCTTATTGTTCAACTGAGATCGCGAAACTCAGTATGTGGCCGTTGTTTTTCATTGTGCCAGGCATTTTGTGGCTCCTGCTTTCCCGCAAGTGCCCTGCTTTTGCGCGAGGACTGCGCGATGTCATGGTTGGTTTGGTTGTATGTATTCCAATCATCATAGCGGTCACTGAGCTGAAGAAGCTGCTGAAAATGGCTGTATTGAATTGAAGTTTTTATTAACGGTTAATAATGGTCCAGGAAGGTACAGATGGTCCGGTAACACGCTGTAGCAAACGCCAGAAGCGCGAGGCTTTGTGTTTTTACCGCTAAGCCTGCTTGGCTTTGTGCTGCCTGAGAAAGTCCTGCATTGATAGAAATCATTCAACTTGTTGTCAGACAGAGTGGATTTCTAGCGTTTTTGTGCCTATTATGGGCTTTAGGCGCAGGGATATATGTGGGTGAAGGCTTATGGCAAGGTATCGGATTGCATGGGTATGTCATTTCCTGCTGCAACAAGGGAGGCGGCTCTCTAGTCGTGCCCGTTTGGACCGCATTTATTCAGGCAATGGCCGCTCTCGCTCTTGCGTGTGCATTTCTGCTTACCGCTCTGTGGCAAGCGCGACGCAAGGGCAATCTAATAACGCGCTGCACCCGACGCAGGTGAGCTAAGTCATTCGACCTCTCCCCGCAAGCCAGTATAGCGGCGAAAAGGGTGAACATGACCGCTGAAGACCTGTTGGAATTAACGCGCTTACTTTACCAAAGGCGAATGTTTGGGCTGTTCCATTGCTGCCAGACGGGACAGGGTCGAGCGAAAGCGGAATACAATTCTGGCTTGAGGATGTCCAAGAATTGACGAATTACGATAGCAAGCACTGTATATTCCGTGCAAACACAGGGCGGCATTCTTAGCAGTCTAACACTACGCTCCACCCGACGCTATTAGCCGTATTCACAGCTGCGCTATCGGGAGGCAAGTGAGGATGCCGTCGCAGTTGAGATTTAGCTCTCGGCCACTGTTACACAGCAAGGTATTGTCACAATGGCTCAAATAAAAGGCAAATTCGGTCGCCAGTACAGAGGAATTGGCTACAATGCTCTGGTAACTGTGGAGGTCGCTGAAGACACTCAGTCTTTATGTGATGAGGTACGGTTTGCTGATAATTAGCATGGTTATCCTGAACACTGGATTGGGAATGGAGACCCTTACTGGCGTCAGGGTGCGGTGATTGGAGTTCAGTACGCTTTGCGCTTGGCCGGGCAGATAGGGCGTTGCATTACAGTGATTAGCGTCGAAGGAGATTATACGGTCACAAATCCCACTATTGTCGGGGCGGCTGCAATTGACGGAGTGTGGCAAAGCATTGGTTTTACGCCTTCGCCTGATGAAGTTGATCGAATTAACAAAATCGTGTTCAGCAGTTGGCAAAATTGCCCGCGCGATGGGTTCCCCGCAGAATTACCAGATTTTGAGCGAGGGACAATTCCGTAGCGGTTTAACGTTGCACCCGTCGCCACTTGACGCTTTAGCCTGGTTTCAGTCTCCTCAGCTTCATGCTGGTTTTTGGGTGGCAGACGGCATCGTCGTGGCGTCTGATTTTGCTGATCTCGGCTGGCGCGACTTGGCTCTGTGCAGTCCTTTGGGCGCGGCGGTTAGGGCAGGGCAAGTTTGCCCCGTAAGCCATTCGTTTTACGCCGCTCTCAAGCCAGCATAAGGTACGACTTGTTTCAATCGCTCGGGATGGGATCGCTCCGCCTCAATCAGGTCATAGCGGTTCTGGAGATTGAGCCAGAACCGGGCGGAAATCCCGAAGAACTTGCCTAACAGCAGAGAAGTCATAGGGGTGATGCTCCGCTTTCCGCGCAGCACCTCCGAAATATGAATTTGACTGAGACCCGTTCCTTTCGCCAGCTTATAAGGCGTGATGCTTAACGGCTCGAGGAAATCTTCGCGAAGCATCTGGCCGGGATGCGTGTTCTCGAGAAGATCGGTGCTTGAAACGGGATCATAATCCGGGATATTTAGTTGGATTAATTCTTTTTCCATAAAGTGATGTGTTAGTGATAATCGACAATCTCAACAGCGCGGGCATTTCCGTCTCCCCACACGAAGCAAACACGCCATTGATCGTTGATGCGGATTGAATGCTGGCCCTTACGGTCATCTTGGAGAGCCTCCAGCCGATTACCGGGGGGAACCCGTAAGTCGTCTAGCCTGCTTGCCGAATCAACATAGCCCAGCTTGCGGAAAGCAACTTGTTGTATTTCGGGTGGCAGTTTACGTGATCGCCCACCGTTGAAAATGATTTCAGCTTCTGGAGAGAGGAAGTTGATAATCATATTCCGACAGTACCAGATAATAACAGTATTGTCAATAGGTATTGTTTTCACATACCTATTCCCAAGCAGGAATTTCCCCTCTCTCTCCCTAACTCTACCCTCGTGATATTACAAGGGGCTATTTTCGACTGCGACGGCTTGCTGGCCGATACGGAGACGCCGGATTACGACGCCTGGCGGACCATCTACGAGGAGCAGGGGCTGCGGCTGCCGGTGGAGATCTGGGCGCGGAGCATCGGCACTGCCAAAGGGCACGAGGCCAATGACTGGCATGCGGCCCTCGCGGAGGCGGTCGGGGCGGGGTATGACCGGGAGGCGGTGCAGACCCGCAAACGGGCGTTGTACCACGGGGCCGTCGGGAAACTGACTCCCATGCCCGGAGTGCTGGCCCTGCTGGACACACTCGATGCCGCAGGCATCCCCTGCGCGGTGGCGTCGAACTCCGAGCGCGTCTGGGTGGACCAGGTGCTGGGGATCACGGGGCTGACGGATCGGTTCCGCGTCATCGCGACTGCCGACGAAGTCGTGCATCCCAAGCCCGCCCCCGATGTCTACCTGCTGGCCGCCCGGCGGCTCGGCGTCCCACCGGAGGCGTGCGCCGCCTTCGAAGACTCCCCGCGCGGCCTCGCCGCCGCCCATGCCGCCGGAATGTTCACCGTCGCCGTGCCGACGGCTCTGACCAGGCATTTGGCGTTTGAACAGGCACACAAGATCGTCGAAAGCCTGGAGCATTTGACGCTGGAACACTTACGGAGAAGCCGATCTTGACCCCACTCGAAACCACCCTTGCCCTCACCCGCCATATCCGCGACACCGTGCGCCCGCATCTCGGGGCGTGGCACGGGCGGCGGATTTCGGGCACGGCGGCGTCGGGGGATGCGACATTTGCGATTGACGAGATCGCGGAAGAGGCCATCGTCTCGTTTATCGAGCGCGAGAGGCTTTCCATCGCCTATTACTCGGAGGACAAGGGGCTGATCGAGTTCGGGAGTGCTCCCGAGGCGGTGCTGATTATTGACCCGATAGACGGCACCCGGCCTGCCGCCGCCGGGTTCGAGGCCTGCGTGGTCTCCGTCGCCTGGGCGGACTACCGGCCGGATGTGACTCTGGGCGACGTCCAATTTGGCTGCATCGGGGAGATCAAGAACGACAATTTATTCTGGGCGGAGCGAGGCCAGGGGGCACACTGGATCGGGCCGGAGGGGACGGAGAAGCCGGCGCGGCTTCTGCCGGTGACGCAGATCAGCCTGGCCCCGCTGACCTTCGAGGTGGTCGCCCGGCCCTTCGAGTGGATCGGCACGGCGTTAGGCGAGATCGTGAATGCCTGCGCCGTCAAAGGTGGCTGCTTTCTGCTGAACTCGACGGCATTCTCGCTGACGCGCCTCCTGACCGGCCAGATCGCAGCGACCATCGACATCGGCAACCGGATTCTGCGCGACTATCCGGCCTCCCGCCCGCGATTTCTGGAACTGGGCCTCGGCAAGCCCCTGGGCCTCTTCGCGTACGACATCGCGGCGGCGGCTCTGATCGCACAGGAAGCGGGAGCGGTCGTGACGGATGCTTATGGAAACTCGCTGGACAGCACACGCCTTCTGGACACGAGCGAGCCGAACTTGCAGTCGATTTTGAGTGCATCCAACCCGGTGCTGCATGCGGTGCTGCTGGCGGAAATCACTGCGGGCATGGGCAGGCTGCGGATTTGAAAGCGGAGGGATACCGATGACACACAGGTCGCAGGCGGTTTTGTACGGCTCCGCACTTTTCGGGCTGCTCCTCAGCGGCTGCCACCGGGGCGGTGATACCGCTTTGCCCTCACGGATGCCCAATGCCCAGGTGCATCTTTTGCCCGCGAAACCGGCAGGCGATTCCGGGGAAAAGCTGGTTCGGCAGGCGGCGGAAGACCAACTTACCTACGGTGCTTCTTTTGGACCGGAGACAGCCGTTCCCTCCGCGCTCACCCAGTGGACCTCCGTGGATACGCTGGCACTGACGGGATACAGTCCCGGCCTGGTGGTTTGCGAGCCGGTTGCGGTGCAGGCCGATTCCGGGACGACGGATTTCGGCGCGGGCTGCGGACGCTGGCTGCATCTTTCCGTCGCCGGACTGCCGCAGATGGGGCAGACGCCGCTTTGGAGCTCCCTCCGACGCGCCGAGACCGAGCTGACCCGAACCGATCTGCGCCTGACGCCCACGCAGGCGAAGCAGCTTTCCACCATTCTCGGGGTAACGCATGTCGCGACCGGACAGATCACCGGCACTGCCGCCCAGTGTACACTCACCTACCAGCTGTTCAGTGTGCCAAGCGGCACGGCGGTCGGCCCCGCGCTGACGGCGACGGGTACATCAACGCAGGTACTAAGCCAGCTTCCGGCACTGGCTCGCCGGATGGCGGCGGCTTTGGGCGTGTCGGCCCCCACCCTTTCCGTACCGATCCGGGCCGCGCCGTCGGAGTTTGGCCTTCTAGGCCGCCTGGATTGGTATCCCGACGACACGCTGCCTGCGGCGCAGACACATCAGCTGCAAGTCATGGCCGCTCGCCTGCCTCTGGCCGGTCTGTTCCTGGTGAACACGACCGGCGACCTCACCGATGCCCAGTGGAATGCCGCCGTCAGTGCTTTGCTGGCACAAAATCCCGACAATGCTCTGATCTGGGCGCAGATCGGTTTCAGCAACCCCAGCCTGCTGGCACTCGCACGGCCGCAGCTGACCCGCAATCTACTTAAGTACCCGCAAAATACGCTGTTCGCTGCCGGGGACACCTGGATGCTGCGGCTGCTGAAGAGTTATAACTTGGAGCGGCGGGCGGCGGAACAGACCGTGCAGAATGCCCCGCGTAATCCGGACGGCTGGCTGACCCTTGCCTCGACCATCTCCGAAGAGGGGGACCGGCTGCGCTGGAGCCGACGCGCCTCGGAAATTACGCCTCGCGAGTGGCAGTTTCTAAATGCGGTCTATCCCCAGTGGTTCTACGCCACTTCTCAGGCGGTTCGGCTCGATCCGCTGTTCGGCAAAGCCTGGGACCGTGTTGCCAAGGCAGCGACGTTTGCCGACCACCCCCGTCAGGCCGATCAGGCTTTGTGGAAGGATATTGCCCTCAACAAAGCCGATCCGGAAGCCTATGCCTGGGGCCTGCAGATGTATCAGAGCAAGTGGAACGATGACCCGCTAAAGCTTCGGCAGGTTGCGCAGGCAATCGCAGGGATCGCGTATCCGACCGTCGCCCAGGGGCTTTTTGCCGCCAAGATTCTGCGCGACAATGAGGGGATCGATGGTCAGTTTCAGAGTGAGAGACAGGCTTTACTGACCACGCTTCTTGCCCGAACGCAGAGAGCGATCGCCGCAAATCCCGGCGATGCTCAGGCGCATTACGATCAGGCCTACGCCCTGAGCCTGGCAGGTCACAAGGGAGAAGCGATCACCGAATACAAAAATGTGGCTTTGCTTCGGCCCACGGAAGCGCAGTCATACTTCGATATCGCCCAGGAATATGATCAGCGGGAGAGGGCGGTACCGGCGATCGCGGCGTACCGTCAGGGTCTGAAGCTAGACCCGGCTTCGGCAGTCGCGCATTACGGTCTGGGGTGGGACCTGAAAAACCAGGGGCAGCTTTCCGCGGCGGAGGTCGAGATGCGCCAGGCCGTCAAGCTCGCACCATTTTATCCCGAGGCACACGCCGGACTGGCACAGGTGCTGGCGACGGAGCATCGTGGGAAGGAAGCGACAGCGCAGATGCTTCAGGCTGTCCAGTTGAACCCCTCCCTGATGCCGGCCGTGCCCGAATTATGCACGATGCTGGATGAGCAGGGACGCTACGTCGAGTCGCTGGCGATGGGCCGACGTGCAATTGAGCTCAACCCGGGAGATGGCGCCAGCATGGATACGATGGCTGATGATTACCTGCACCAGAAGCTTTGGGCCAACAGCATTCAAATGAGCCAGGCTGCACTGCAGGTGAATGCGAACGACCCGGTCGCGCACGAGAACCTGGGCGAAGCTTACATCGGGCAAGGGCGAAAAGAAGAAGCCCAAAGCGAATGGAACAAGGTTCTGACGCTCGACCATGGCCCAGTCGCACAGGCCGCCCGTGAAATGCTGGCGAAGTATCCGTAAGCGAGACAAAATAGAAAACGAGTGGAAAAAATATGAGCAATACTGGAAAAGCATGGGCGGCGGTCGGAGGCAGTCTGGCGGCTGTGGCGGCATGGTACTTGATCTGGACCAATCGCCGATTTTTCTATGTCAACGACATCACGACCGGCGAGAGTGCGTCCTATCCCGAGCTGCGCTCGCGGGTCTACTACGCCGACGTGCCGAAAGCCATGCGTGCCGCCGAGCTGTCTCTCAGCTGCCTGCCAGGCTGGAAGCTGCTGCAAGTCGACAGTGAGAACGATGCGCTCGACGCGGAAACCACTCAGGGAGCGGCTTCCGATGTCACCGTCTATGTCATCGCGATTGGGCACGGCCAGACCCGTGTGACGATCCGGTCCCGCTCCCGCCAAGGGATCGGCGACTGGGGCCGGAATGCCGCCTATATCCGGCAGCTGCAGTCGGCGATGGACGGCCGGTTGAATACCGATGCAGCGTTCTAACCCAATGCGTGATCTTACCCGCCCGATAGCTTCAGCTGGGCCTGCGACGCCGCATACTGCACCTGCGGGTTCGAGCTGGCGGCGAGCTGCGTGAGTGCCGCCGAGACGGGGGCGTTCTTGACCCCGATTGTCCCAAGAGTCACCGCCGCCCAGGTCTGAGTCTGAGTATTTCCCGAAGCGATAACCGCCGTGAGTGCCGGGGCGACGTCCGAAGTCGTCAGAGCACCCATGCGGGAGAGGGTGTCGCTGGCATTAAACGGAACCGGAGTGGGCCGGTCAAAGGCCGCCACCAAGGCGGGAATGGCCGCTTTTTGCAGCCCAGGGGTCAGGAGACCGTCGGCGGCGGCGGTCGCGACCGTGCCGTCCTTGTCGCCCAGGGCACGGACCAGCGTCGGAATGACGGCCACGTTACCGCTGCGGCCCAGGCCGGTGATTGCTCCGCCGCGCACCAGCACCGGTGTCGCCGGATTTACGACCGACGCGCTGAGGGCCGCGACCGCCGCCGGGGAACTGATCCCGCCAAGTGCTTGGGCGGCGGCGGCACGGGCACCGATCTCTCCGGTGTTGAGCGAGGCAGTCAGCGGGCCGACCGCCGCCGGGCCAGCCGATTGCACGCCCGACACGGCGGCGTCCTGCACCCGCGCATCGAAGTCGCCCAGGGCTGTGACCAGCGACGCCACCGCATCCCTGTCCCCAAATCGTCCCAGAGCCAGAGCAGCCTGGGCGCGGGCCTCCCCATCGGCATTCGGATTTTCCAGGACCGTCGTCAGAGTATGCTCCGCCCCGACGACACCCGGGACGACGGCCACAGCTTTTCCGAGGGCCGCCTGGGCATCCGTCTGATCTTTACCGGCCTTCGCCTTGCTGAGGGCCTCTTTCGCCGTTTGGACGGCGTTGTATACGCTCAGCACGGTGTCCGCCAGGGCGACCTGGGCCAGACGCTGCACGGACGGCTGATCGGACTTCCCGGAGAGCGTTGTCAACAGGGGAATGCTTTCGGGGGAGGCGATCTGGTCGAGCAGGCCGACCATCTGCTGCCGAAATGTGATATTGGACGCGGTCACCGGGTCCGCCAGATGCGCGACGATCAGCGGAACCGAAGCCATGCCGATCTTCTGCAGGGCACTCACCGCCGAGTCCTGAGCAGCGGGAACAGACAGCACGGAGTCCGCCGCCGCAGCCGCTTTCAGGCCGCCGATCTTTCCCAGTGTATCCACGGCGGCTCCCCGAATATCCGGGTCTCCGTTAGAAAGCCGGTCGACGATCTGCTTCAGGTTGGCCTCGGACTGCCCGCCCAGAGTTGCCAGGCCGGTCTCCGCGGCGTCTTTCACATCCCCGTCTTTGCAAAGTGAAAAGAGGGCCTCAAGAGACTGCTCCGTGGTAATTTGCTTGGTCGTCATCAGCCGGTTGACCGACTCGGCGGCATTCTTGCGGAGTGTCAGGCTGCGCTTGTTCTGCACGCTGTCTTTGTCCTCGTCCGGATTCTGCGTGTTGATCATGGTATCGACCAGTCGCCCGTTCTGGACCAGATCCTTGACCGCGGCATCCCGCACGGCAGGCTGCGGGCTGCCGAGGGCCGTCTCCAGCTTCGCCTGCCCGGCCCGGTTGTAGGAGACCAGTCCGGAAATCCCGAGAATCAGCACCACGATCAAAGCAATCGCCCGCAGGCGGGCCTTCAAAAAAGTAACAACAGCGTTCATTCCTTTATCTTAAACCAAACAGCGGAGTTTGTCAAGAGTGCCGGTTCTAGTCGGGCCGACAAGGAGAAACCACTTTCCCTGTCGAATACGACAGATTATGAGTGTACGAATCGCTATCCTGATGTCCGGCCGCCACGGGCGCGGCAGCAATATGCAAGCGATCGCCCACGCCTGTGCCTCGGGCCAAATCGACGGCACCGTCGCGGCTGTCATCGGCAATCAGCCCGACTCCCCGGCCCTCGCCAAAGCCGCCGAGATGGGTCTGACTGCGATCCATCTTTCCACCAAGTCCGCCGAAGAGCACTATGCCGCCGCCCTTCTGGCAACGCTTCGGGAAGCCCAGGCTGACCTCATCTGCCTGGCAGGCTACATGCGCAAAGTCCCCGACTCCGTCGTCTCGGCCTACGCAGGCCGGATCATGAACATCCACGCCGCCCTCCTCCCCGCCTTCGGCGGCAAAGGGATGTACGGCCTCCACGCCCATCAAGCCGTGCTGGACTACGGCGCGAAAGTCTCCGGCTGCACCGTCCATTTCGTCGACGAAAGCTACGACACCGGCCCAATCATCCTGCAAACTCCCGTGCCCGTGGAAGAAAACGACACCGCAGAGACCCTCGCCGCCCGCGTCCTCGCCGCCGAGCATGCGGCCTACCCCCATGCTGTGTCATTGTTCGCATCGGGGCGGCTGAATTTGGAAGGGCGGCGGGTGAGGATTGGGGAGTGAGGGGAAAAATCCGAATGCGCTTAGAGGTTCAGTGCCTAACTAGAGGCTAAGCTGATATTCCGTGCCATTTAATTCCACTTGCTTGTATTCTCTCGCCGCATTGGACAGCAGGCGCGACTCTTCCCTCGCAAGAATTTCATCCGCCCGTTTCAGCAGTTCCGCGGAGGCAAAAGAATTGACCGTTTGCCCCGTAGCTGCCGCCGCTCTCTCGATGCGCTCCTTATGTTCCGCGCTCAAACGCAGCCATAGACGTGTTTGCGTCTGTGCGGGAAGCTGCTCCTCAAGACTCATTGTTTTGTTTATCCTTGGTTCACACGGAAGCGAATGCGCCGGCGGATCTTTCCGGCACGGGCACCTCGCGGCCCATATATTCCGCCATTTTGATCCAGCGTTCTATGCTTTCCTGCGCGTGCTGCAAAGCCTCCGCTTCACTCGCACCGTCTGCAACACACCCCGGCAGCTGCGGGACTTCGGCCAGAAAGCAACCGTCTTCTTCACTCCATTTTATGTTAATGCGATAGTGGTTCATACTGTCCTATAGTGCTACTGTGCATCGCCTACCAGATGCCGCAGGGAGTTGGAAAGCCAATTATCCACAGCGAAAATCATTCAGGCTTCCCCGAAAGAACGCTTCAACTTTTCGTAGATTTCCTTTTGATGGGAGCGCGGCAGCTTACGAATCCGAGCAAGTATATTCAGCGCAGTTTCAGAAGGTGCTTGTACATTGCGCTTTCCCTGATTACAGGTGGAGCAAAGTGCCCGTAAATTATCCCGATCGTCTGTTCCACCCTGGCTGATTGGAATAATATGGTCGACATGCAAGCGAACTCGGCGGGCGGGATTATAAATATCAGTGTCACCGGCCGCCGCCCCGCATTGCTGACATGTGAAGCCATTTCGTTCCAAAATCTCGGAGCGAAGCTGAGGTGAAATAGTGCGTTCGATAGCCGGTTGCCTGCTGAGGGTTTCAAGAATATACTCACCGGGTTTCAATGTGGCTAAATCCACATGAGACCTAATTTGCATTCCTTC
>JANXNV010000309.1 GCA_025353925.1 Armatimonadota bacterium
CGGCGTTGGGGCACGTCCGGGTGATTCCGGCGAGATGGCTGACACGGCTTCCCTTCAGGCCCAGTCTGCCCGCTTCTCGCCCTCTGCTCTGCTGCATGCCCTGGAGACAATTACGGCGGCGGAGCAGGAAACACGCCGGAGCAGCCAGCACCGATTGGTCCTGGAACTTGCCCTTCTGCGCCTGATGGAATTGCCGACTGTCGCGCAATTCGCGGCGCCGACGGTACCTAGGATTATCGCCTCGGCGGTGAACCCTGCGCCTGCGCCGCTTGCCCCGATGGCAACTGCTGCGCCTGCGCCGCTTGCCCCCGTGGTGACTGCTGCGCCTGTGCCCGAAACACCCGTAGGGGCGCTGCTTGCCGCGCCCTCCCCTCTTGCGCTCACCCTCTTATCGGAGCCGGACAAGAAAACGGAGCCGGACAAGAAAACGGAGCCGGAGCAGAGAGCGGAGATGGAGCAGAAGGCAGAGACAAGAGAAGAGGGCGCAGCAAGCGGCGCCCCTACAGTGCAAATTCCCTACGATATTCCGCCGCCGTTGCCTGACGACGAAATGCCGGAAGAGGATAGTGTTGGTGCAGACCTGGCCGACGAAGACGACGAAATTATCCTGACGGCTCCCGTTCCCGGCGACGAAGAGCTGGATGTTCTGCCATTCGACGAACCCGACGACGCTCGCCCCAGCCGAGTCGTGGTCTCCGAGGAGCAGCAGGACGAAGATTTCATGCACGTGCAGCAGGTAGCGGTCGAAGCCTCTCCCCTGCCTGCTCCGAAGCCGCCCCCGCCTGCCGATACGCCGCCGGAGCTGCTGCGTCTGCAAAAGTCCTGGCAGGAAGTGATCAATCTGACCGGGGCCAAGAGTAAAACGGCGGGGAAAGATGTCAGCGAGTCGAATCCGGTCTCACTTACCGGGGACGTGTTCACGCTGGAATTTGCGCATCCGTTCCACTTCGAGCGGGTGCAAAGCAAAGAACCGCTTCGGGCGTTTATCGCGGAGAATATCTGTCACACACTCGCTGTCCCGGCAGGCAATTACCGGATAAAGTGTGTTCTGAAGGGAAAAACGGCTCCGCCCCCGGCGGCACTGAGGGCAGATGCGGCAGGCAGCAACGGCAAACCATCAGCGGAGGCGCAGGGTGCCGACGCCCCTGGCTCTCTCGTGCAGCAGGTCATCGCCGTATTCGGCGGTAATATCTTAGACGACGACAGAGAAGGATAACTCGAAACTATGGCAAACCCATTCGGCAAAATGCCCGGCGGCCTCGGCGACCTGATGAAGCAGGCGCAGAAGGCGATGGAAGAGGCGCAAAAAGTAGAGGCGGAGCTGGAAGTGGCCCGCGTGGAAGGTCAGTCCGGCGGCGGGCTGGTCAAGGTCGTCGCGACCGGCAAAGCGGAGATTATCAGCATCAAGATCGCCCGCGAAGTCGTGGACCCCGAGGATATCGAGTCGCTGGAAGATCTGGTCACCCTTGCCGTGCGCGAAGCGGTCGAGAAAGCAAACTCGATCCGCGAAGAGCGGCTGAAAAGCGTCATGCCCGCCGGAATGGGCGGCCCCGGCGGCCTCTTCTAGGAACTGGTTTTAGGATACTCGATGGCTGTCTATTACCCCAAGCCGCTGGCACGTCTGGTCGGTGAATTTGAAAAGCTGCCCGGCATCGGCCCGAAAAGTGCCCAGCGTCTGGCGTTCTATGTCATGCGTCTGCCGGAGGAAGAGACGCGGGCGTTGGCCGAGGCGCTGACGACCATCAAGGCCAGCATCAAGTTCTGCCGCATCTGCCACAATTATTCCGAAGGCGACATCTGCGACATCTGCACCGACCCGCGCCGGGATCATGCGCTGCTCTGCGTCGTCGCCGAGCCGCGCGACTTGATCGCCGTGGAGAAGACCGGGGAGTTCAAAGGTGTATACCATGTGCTTCAAGGCGTGATCTCGCCGCTCGACGGCATCGGCCCGGATAAGCTGCGGATTAAAGACCTGCAGCAGCGCGTGGCGGAAGGCGACCCGCGCGTCGAGGAGGTGATTCTGGCGACGAACCCAACGGTGGAAGGCGACACGACTTCCATGTATGTCGCCGGCCTGCTGAAGCCGCTGGGGGTGAAAGTGACCCGAATCGCCCATGGCATGCCCGTCGGCGG
>JANXNV010000003.1 GCA_025353925.1 Armatimonadota bacterium
AGTCGCATGCACCCGCGCGGCATCCTGCTTGCCGGCTTCAGCAAGATCGTGACCGGGCACTTCTCCATGCGAGAGAGGCTGCGCCGTCACCAGATGCGTTCGCAGAGTCCGAAACGTCTCTTCGTAAGTCGGGAAGGGGTACGTTCGCCGGGCGAACTTCATGACGGCGTGGGCATCCAGGGAGGCGATCCCGACGACGCGCCGGGCGGGCAGGCCGGGGCCGGGGGCGGTGGTCAGCGTGTCCCACAGCTTCAGCTCCCGGTCAGGACGTGCGGAGACAAGATGAAAGGCCCGCAGCGGACTGCGGCTCTTATAACGCCGCCAGACTTCGGCGAGCGTCGGAAGATTGATTTTCGTCCGGGCGATCGCACTGAGATTAAAGACTTCCAAACCGATGCCGTCCTGGAAGCGGGCAAAGTCCCGCCAGTGGTCTTTGAGATCGCAGGGAAGGGCCACAAAGCCCAGACCGCCGCTGCCGAGAATAGACTTCTGCGCTTCCACGGCGTCGCCCGAGGCGGGCAGGAAGCTGTCAGGAACGTCCAGGGCTAGCAGGTGCCCCGTATCGGTGGTCACTTCCGTGCCGATCAGCACGAGGGTGCGCCCACGCCAGCCATCCTGCCCATCGATCCGCGCTTGAAGGCTGGAATGGTCGCACAGCACCAGAAAATCGAGACCGGCGCGGTTCGCCGCCTGAGCGATCTGCGCGACAGTGCCCGCCCCATCGCTGTAGGTGGAATGGATATGCAAGGCCCCGGCGTAATCGTAGAAACGCGGCAGGGAGAGTGTCTGCCCCCCGCGCCCCGACTCTTCAGGACGCGGCTTCGGGGCGGGCGCGAACTGAATCCGCTCCCGCCAGGTGGCGAACATTCCCTCACAGAACAAAATCGATAAATAAAGCCGCACGCGCGACCATTTCAACACGGTGATATATCTCCAGGCTAGCAAAGAACTTGGATCGGGCTAGTCCTATTGTAGCACGGAATCTAGGGTTTTGCGAGTGCTGGCCCGAGAGTAATTTCCTCCGTGCGGGCCTTCTTCGCCACGGTCGACACGATGACATCGACTGTTCCCGGAGCCGCCCCCGGTGTTTGAGAGAGAATTCGGGCGTCGCCGGGCTTGATTTTACTCTTGTACTGGATACTCGCCGTCAGCATCAACTTCTGCCCCGTCGGCGGAGCCGCGACATGAAACACCAGGTGGCTGAACGTGATCGGCAGATCGTTCGTGTTGGTTACCAGCAGCCGCTCCGTGGGCGCAGCCGCATTCTCGCCGCCGGGAACGCTGACCTCCAGATGACCCGGCTGCAAGATCTGCGTCGTCAATTTCGTGCCGCTGACTTCGATCGTCAGGTAATGCAGGTAGCCGCCCTTCTCAGGTGAGGCGTCCAGAGGTGCCCCGCCGCCGCCGGAGATGTAGTAATCCACGCCGTCTTTCGCCTGATGCCAGTAAATATGGTTGTGGCCGCAGAAGACCGCACGGACGCCGTACTTCACCAAAACCGAGTGAATACGGTTTCGCACCTCAGTGCTGACAAAACCCGTGTCGATCTCCGGCGTATCCGGGTCGGGCGGTCCAAAAACGTAGTGATGCATGAACACGAAAGTATTCTTTGCGTCTTTGTTGGCTTCCAGGTCGCTGACCAGCCAGGTCATCTGGGCTTCGTCGATCGTGCCGCCTTTCATGGTACCGTCCGCCGCGACCGGCGTGGTATTCAGCGACACGAAGTGGCTGTTTCCGTAATCGAATGAGCCGTACAATGCCCCAATGCGCTTCGTATAGACCGGCAGCAATGCTTTGTCCAAGCTGAACTCGTGGTTGCCGGGCGTGCAGAAGACAGGGACTCCCGTCAAAGAAATATCGCGCAGGAAAACGTCGTACTCCGTATTGGCTTCGGCAACCGTATCGCCGTAGCCCTGGATAGCGTCGCCAGTCGTCAGCATAAACGCCGGATGCAGCCAGCCGATCTCCCGGCAGATCACCTCCCACACCGGCGGCATGGGGTAGCCATGGCCCGTCGAGCGGTTGTCGCCGCCGACCACAAACGTGAAGTGGTCCGGGTCCGCCGGAGTTGTTACCGCAGCGGAGGCCGTCGGCATCGGGGCCAGAAGCTGAGTCGTGGAGGCTAAGGCCGCCGTGCCGGGAATTGCGAGCAGTGCAAGTGTAACGAGAAATGATTTCATAAACCCTTAAATTGACCTTCCAGAAAAAGACCCGCCCCTGGAAGCGAGGGCGGGCCGATTGAATTTTAATGACGCTTAGACTTTGCCGCGCACCATGCCCGCGCTGTTGCACGCTTTTGTGCTGCCAGCGTAGGGGGCACCCGTCGGGCCGTCGCAAAAGCGATTTGTTTCTAAGGTACCGGAGCCGGTCGCGCCTGTTTTGTCGCTTTCGTCATAGATCAGAGCCTCGAAACGGGCTTCGCACTCGTCATTGGTCATTCTACCGCCGACAAACCTCCGTAGCAGATCCGCATACTTACGCCGTACCTTTGTATCCACCATTTCAGGACACCGCCGCCGTCAAGTCTACCACATTTCTCCTCCCTTGACACTCTCTCCCGCCCGACAGTATACTCTTTGCAATTAACACATCGAACTCTAGGAAATCAGGCACAAAGCACACCATGGCGCTGGACGAGAAATATCACTTTCGCGAGATTGAAGAGAAATGGCAGGCACGGTGGGCCGAAGCCGACTTGTACCATGCCGAAATGGACCCGGCGCGGCCCAAGT
>JANXNV010000023.1 GCA_025353925.1 Armatimonadota bacterium
TCTGGCGGCAACCTGCGATGATTTCGCCGACGCCGTTCCCGCATGACCCGATTTTTTTGCTGCGTTCTCATGGCATTCACGTTTTTCGCCCCAGCACTTGCGGAGAGCGGCTGGATACCGACACTTACGTCGATGTCCGACTCGCGCTGGGCACCGGCGTATTCTTTGCTGCCGGAGGGGCGGGGCCTCATCGCCGGAGGCTATTCGTTCCCGGCGGACCGGTGCGTTGCGACGGCGGATCTGTTTGATCCGGGAACGCACCGCTTTACGCCGACCCGGGGACGATTAGTGGTGCCGCGTAACTTCGCGCAAGCCTCACTACTTCCGGGCGGCGGGATTCTGATCTGCGGCGGCTACAACACAGTGTTAGGCACATTGGGAAGCGCGGAGCTGTTCGACCCGGCTTCCCAGGCTTTCACGCTCCTCCCCCGGCCGATGTCCTCCCCGCGCGAGCTATTCACGGCTACAACGCTCCGCGATGGCCGTGTGCTGTGCGTGGGCGGCTTCAACACCCACCGGGGCCGGACACTCCGTAGTGCGGACCTGTTTGACCCGGCGACGCAGACCTTTACGCCGACCGGACAGCTCGCGTACGACCGCTTCGGTCAGGATGCGGTGCGCCTGGCCGACGGGCGCGTACTAATTGTCGGCGGCACGCACTGGTTCGTCCGTCAGCCCACGGTGACGCTGGCCTCGGCAGAGATCTATGACCCGTCGACCGGCCTTTTTCAGTCGACGCACGGCCCGATGCATTTCCCGCGTGATCGCCCTACGGCGACACTTTTGGCGAGTGGTCAGGTGCTCATCGCCGGGGGGCAGAACAGCACCGGGGAGCCGGAACAGGCCGAGCTTTTCGATCCCAAGACGGAGACATTTACACTCTTACTGAACAAGATGACGGCTCCGCGCATGGCACATGCAGCGGCGATGCTGCCCAGTGGGGAAGTCTTGATCGCGGGCGGCTGGAGTGTTCCCCGAAACACCACGATCGGGGATGCGGAACTCTACGACTCGTTGACGCAGAGCTTTACAACCTTGCCCGCCTTGCCCATCGGGGCGCATGACCAGGCACTGCTGGTATTTCCCAGTGGCCTAGTTCTGATCGCGGGCGGCAAAGAGGCGGGTGAGGGCAAAGAAACTTCACTTTCCAGTGGTTACACCAAGCAATTTTCTCCACAGCAAACTCACCACCAGTAAAAAGACCCGAAACCCGGTAACTCTGGCAGTGACCGGCTCTTCGCGTACGCCCGAAGATATGGGTGTCAGGATAGAGAAAGTCACTACGAAGAAAGAAAAACTAAATACCGGCCCCGACTGCTGAATTTCCCGGCGTCTTGCGCCAAACAATATACACCCAGGTCAGGAGTGTCCTGGAACTTAGCACGGATGCCGAAAACTGAAGAATCACTGTAAGGCCCGACGAACCCGCCGCCTCCCGTCGGGCCTTTTCTTGTCTGCCCCCATTAGTCCTCTCAGACAAAATTCGGGTACAATCAGTGAATGGATCAGCAATTTTCAGTCCATGCACTCGCCTCCGGCTCCTCCGGCAATGCCACGCTTGTTCGGGCAGGCCGGATCGCTTTTTTGATCGATGTCGGGCTGCCGATGCGTAAGCTGTCGGCGGCTCTCGCGAAGCAGGGGCTGACCCCGGCGGACCTCAGCGGGGTGGTGATCTCGCATGAGCATGCGGACCATGTGCAGAGTGCCCACGCGATCTCCAAACGTCACAATGTACCCCTCATCGCGAATGAAAAGACGCTGACGGCGTTTTATCGGCGCAAGACGCAGACGCCGCACCACATCCTGGCGGTCGGTGACCGCTGGACGGTGGGAGATCTGCAGATCGAAACGTTTACCATTCCCCACGATGCGATTGATCCGGTAGGAATAAATATCCTGCATGCTCCGAGCGGGCAGAAAGTCAGTCATTTGACCGATGTCGGCCATGTGACGGAGACGATCCGGCGGGCGATTCGCGGAGCGCATCTGCTGGTGCTGGAAGCAAACCACGATGTTCACCGGCTGCAGGGGGGCGGCTATCCCGGCTATCTGAAAGCGCGGATTCTGAGCGATCAGGGGCATCTCTCGAATGAGGCCGCCGGTCACCTGCTGTGCGAACACGCGCTGGAACACGGCCCGCACACGGTTTGGCTGGCGCACCTCTCGAAAGAGAACAACACGCCGAAGCTTGCCCTCGGCTATGCCCGGGCGACGGTAGCGGTCGAGACCAACTGCCCGGTCGTGTTCGATGTCGCAAAGCGCGACTCCCCTTCCGCCTTTTGGACACCGGGGCAGAGTGCTTTGCAGCTTCCGCTTTTCTAAGTTCTTCAAATTTGCCTTCACGCAGCACCCGTCAAGCTCTAAGGCCAACCAGGATGACAAGCAAGCCAACGATGAGAATTGCTGGAGCACAGAGAAGGACAATCGCCAGGATGATCTGACGCCGCTTGCTGGCATTCACGATTGCTTGATGCTGCTCCGCCCGCATCTCCTGAAGCTGACGAGCGACCTCCTGAGGCGGGAGGTCATAGGCTTCAGCAATGTCTTTGACTGTCGGCTCAGACTGCGCGGCTACGGCTTGACGCTGCTGATTCTCCCATCGCTTAAACAGCAGTTTTTGCTCTTGCTGGGTCAGCCGCTTGGAGTAGAATGAGTCGAGAGGATTGACTTCCATAAGGTGAATTTACCCGAAAAGATTAGAAAATGAATTCATGCAGGAAAGCAGGCGGGCGGTGTCGTATTTGCCCTCCGGCGGCAATTATCTCAAAACCACAGGAGAACAGAAATGACACTGGAAGACCTGGAACGGGAAATTATCAAAGTGACGCAGCAAGGCGGCCTGGCCCGGGTGCCGGAAACGACTATGCTGGAGGCGATGGAGTGCGAAGAAGAGCAGCAGCGGGACGAAATGGATGCCTGGCTGCCGGAGTTTTGCCGGGAGCATTTGCTGACACCGGGACAAGACAAAGATATGTTTGGCCAAGTCGAGCACCTGTTTCAGCATGCATGAGGTATAAATCTCGCTGCAGTCGGCAGGAATACAGCCTCAGAGCGGCGAAGTTAGGCGTAACGCCATTCTGAGGTATTCACTCTTGTCACCACTCACATCGGAAACCATCCACTGGGGCATTCTTGGCCCTGGAAACATCGCTAAACAATTTGCGACCGGCCTGCAAGCGGTCAGCGGAGCAAAACTGTTCGCAGTCGGCTCGCGCACACAGGAAAAAGCGGATGCCTTCGCCGACCTCTACGGCGCACCCAAGCGTCATTCCAGCTACGAAGCCCTGGCCGCCGACCCCGAAATCGACGTCATTTACATCGCCACTCCCCACCCCGGTCACAAAGAAGCCGCGCTGCTATGTATCGAACACGGTAAGGCCGTCATCTGCGAGAAGCCCTTCACCATTAATGCAAAAGAGGCCGAGGAAATCATCACGGCAGCCCGTGCTAAAGGCGTTTTTGTCATGGAGGCCATGTGGTCGCGTTTCTTTCCGGCGATGGGCCACGTGCGCAAGCTGATTGCCGACGGTGCGATCGGCGATGTGCGTATGCTGCAGGCGGACTTTGGCTTCCGCACGGATGTCAATCCGGCAGGCCGCCTTTTTGACCTGGCACTCGGCGGCGGCGGCCTGTTGGATGTCGGCGTTTATCCCATTTCTTTGGCATCGATGATCTTCGGAACGGCTTCTCAGGCGACTGGCCTGGCACATATGGGCGAGACCGGTGTCGACGAGCAGGCGGCGATCGTGCTGGGCTACCCGGGCGGTGCGCTGGCATCGCTCACTACGGGTATCCGTATTAATACCCCCCACGAAGCTTTTATTTTAGGGACCGACGGTCACATCAAGCTGCATGGCCCCTGGTGGAAACCGGCCACGATGACGGTCAATTCCGGCGGCAAGTCCGAAGAGATCACGATTCCGTATGAGAGTGTCGGGATGAACTACGAAGCCGAAGAAGTCAACCAGTGTCTGCGGGCTGGGAAGATCGAAAGTGCGATCATGCCCCTCGACGAAACGCTGGCGATTATGAAAACGATGGATACTCTGCGTGCCCAGTGGGGCCTAAAGTACCCGATGGAGTAAACGATATGTCCGCCGCGACACTGACAGCATCAAAAGTTTTCACCGCGCGCGACCTGGAAGGTCTTTCAGCTCAAGGCTACCACTATGAGCTGATTCAAGGAGAACTCCACGAGATGATTCCACCGGGAGGAATGCATGGAAGCAGCACGATACGGCTCTCTTTTTACGCGACGCGGATTGTGATCGATCAGGACCTGGGGGAGACTTTTGCCGCTGAGACCGGATTCCTAATTCGCCGCAATCCGGACACGGTGCTGGCTCCGGACTTTGCGTTTATCCTCAAAGAGCGGCTTCCAGGCGCGATCACCAAAGGCTACGTGCCCGTGGTGCCCGACATCGTTCTCGAAACTCGCTCGCCGAACGATACGAAACGCGAGGTGGCCGAGAAAGTGGAGCGGTGGCTGGAGGCTGGGGTACGGCTGGTCTGGGAGCTGGACCCGGAGGCGCAAGTGCTGACAGTCCACCAGCGCGGCCTCTCGCCGATTACCCTGGGAATCGATGACACGCTGGATGGGGCCGATATTCTCCCGGCGTTCACGTTACCAATTGCTAAGATCTTTCGGTAAATCTAAGATCACTGATATCAAGGAGACTTTGCAGCGTGGCAGACACACAGAAGACTTTCTCGCCGACCGCCGATTTTTCGGCACAGGCCAACATCAACGATCAGAGCGTTTACGCTGAGGCTGCCGCAGACCCGCAGGCGTGGTGGGCCAACCAGGCCCAGACGCTGCTGGACTGGACAAAGCCCTGGGATACGGTCTGTGAGTGGAACCCGCCACACGCGAAATGGTTTGTCGGCGGTCAGCTCAATGTCGCCGCAAACTGCCTGGACCGGCATCTGACCGGAGCACGGCGCAATAAAGCGGCTCTGATATTCGAGGGGGAACCCGGTGATACGCGCGTTCTCACCTATTGGGACCTGCACCGGGAAGTCTGCAAGCTCTCGAACGTGCTTCTGAGCTTGAATATTGTCAAGGGCGATCGGGTGACGATTTACCTGCCGACGGCCCCCGAGGCGGTGATTTCCATGCTGGCCTGCGCCCGGATCGGGGCGGTACATACGGTAGTCTTCGGCGGCTTTTCGGCGGACTCGCTTCGAGAGCGTATTAGTGACAGCCAGAGCAAACTGCTGATCACGGCGGACGGCGGCTGGCGGCGCGGCAACAAGGTGACGCTGAAAGATACGGCGGATGCCGCGCTTGAGGGCGAAACGACAATTGAGAAAGTGATCGTGGTCAATCGCACCGATGATGCCAAGCACGTTCACATGAAGCAGGGCCGGGATTTCTGGTGGCACCGGCTGATGGAAGAAGCCGACATCAAGCATGAAGCACTCCCGATGGACGCCGAGGACCCGCTTTATATATTGTATACCTCCGGCTCGACGGGTAAACCGAAGGGCATTCTGCACACGTCAGGCGGCTACCTTACGGGCGTGGCGGCGACAACGAAATATATCTTCGACATCAAAGACAGCGACGTTTACTGGTGCACCGCCGATGTCGGCTGGGTGACCGGCCACTCGTATGTCGTGTATGGCCCGCTGGCAAATGGCGCGACGGTCTTTCTCTACGAAGGGGCACCCGACTGGCCGCAGCGGGACCGCTTCTGGTCGCTCATTGAAAAGTACGGTGTGACGATCATGTATACCGCGCCGACCGCGATTCGGGCCTTTATGAAATGGGGTACGGAGTGGCCGGCAAAGCACGATTTGTCTACACTCCGCCTGCTCGGATCTGTGGGTGAGCCGATCAATCCGGAGGCGTGGCTGTGGTACAACACGCACATTGGCGGCGGGAAATGCCCGATCGTTGACACCTGGTGGCAGACGGAAACCGGTGCGATCATGATTTCCCCTTTGCCGGGCCTCTCCGCGACCAAGCCCGCGAGTGCGTCTCGCCCGTTCCCCGGAATTGCCGCTGAAGTGGTGGATGAGGCCGGGAACCCCTTGCCGCACGGCACGGACCAGACGGGGATCCTTGTGCTGACTCAGCCCTGGCCGTCCATGCTGCGCACGCTCTGGCGCGACGATGAGCGCTACAAAAGTGTTTACTGGAGCAAGTTTGCCGACAAGGGTTACTACTTCCCCGGCGACGGGGCACGGCGCGACGAGGAAGGCGATTACTGGCTTCTGGGCCGCGTAGATGATATTATGCTGGTGGCAGGGCACAATATCAGCACCATGGAAGTCGAGTCGGCACTCGTGGACCACCCGGCTGTGGCGGAGGCCGCTGTGATCGGTCGCACCCACGAGATCAAGGGTCAGGCCATCGCGGCGTTCGTGACGCTGAAGGATGGGGTAGGGCACACATCAGAGCTGGCAGGTCAGCTCAAGGACCATGTCGCGAAAAAGATCGGCGCGATCTCCCGCCCAGATGATATTTTGTTCTCCGCCGAGCTTCCGAAAACCCGCAGCGGTAAAATCATGCGCCGCCTCCTCCGCGATATTGCCGAGGGCCGCGCTTTAGGGGACACATCGACCCTTGCCGATCCCTCGGTGGTCGCCGGGCTGAAAGAGAAGTACTCGGAGGAGAGCTGAGCTGACCCAATGCCGCAAATCGTCATCCTCGCCGGGCCGAATGGGGCAGGAAAGTCAACACTTGCGACTCGATTTGTGCCTCCAGGAGTATTGTCCCTAAATGCGATGACATTGCTCTTAAGCAAGGCATTTGAGTCGCAGAGCAGTTTTGCGATTGAGTCGAATCTCGCGAATCGCACATTGGCCGTGCGTATTCCAGAATGGCAGAATGCGGGCTACCGCGTCACGCTTATCTTCGTTTGAGTGACGACCTCGCCGTCCAGCGTGTCGCGGCTCGAGTTCGAAGCGGTGGCCATGATATACCGGAAGCGACTATTCGCCGCCGGTACCAGGTAGGTCTGCGCTCGATTTTCGATGTGTACTTGCCGCTGGTTGATAGCTGGTGTCTTTATGACAATTCCGGGGTGTCGGGAGCCTCGCTGGTGGCACAGGTAGTGTCCTGCAACTGGAAATATGGAACCAGGTTCGCAAAGAGGTGCGTGATGAAGACAATTAGCAGGAATGGCAACGCCGAAACCCTTGAGACCGTATTCAGCGATGATGCCCGTATCGATACACTCGCAAAGGAAGCTGTGCGCGATATCCTGCGCGAACACAAGCGGAAGGGGCAGTCCATGGTAGTCTGGCAGGACAGCAAAATTGTGACTTTGGCCCCGGAGGATATACCGGTGGAGCTGGATGAGGGCGGGGAGTTATCGGGCGGTACCTGACGGAACGAATACTGTAGGGTATGATAGAGTAGCGAGAAAGGGGTCCCGAGATGTCGATTGTGCTAAATTTGACGCCGGAAATCGAATCAAAGGTGCGCGAGGCTGCACGCTTAGAAGGCATGGACGTTTCTGCCTATCTGCGCGAAGCTGCCGAAGCTCGTCTGCATCAACTTGACCCGGCTCGATCAATCACTGAGGCGGAACTGATGGAACGAATCAACCAGTGCAGTTTCCCCGAAGCTTTTTGGAATCGCTTCCGAGTGCTTGTCGCCAAGCAGACTGCGGGAATGCTATCGTTGCAGGAGCAACAAGAGCTTATCGAGCATACGACTCAAACTGAAGATCGTGATGCGGAGCGTTTGCCCTTTCTTGCTGAACTCGCGAAACGGCGTAGAATCACAATTCAGGCACTCATGACAGAACTCGGGCTGCGGCCGGCAGCGTTCGACTAGATGCCAACTCCTGCGGACATCAGACAGTTAGTTGCCGATCGTGCGGTGAGCCTTTGCGAATACTGCCGCTGCCCTTCTGACTTCTCTTCCAGTCCCTATGCGGTCGACCATATCATTCCACGTGCAAGTGGCGGACTAGATACTATCGAAAACTTGGCGTGGTCTTGTCAAGGATGTAACGGCCACAAACTTGCTGCAATCGAAGCAATTGATCCAGCGACCGGGGCGCGAGCAACCCTCTTTCATCCACGCCGAGAAGACTGGGACAAACATTTTCTGTGGAATACGAGTGGCTTGATAGTACTCGGTGTTTCTCCGACGGGTCGGGCGACAATTGAGCGTCTCCATCTGAATCGTCTCAGCGTTGTCAATTTGCGTCGCGCACTCAAGGCGTTTGGGTTTCATCCCAATATTGGTTGACAGAGAATAGTTCCAAGCATCCCTGGGTATGGACATAATCCCAAGAAAGTATAAAATGCAGGAGATTCATGTATTCACACCACGCCACAGATGCGTTAGGGGCGGAGTAAGCAATGCATGTCCGTGTGGCATCGGAAATAAGTTTCAGCGTTGCCATCGTAAATAATAGGAGTACACGAATTGAAAATTCACGAATATCAAGCGAAGCAGTTATTGAAGCAGTATGGGGTTGTTGTTCCTGCCGGGCAGGTGGCCTCGAACCCGGATGAAGTGCGCGAGGTCGCGAAGACACTCGGCAAGCGGGTCGTCATCAAGGGGCAGGTGCATAGCGGCGGGCGTGGGAAGGCCGGGGCGGTCAAGCTGGCGGATGATGCCAATGCGGCGGAAGCGATTGGCAAGGATCTTCTGGGCAAGACGCTATTCTTTGCCCAGGCCGGGGCGGATATCAAGATCAACCGTCTGCTCGTTGAAGAGGCGGTAGATATTGACAAAGAGATTTATCTCGCCGTGACCCAGGACCGGGTGCGGCAGCGGGACGTGCTGATCCTTTCGATGCAGGGCGGCATGGACATCGAGGAAGTCGCGCACAACAATCCGGCGGATATTGCGAAGCTGCTGATCGATCCGCTGCTGGGTCTGCAGGACTTCGCCTGCCGCCAGGTGCTGTTTGAGGCCGGGATGGACAAGTCGCTGATCGGCAAGATGATTCCCGTGCTGAAGGCGTTGTACGCGGCGTATGTTGGGACGGATGCGACTCTGGCGGAGATTAACCCGCTGGTGGTGACAAAATCCGGAGAAATCATCGCTGGGGATGCCAAATGGGATATTGATGAGAATGCTTTGTTCCGTCATCCCGAGTTTACGGCATTCAAAGACGAATCGGAGACGGATCCACTGGAAGCGGAGGCGCATCGGCGCGGGATTCAGTACGTTCGGCTCGAAGGCGGCGACATCGGAATTATCGGCAACGGGGCGGGCCTGGTGATGACGACGATGGACGAAGTCAAGCGGGCGGGCGGCAATCCGGCGGACTTCCTGGACATCGGCGGCGGCGCGAAGGCCGAGGCGGTAACTAACAGCTTAGAGATCATCCTGATGGACCCGAACGTCAAAGGCGTGCTGTTTAATATCTTCGGCGGCATCACGCGCGGCGATGAAGTGGCGAAGGGCATCATTGAAGGTGTCAAGACGCTCAATGTCAAGGTCCCGATCGTGATCCGCCTTGCGGGAACGCGGGCGGCGGAGGGTGCAGAGCTGCTGAAAACGACGAATCTGATTCCCGCCGAGACGATGCAGGAGGCGGCGGCAAAGATCGTTGAGCTGGCGTACGCGAAATAATTCGGCGGGAATTGAGGTGGCACGATGGCGGTTTTGGAAGCAGAGCGCACCCGGGGTGTTCACAAAGACACAACGGCAGTAATCAGCGGAGGAGTGGAGGAAGCCGAGCCCTACACCCTGGATTACTTCCTCGCTTTCATGGAGGAGTCCCGAGATTTAAGGATAGAGCTGACAAGCGAGGGAGAGCTAATCATTATGCCGCCGACTATGACTAAAACGGGAAGGCGTAACGTGAAATTGTCTGCCCGGCTTGAGTATTGGAGCGCGGCAGCAGGAATAGGAGAGACGTTCGACTCTTCAACGCTTTTCAGGCTTCCAAATGGAGCGATCCGTTCTCCTGACGCCTGCTGGGTGGAGGCATCAAGATGGAACTCACTCTCTGAGGATGAGCAGGAAGGGATCGCCCCGCTTTGCCCAGACTTTGTCGCTGAACTGAGATCGAAAAGTGACCGTTTAAGCACTGTGCAAAAAAAGATGCGTGAGTATATGACCTCCGGGGCTAAGCTCGGCTGGCTGATTGATCCGATCAGCCGACGAGTGGAAATTTATCGGCCCGGCCATGATGTGGAGATTGTAGATGACCCATCGTCGGTCTCGGGTGAATCTGTTCTGCCCGAATTTGTGCTGGATCTGAAAGGCATTTTGGAGTGACAATTGACCCGGATTATCTGACGAAATTCCTCGTGGGCCTGCTGAACACCCCCAGTCCGACGGGGGATACGGAGCGCGGGATCGCTTACGTTGAGGCCGCGCTGCGCGAATTGGGGGTAGAAACGCGGAGGACAGTTAAAGGAGCACTGGTGGCGACTCTGGCCGGGAAGTCTGAGACGGAGCCGCGGGCGGTGACGGCACATGTGGATACGCTGGGGGCGATGGTCAAAGAAATCAAATCCAACGGGCGGCTGGCTCTGACGCAGATCGGCGGTTATGCATGGAACGTCATCGAGGGCGAAGGGGTCACGATCGCAACGGAGGAGCAGGGGACCTTTCGCGGCTCGGTGCAGCTGGTCAAAGCCTCATCCCATGTGTTTTCGGCGGAAGTTGGAGAGATGAAGCGCAGTGCGGCGACACTTGAAGTGCGGATCGATGCCCGGACGAGCAGTGCGGCCGAGACTCTTGCCCTGGGGATTGTGGTCGGCGATTTTGTTTATCTCGATCCGCGTGTTGAAGTCACGAACGGATTCATCCGCAGCCGCCACCTCGACGACAAAGCGGCGGTCGCCTGTGTGATGACGGCCGTAAAGGCTTTGCTGGGCAGTGGGGAGATCCCGGCACAGCGCACGACGCTGTTTTTCAGCAACTATGAGGAAGTGGGGCATGGGGCGGCGGGTGGCTTCCCTGCCGATCTTGCGGAGCTGCTGACAGTAGACATGGCGGCAATCGGGGAGGGGCAGGCCTCCGATGAGTACCACTGCTCCCTGTGCGTCAAAGACAGCGGAGGGCCGTACCACCAAGACTTCAGCCGCAAATTGAAGCGGCTGGCAAAAGAGAGCAGAGTAGATCTGCGGCCTGATATATACCCCTATTACGGCTCCGACGGTGAGGCGTTATGGACAGCCGGGGCGGATGTTCGGGTGGCATTGATCGGCCCAGGGGTGGATGCCTCGCACGGGTATGAGCGCACGCACACGGAGGCACTGGTAGACACCGCGAAATTTATTGGGTACTATCTCTTAGCGCAGTAAATAAGATTTTCTAAGAAAAGACATGACAGGGAGAACATGATGGCCGACTTATTTGAGTACAAGATTTTTGTCAGTGATGCCGATGATGAGACCGATGAAGAGACGCTGAACACGCATGGCTCTGAAGGCTGGGAGCTGGTCAATGCGGTGGCGGATGTTCGGGCGAACGATGAAGCCGAAGAGGGTGAAGAGGATGAGAATGTGCCCGTCACCGTGTTTTATTTCAAGCGCCGTAAAGCCTAACGCGAAAGTGGAGCAAAAAACACTTGAAAATAGTCGGTATTGAGGGGATGTCCCCGGAGCAAGTCCAGAACGAAGTGGCACGCGGTGGTAAGTTCGTTCTGTACTCTTACTGCTTTTCGATTGTCGTAATGACTTTCCGCCGGAGTACGGATATTTATTTTGTTCGGGCCGGGGAAAATGCAGTCGTCAAGGGTCTTCCCTGGACCTTTCTCTCACTCGCCGTCGGCTGGTGGGGATTCCCCTGGGGACTGATCTACACGCCGATGGCACTGATACAGAACCTGGGCGGCGGTAAAAATGTAACGCCGGAAGTGCTGCAGCAGTTTTTCACCGAATTGCCTGCCGCCCAGCCACCGCCCCAGGTCCCGGGAAGCTGGCCGCCGCCTCCGAACTTCAGTTCGAACTAATTGGGAGCCTGATTTTTACAATATGAGTATTTTAGTAGATAAAAACACCAAGGTCATTGTGCAGGGTATCACAGGCCGCGAGGGCGAATTTCACGCCGCCCAGATGATCGCCTACGGTACAAAGGTCGTCGGCGGCGTCACCCCCGGTAAGGGCGGTATGACCGTGCAGGGCGTGCCTGTTTTCGACACCGTACGGCAGGCAAAGGACGCGACCGGAGCGGATGCCACCTGTATCTTCGTGCCTGCACGCGGGGCAGCAGACGGAATTCTGGAAGCGGTCGATGCAGGAATTGACTTTATCGTCTGCATCACCGAGGGAATTCCCATCGAGGATGAGATTCGCGCGGTGAACGTCGTCAAGTTCTCCAAGTCGCGGCTGCTCGGGCCGAACTGCCCCGGTATCCTGACAGTCAATGGCTGCAAGATCGGCATCATCCCGGCGAACATGTTTATCCCTGGTCCTGTGGGGATCGTGTCCCGCTCCGGCACTCTTACCTACGAATCGGTGGATGCGCTGACCCGTGCCGGCCTGGGCCAGACGACCTGTGTCGGGGTCGGCGGCGACCCGATGCCCGGAACGCGCTTTATCGACGTTCTCCCACTCTTCGAAGCCGACCCGGAAACGAAAGTGATCGTGATGTGCGGCGAAGTTGGCGGCTCCGATGAAGAGATCGCCGCCGAGTATATCAAGACGATGACAAAGCCGGTGATCGGTTTCATCGCGGGTCTTACCGCTCCTCCCGGAAAGCGCATGGGCCACGCCGGGGCGATTATCTCAGGCACTTCGGGCAGCCCACAGGCGAAAGTCGACGCGCTCAGGGCGGCAGGCGTCCGTGTTGCCGAGACGACGGCGGATATTCCGGGGCTGGTGAAGTTGGCTTTGGGGATGTGACAGTGTCTTACAGTAGAGGGATAAGCGAGAGGGCGGGGGCAGTCAAGAGGGCGGGGGCAAGCCCCGCCCCTACTTCTGGCGCATCGCTTCCACGAAGGCACTCACCGCAGCACGGCGCGTTTGTGTCGATTTGACTAAGAGGCCGGTCGGACGCTTGAACGCTTCTCTGGGCGATAGCTGCCGAACGACCAGTAAGCCGTCCCGCTCTTCCTGTCGCACGGTATCTGCGGGCAGAATACTAACTCCGCTGCCGATCTCCACCAGATTTTTGATGGTCTCGATGTTATCGAACGTGGCGATTATCTTTACCCGGCTGCCGGCTCCTTTCAAATGCTCATCCAGTAGCCTCCGAGTGGGAATATGGTCGGCGAAGCCGATGAACGGCTGGCCGTCGAGCTGTTTGAGAGAGATTGTCTGCTGCGTGGCCAACGGATGCTCGGGGGCCATGATCAAAACCATCGGCTCATCCGCAAACGGCATAACCTCGAGGCCGCGCCGGGGCGTCGGACAAGCGACGATCCCGACATCGAGTGCCCCAGACGCGACATCCTCATAGACTTTTTCCGTGCGCTCGTATTCCAGGTGGATCGCGATACGCGGATGGGCTGCAAGGAAAGGCTTCAGTCGCGGCGGCAGGGCATGAAGCCCGACGGAGTAGACAGTCGCGACGCGCACCGTCCCAGCGATTTCATCCGAGAGCTGCCGCATCTGGGCATCCAGCTGCACTGCACTCTGAAGTAAGGGCTTCGCCCCCAGATAGAGTGTGTCTCCCGCAGCGGTCGTAGTAACTTTCCCGCGCCCCTGGCCGCGTTCCAGCAGAGTTTCCCCGTATTCCTGCTCCAGCGTGCGTATCCGCTGGCTCACGGCGGACTGCGAAACGAAGTTCTTCTCTGCGGTCCGCGAAAAGCTGCCGGTTTCGACCAGATCGGTAAACATTTGCAGGCTGTCGAGATTTAAGTGCATGATAAGTTATTCTTATCATACCCGGTAAAACAATTCATTTTACATTGTAATGACACTTGGGTATAATTAGCACAGTATTAGAAGATGGGTAATTAACGGCATGGCAGTGACACAGGCAAAGGGGCGTTTGCACGACCCGTATTTATGGCATCGGCTGCACTCCGCTTCAGGGATTTTTCCGATCGGGTTTTTTCTGGTTCAGCACCTGATCGCGAACTCTTATGCTCTGCGCGGGGCAGGGGCATACAATACGGTTATCAAAGTTTATGGCGGGCTGCCGTTCGTCGCGGTTCTGGAAGTGCTGCTGATTTATATCCCAATTCTGTATCATTCGATTTACGGCATTTGGATCACGGCTTACGGTCAATCAAACCTAGGCCGCTACAGCTACGGACGCAACTGGATGTATTTCATGCAGCGTGTCAGCGGCATCATCGCGTTTTTCTACATCGGGTTCCACGTTTGGAACACCAGTCTGCAGAAATATTTCCTGCTCTGGCAGGGCAATCCAAATCCGGAGCAGGCGATCAGCTACAGCGCGATGTCGGCGCAGATGGCCGACCCAGTGCATTTCTGGATCCAGGTGGTTGGGATCATTGCCGTGGTCTTCCACTTCACCAACGGCTTTTGGAACTTTTGTATTCGCTGGGGGCTGACGATCTCGGCCCGTTCGCAGCGTCTGAACCAGTACGGCTGTTGGGCCTTGTTCTTCGTGTTCACCGGCATGGGTTTGTGGAGCATCGCCCACCTGCGGGCTGATGGGCTGCGCGGCACGGTCACACAGTCCCCGGCGGTGGCTGTGATGGTTCACTAGGAGGATCCTTTGCTATGGCTCTCGCCCGGCACTATGTCCAAAAGGACGTTTACACGGAAGCCGAATATCTCGGGTGGGAAGAGGCGGCTGTCGAAAAGTCTGAGTTTATCGACGGCAGAATCGAAGCTATGTCCGGGGGCACGGCATCTCATGCATCTATACCGATGAGCATTGGGGCAGAATTGGTAACTGCTTTGAAGGGCAGTGGGTGCCGCGTTTTCTCCTCGGACTTAAAAGTCTGGGCAGCTGGCGCGTACTTTTATCCCGATTTGTCGGTGGTTTGCGGCCCAGGTACATTTCGCGATACTAGCAGGACAACGATCACGAATCCGATCGCGGTCGTAGAGGTACTTTCTCCCAGCACGGAAACGAAGGATCGTGGTGAGAAATTTATCCGTTACCAGCAGATCAAATCGCTTCGGTCTTATCTGCTCGTTAACCAGTCGGAACCGCGTGTAGAGCTATTTGAGCGGGGTGAAAACGGCCACTGGGACTATACGGCGGTGAGTGGTTTGACGAATTCCGTGACGCTTTCTTCACTGGGCGTGATTGTGGCCCTCGCGGAGATTTATGACCAGATTGACTTTGAAGACGCTCTTTAGTAATTATTAGAAAGATAACATAATGGTCACAGTTGCAAGCAATACGAAGCCGAAGGTGATTGTCGTTGGCGGCGGCCTCGCCGGGCTGATGACGACGATTCAGATCGCTGAGGCGGGGGTGCCGGTGGATTTGTTTTCGTTCGTTCCCGTCAAACGCAGCCATTCAGTCTGTGCGCAGGGAGGCATTAACGGCGCGGTCAACACGAAAGGCGAAGGCGATTCGCCCTACGAGCATTTGGATGACACCATTTACGGCGGAGACTTTTTGGCGAACCAGTCCCCGGTCAAGCATATGTGCGACCATGCGCCCGGCATTATCAACTTGCTGGACCGGATGGGCGTCATGTTCAACCGGACCGGCGAAGGCCTGCTGGACTTCCGCCGCTTTGGCGGGACGCAGTATCACCGGACTGCGTACGCCGGAGCAACAACCGGGCAGCAGCTCCTGTACGCGCTGGATGAGCAGACGCGCCGGCACGAAGTCGAAGGCAAAGTCGTCAAACATGAGTTCTGGGAGTTCCTCGGAGTTGTCAAGGACGACGACGGGGTCTGCAAGGGGATTATTGCCCAGGACCTGCGGACGATGACGATCCAGGAGTTCCGGGCCGACGCTGTGGTGCTCGCGACCGGCGGGCCGGGAATCATCTACAACCGCTCGACAAACTCCGTGATGAACACGGGCACGGCTGCCTCGGCGGTTTATCAGCAGGGAGCGAAGTATGCGAACGGCGAGTTTATCCAGGTGCATCCGACAGCCATTCCCGGCATGGATAAGCTGCGGCTGATGTCCGAGTCGGCTCGCGGCGAAGGTGGGCGAGTTTGGGTTCCTCGTACCCCCGGAGACAAGCGGCGCGGCGAAGCTATTCCCGAGGCGGAGCGGTTTTATTTCCTGGAAGAAAAGTACCCGGCGTACGGCAATTTGGTCCCCCGAGACATTGCGACCCGCGAGATCTTCGCGATGTGCGTCGATGAAAAAATGGGCGTTTTCGGCGAAAACCAGGTCTATCTCGACTTGACGCACCTTGACAAGAAGCAGATCGATATCAAGCTGGGCGGTATTTTGGAGATTTACGAAAAGTTTATCGGCGAAGATCCGCGCACGACACCGATGCGCATCTTCCCCGCCGTGCATTACTCCATGGGCGGCCTGTGGGTCGATTTTGTGAAGGATAACACGTCGGGCGGCCTCGTAGTCGGCGACCCGCGAAACCAGATGACCAATATCATGGGCCTGTACGCGGTTGGCGAGTGCGAGTACCAGTACCATGGTGCGAACCGACTAGGGGCAAATTCGCTGCTCTCCTGCCTAACCGCCGGTCAGATGACCGGGCCGGGCGTCGCAGCGTATGTCAAGCATTTGCCGAAGAGTGCCGATGATCTGCCCGCCTCGCTGTTTGAGCGCGAGAAGAAGACGCGCCAGGAGCAGTATGAGAAGCTGGCAGCTTCGGTCGGGACGGAGAATCCTTACAAGCTTCATGAGGAGCTTGGGGATGTGATGACGGCCAACGTGACGGTGGTTCGTTACAACGACCGCCTGAAGGCGACCGACGCTAAAATCCAGGAGCTGCAGGAGCGTGTCGAGCGGGTCTCGATCGCTGACAATTCAAGCTGGACAAATCAGTTGATCCCGTTCACGCGGCAGCTCAAGAATATGCTGCACCTGTCACGGGCGGTCACTCTGGGAGCACTGGCCCGAGACGAATCGCGCGGGGCACATTACAAGCCGGACTTCCCGAAGCGTGACGACGCCCGCTTCCTGAAGTCCACGATTGCCGAGTGGTCCGCCGACGGCCCGAAGCTGTCCTACGAAGACGTGGATACGTCACTGATCAAGCCGCGTCTGCGGAACTA
>JANXNV010000058.1 GCA_025353925.1 Armatimonadota bacterium
CGGGGTTAGGTTTCGAAGAGCCTTCTGTGCGAGGTCTCCTATCACCGGCACCCAGCGACAGTGTAAGATTCCGCTTCGTATTGTCTAGCCTCTTGATCTCAGCTGTCATCTCAGTGATTGCTTGCTCGGTCTGTGTTGCTCGTTGCAGGAGTCAGAATCAGATTTGGCGACGCTCTCTTGACTTAGTCTTAACCCTTCCTTCTTAGGGAAGGGTCGACGCGGAGCGGCGGGGTTAGGTCTCTTACGCCGGTTCCATCTCCGACCCGCCTGACCCGACCAGGACACGCTCACGGGTCGGTTCACTCGCCTGCGCCACGCCGCCCTCGCCGAGCCAGGTCCGCTGCCAGCCGGGAGCGACGGCCCGGAGGACCAAGAACGCCACCAGGGCAATCCCGGCGAACGCATAAAAGCCGGAGGCATAGGTCGCCGTTGCATCTTTGAGATGCCCCAAAGTGGCGTTTAAATAGTACCCGCCGACACCCCCTGCTGCGCCGACGATACCGGTCATCACGCCGATTTCTTTCCCAAACCGCTGAGGAACCATCTGGAACACCGAGCCGTTGCCCATGCCCAGGCAGGCCATGAGCACGAAGAGGCAGACGAAGGTTGCCGCCTGACTCACCGTCATCAAGAGGCCGACCCCGATCGCCATGAAAATCACCGTGGCATACAGCAGGGTCAGCATACGGATACCGCCCAGCTTGTCTGCCAGTGCGCCGCCGATCGGGCGCACCAGTGACCCGGCGATGATAAAGATCGCCGTCGCCGCCCCGACAGTCGCTTTAGCGTAATCGAACTGGTCCACGAAGAACGTGTTCAGGAAGCTCGACAGGCCGACAAAGCCGCCGAAGGTCACAAAGTAAAGCAGGCAGAACCAGAGAGTGTCCGGCTTAGCGAGGGCGGTGATATAGGCCCCAGTTCCAGCGGGCTTGACATGGCCGGGGGCGTCTTTTGCCAGCAGGCTGAAGACGATGAATGTCAGCGCGACGGGGATCATGAGCAGTCCGAAGACCGCGTGCCACCCGAAGGCTTTCGCCAGCAGTGGTGCGAACAAAGTCGCCAGGACCGTCCCAGAATTTCCTGCTCCGGCGATGCCCATGGCAAGGCCCTGCATGTGCGGCGGATACCAGCGCGAGGCTAGGGGCAGCGACACGGCAAAGGACGCTCCGGCAAGGCCGAGGAAGAAGCCGACGAAAATCAGTGAATTGTACTCCGTGGCATACTGCCAGCCGACGATCAGCGGCAGCAGCGTACAGAGCATGGAAGCCATGCCGACCCGCTTGGAGCGGAAGCGATCACCCAGGACGCCGAGCAGGATGCGCCAGAACCCGGCGGCCAGCAGGGGCAGACCGACCAGAGAAAGCTTGACCCCGGTCGGATACCCGTTTGCGAGCGGCTGGAACGCTTTGCCCGCTTTTTGCAGGGCTGCCATCGGTTTGAGCGCAAGGACATTCTCGTTCGGCACCCCATGAGCAGTTGCCGCCGAGGCGACCTGGATCAGTTTGGATTTGGCATTGATATTCGCCAGGGAGGCCGCGATCGTGGCCGGGCTGGTGCTGTCCAGAAGGTACTTCTCGGCAGGCTTGACGCTGTTTTTTGTCGCAGTGCCCGGGTCGCCGGGCTTGATCAGCAAGTGACTGGTCGTTTTCGGCTCATGCTTGGCGGCATCGGGGCCTTTGACGATCAGCGTGTAAGGGGTCAGCTTGGAGATCATGGCCGAGGGTGTGATCTTCAGGTTGGCTCCCGTCAGTGCCGGATCAGTGGCGATAAAGGGCATCAAAGCACCCAAAATCACCCAGACCATAAACGAGATGTCGAAATGCAGAAACGCGCTGAAGAGGGAAGGCGCGTGACCACTGGTTTTCAAGTCACTTAACTTCATCGGATGTCTCCTTTCAAAAAGACCGCGAAGCGAGAAAAAGGGCGATGGCTTAACTTGAAAGGAAGACGCGGCACTGCGTTACAGAGAAAGCGTGAGAGCGTAAAAACTTAGGCGCGTTCGATACGCACGGCACAGACCTTGAACTCCGGCATCTTCGAAGTCGGGTCCAGGGCCGGGTTGGTCAAATTGTTGGCGCATGCCTCGCCGCCCCAGTGGAACGGCGCGAAGATGGTATCCTGGCGGATCGTCGGGGTCAGCCGCGCTTTCATTCGGGCTTCCCCGCGCCGGGTGGTTAGGACGATGGCGTCGTTGTCGGCAATCCCGAACCGCTGGGCCAGGGCCGGATGGATCTCGGCGAACGGTTCCGGGGCGATCTTCAGCAGGGCATCGATGCGCCGGGTCTGTGTCCCCGATTGGTACTGGGCCATCACCCGGCCCGTGGTGAGGTACAGCGGGAAATCGTCATCGGGTTCCTCCGCCGCTGTTCGGTGGTGCACAGCATGGAACTTCGCCCGTCCGTCCTCATGCGCGAATTTGTCGAGAAACAAGCGGGGGGTTCCCGGATGCGTCTCCGACGGACAGGGCCAAAAGACCCCGTTTTCCGCTGCGATGCGCTCATACGTGATCCCCGAATAGTCAGCGGCCCCGCCCGCACTGGCAAGCCGCAGCTCTTCGAATATTTGGGCCGGTTCCGCCGTCGGGAAATAACGGCCCGCCCCAAGACGCTCCGCCAGGGCGGTGACGATCATCGCGTCGGTCCAGACTTCGCCCGGCCGCGATTTGGCGGCCTGCCGCCGGATCACGCGTCCTTCGAGGTTGGTCATCGTGCCGTCCTCTTCCGCCCACTGCGCGATAGGCAGCACGACATCGGCCAGCTTCGCCGTTTCGGACAAAAAAATGTCCGAGACGCACAGAAAGTCCAGCGACCGCAGCTGCTCCTGCACGTGCAAAGCCCTGGGAGCGGAAACGGCGAGATTCGAGGCCATGACCATCAACGCCCGGACTCCGTTCTCCTGCCCCAGTGACTCCAAAAGCTCGTAAGCGGAGCGGCCCACGCCCGGCAGAGTGCTTTCCTCCACCCCCCAGACCCCGGCGATATGCGCCCGGTGGGCGGGGTTGTCGATCTTTCGGTAGCCGGGCAGCTGGTCGGCCTTCTGCCCGTGTTCGCGGCCCCCCTGACCGTTGCCCTGGCCTGTGATACAGCCGTAGCCGCAGTGCGGCTTTCCCGCCTTGCCGAGCGCCAGCATCAAATTGATAAACGCCAGCGTGTTGTCCGTGCCTTTGGACTGCTGACCGGCCCCGCGAGCGGTCAGGGCCATGGCCGTGCCCGCTTCGCCCAGCAGGTGCGCCGCCTTGATGATCTGGGTCGAAGGAACTCCGGTGATCCGCTCCACCCGGTCCGGCCAGAAGCTGGCGATGATGCGCCGGACACTCTCCCAGCCGGTAGTGCGCGAGGCGATAAACTCCTGGTCCAGCAGGCCGTCGGCGGCGGCGACATGCAGCAGGCCGTTCGCGAGGGCCAGGTCCGTTCCCGGCGAAAGTTGCAGGTGCAGCGTGGCAATCTCGGCGGTTGCAGTCCGGCGCGGGTCGGCAACGATCAAAGCCCCGCCGTTTTCGCGCTGCCGCTCGAAATACTGCATGATCGGCGGCATGGTCTCGGCGGGGTTGCCGCCGATGAGTAGAATAGCCTCCGCTCCGGGAATATCTTCCAGTGGAAATGGCAGGCCGCGATCTATGCCGAATGCCTTCAGCCCTGCCGCTGCCTCCGATGCCATGCAGAAGCGGCCATTGTAATCGATGTGCGGTGTCCGCAGGGCAACTCGGGCGAACTTGCCCAGCCAGTAGGCTTTTTCGTTGGTCAGCCCGCCTCCGCCGAAAATGCCGACCGAGTCGAGTCCATAAGTCGCCTGCGATGCCTGGATAGCCGCCGTCACCCGGTCTAGGGCTGCGTCCCAGGTGGCAGGGCGCAGGGTGCTGTCCTTTGAGCCGCGCACCAGCGGTGTCAGTAATCGGTCCGGGTGCGAGAGGAGATCCGCCGCCGTCCAGCCCTTTTGACACAGACCGCCCTTGTTAGTCGGAAAGTCCGGGCGTGCCTCTACGGTGAGCCGACCCCCGGCCTCCTCCGCCAGATTCATACCGCATTGCAGAGCGCAGTACGGGCAGTGCGTGGGAGTCATAGACATTCTTCCAAAATTCCAATATCCACGACGACTGTACCGGTCAGGCCACGCGGGGCGGCCAGGCGGACTTCGATCCGTGATCCGGCGGGGTAGGATTCCACGATGGACAAATGAACATGGAAATCGGCTTTCGGGCCGACGGGGAAGTAGCGGATCGGGCGACCGTCCAGCGATAGGGCTAAATACAGCAGGTCATCCGAGAGATTGCCCGCACGGAAGTAGATCACCCCAGCGGTCTTGCCGGAGGGAACTTCGTAGCACAAGGCATCATTCAGCGGGGCCAGGTCGAAAAAACCACGTCCGGCGAACGGGTATACTCCCTGCAGGTAATGCGGCTTGGCCTGACCGGTCCGCAGGAGTTGCTGCTGACGTGTCTCGGTCGTGATCGTGCTGGTCTCGGAATCCGTGTGACTCATAAGTAATGCTCGCTTAATCAGAAAATCTCTCGGGAGATTTCAGCTAAAAAGGCAGCATTGCCGGGAGGAGCCACGATACGGTGTGGGGATAGGGGACTGCGTCGGTGCAGAAATTCTTACGCTTTAAGAATACCTGCCGAATGTTTCCATTTTGTTTCGCGAAAGAGGGTCTTTAAGAGTGCTATGATGCTGACATCCGCAATTCTCGCCGGTGGAAAAAGTGTTCGGATGGGCCGGGACAAAGCGCGTTTGGAAATCGATGGTCTGCCACTTCTGGAACGAATCGCCGCCGCCGCTCAGGCTGCCGGCCTGCCGGTGCTGGTCATCGGACGCGCCCGGCCCCTGGACTGGACGTTGAAAGAGGTGGATTTTGCAGAAGATGCTTTGCCCGGTCGCGGTCCGCTCGGGGGGCTGCATATGGCACTGACACGCGCAAACGGTCCTGTATTAGCATTGGCCTGCGACCTGCCGCGTCTCACGTCTGGGGCAATCCGCTGGCTAAAATCGGAGAGTCTATTAAAGCGGGGAGGGGAGCATGGGCTGGTCGTCGTTAACTCAGGCCGGTGGGAGCCGCTGTTCTCAATTTATACACCTCCCTGCCTGCCGCTAATCGAAGAAAGATCGCGGGAGGGCCGACTGTCACTGCACGGACTCATCGAAGTGGGGAATTTCGAAATGGTCGAAGCTCCGGCCTGGATCGAGCCGCTGCTTTTCAATGTCAATACCCCCGAAGAATTGCGGGAAATTTCCTAAAGTGGGTACAATACTCTTATGAAACATATATATGCTTTTGCCGCGCTGACGCTTGGCCTCGTCGCTGCTCCGGTCCTGGCTGCCTCGGCCGCACCGGTGGCGTATCATCTGGTGCAAACATTTAAGCCCGGTGGCGATACCGGCTGGGACTATCTGACGGTCGATGCGGAGGCCCGGCGGTTTTATATCAGCCGGGGCACGCATATGCAGGTGCTGGACGCCGATACCGGCAAGCTGATCGGGGACATCCCCAGCCTGAGCGGCGTTCATGGAATTGCCCTCGCGCCGCCTTTGGGCCGTGGGTTCACAAGCAATGGCCGGGACAACACGGTCTCCATTATCGATTTGAAAACGCTGAAAACCGTCGGGACCGTGGCGGTCGGGAACCGCCCTGATGCCATTCTCTACGATGCGGCCTCGAAGCGTGTGTTTACGTTCAACGGCGGCAGTAATGACTCGACGGCAATCGATGCCGTCACTGGCAAGGTCGTCGGCACGATCCCCCTGGGCGGGCGGCCTGAGTTCGCCGTGGCGGACGGTAAGGGGATGCTTTACGACAATATTGAGGACAAAAGTGAGATCGTCGCGATCGACAGCAAGACACTGACTATCAAATCTCGCTGGCCGCTCTCAGGCGAAGGCCCGTCCGGTCTGGCGATCGACGCGAAAAATCGTCGCCTCTTTGCGGTCTGCGGCGGCCAAAAGATGGTCATTCTCAACGCTGACACCGGTGCCGTCGCGGCCACTCCGACTATCGGCGGCGGGCCGGATGCTGCCGGGTTTGACCCGCAGACTAATCTCGCATTCAGCTCCAACGGCGAGGATGGGACTCTGACTGTCCTGCACGAAGATACGCCAGACAAATTCACCGCCATCCAGACGGTGCCGACCCAGGCGGGTGCCCGCACGATGGCACTGGACACGAAAACCCACCGCGTATTCGTGGTCACCGCGAAAACCGCCCCCGCCGTTCCCGGCGAGCCGCGCTGGCGTCGCAGCTATCTGCCGGGTACGTTCGTCGTGCTGGTTTACGGGCAGTGACATTCAGAATCTAGCCTCTCCAACCTCGGAGAGGCTGGTTTTTAAGTCTATTCTCTCTTCGGTAACGCTCTCCGTCCGCAGTATCACAGACTGCGGTGCATGATGTTCAGTGCGAGTTTGGGAGACGTGAATTTCTTCTTTTAGCTTGAGCCGCTTCTCGACCACCAGAACTTCTTCCAATACGGGGATAATCATCACACCGTTTTCGTGGCGTACCGGAGGAGGGCTGTCAACGAATTGATCGATCACCACGCGCTTGACTTCGACGCCGGTTCGTATCAAGGGTTCGTCAACGACCTCTGTGCGTTCGGTGACTGTCTTTCTTAAACTTATCGTTCCGGTCTCGATCTCCCGCTTGCTGACCGTCAGCACCTCTTCGGCGAGGGGAATCACTTGGACCTCTTCAGACATACAAATCTCCTGACCAAAAACGCGCCCGGAAGATAATGTCTTCCGGGCGCGGGCATTGTGCTTGTCTCCGCGTCACTGCCTCTTCGGAGTGCCGTCTAAGTTCAGCTCTTCCACTTCGACATCCGTCCGGCGCACCGTATCATGCACGGTCTCGACCCGCTCGGTCGCCGTCTTGCCGATCACGACTTCCTCGACGACATGGACCGTCTTCGCGATCACCGGCACTTCACTGGTTTCCGTGATCTCGTAATTCTGCTCCTGGAACGCCGTGTCCATGCCGGATACCGGTCGGTTCACCGCGTGGCGGTCAACCGTGACGTGTTCTTCGCGCAGGTTCACGGTCTCGTCCACCGGAGTCTCGATGACATCCGTATGGACCCGTGCCCCGCCGCTCTGGACTTCGCGCTTGCCGACTTCCAGCTGCTCTTCAATGATCGGGATCGTTATCCCTTTGTTCCTGTCCCGCTCTGCCGTGATGTCCGGCTCGGTATAAGCAGGCTGGGCCGCATCGTAGCCCGTGTAGCCGGTCTCGCGGTACCGCGAGCCGAGCTGGCTGATATCGACTGTGTTGTAACGGTCCAAGATCGCAACTGCCTTGTCCGCCTGACTGTCCTCGACAGCTCCGACGACTAGCGTGCTGCCGCGTCGCACGGCCTCCGCGTCGCACGGCCTCCGCGTCGCACGGCCTCCGCGTAGATACCTGCATCGTCTGCCGGCACTCCGACGCCAGTCAGGGCACCGCTAACCTGATTGCGGGCATCGCTGCCTATCACCTGGACACTGCTGCGTCCGATCCCAATGCTCTCCAGATCACGCAGTGCGCCCTGAACATCTTCGGTGTGTGGGAAAAGCCCCACGACTGTTTTTGACATCGTCTTGCTCCTTGTTGCTGCTCTGTTGTTATTTGAGAATGTGATATTCCTAATCTCACACCACTTCCGTGTACGAACGCGCCGCATTTGCTTTGCCTGTCGACTGTGTTCCGTTTGTCGCCGCCGACTGCGCTTTTGCCGCCGTCGATTGTGCCTGACCGACCCACTGCTCCGTCAAGCGGGCCGCTGTCTCGCGCCCTCCCAGCCCGAAAGCCAGACCCAGGGCCAGCGAGATCGCCGCCACCAAGCCGATGTACAGTGTGTTGACAACCACCGGAGCGACTCCCAGCTCATTGACCGCGGCGATAATCGCAAATGCCATCACCGCACCCGAAGCCAGCTTGCCCAGCAGACTCGGATTGCTCATACCTGCCTCAGAGGCTGCTCCGCGCACGATTCCCGCCAGCAGGTTGCCCAGAAACGCCCCGACACCGAGCAGCAGCAGCGAGACGAGGACCTTTGGAATGTAGGCAAGAATGCTGTTGACCAGCACCGTGACCTGCGCCAGGCCAAGCTGCTCGGCAGCCATCTCGACAAAGACCAGCCGGACGACCCATTTGACCACTTCCCCAACGATATCACTGGCTTTCAGGCGCGTTCCTGCTCGCCCGAGAAAGTCGTTGACCCGTGCGTGATCCGCCAGTGTGTCGACGTGAACCGCACGGGCAAATTTAGTGATTAAAGCCGCCAGAGCACCGGCGATCACCCAGCCAATGATGAGAATAAGCAGTGCTCCCAAAACCGTCGGGATCCCGTTTGCGAAGCGGTCCAGCCCCGCCGTCAGCCCGTGCCATAAAGAACCTGACCAGTCCGTCACTGTATTTGTAACCGTATTCATCTTAACGTTCTCCTGTTTTTGTCGTCAACATCGACATTTTTGGCCGCCGAGAAATGCCATTGAACGACAGATACCCAGTGTTTTTGTCAGAGAAACTCCCCCAAACCACGAATTGAGCTGGTTAAGCACGGCAGCAGAGAAAAATAATTTATCTCAGGCTTTGGCGAGGCGTGAAAGACGTTTCAGGTGGGTATTTGTTGCTGGAGTAATCGTTGAAAGTGAAGTGATTTTGGAAAGAGGAGGCTCGATGAAAATTAGGCTGCGAATGGTGGAGGAAGGGAAGAAAGCGGCGGCACTAGCGGGTGCTTCCCTCTTACTCATCGGCGTGAGCATCGGGCCTGCCGCCCAGGTGATGGC
>JANXNV010000068.1 GCA_025353925.1 Armatimonadota bacterium
AGATGTTGCCAAAGCAAGAATGTTGACCGCCGCGTTTGTGTCGCGGTCTAAAGAAGCACTGCACATCGGGCAATGATGCCAGCGGTCAGACAGTTTCTTTTTCGTGCGGCCTTCCAGCCCGTCAGGGCGGTAGCCACATACAGAACAGTCTTGGCTTGTGTAGGCAGGATTGACAGCAATGTGTAAAGCATAAGGCGTCAATATCATACCTCCGGAAAGGCATGGAGCCTTATATCTCCATGTCTAAAGCCAAGGGCCTTACGGCTCTCGGTAAATATACTTGTTTTTCACTTTAGACCCCAAAATGCGAACTCTTGGCAAAAAAAATGCATTAGTACAGCTTGCAGACTTCTAGTAGGAAAGCGGCAATTTTGGTTTTTCTTATCCTCACGTTTACAACTTCCTGGGCATTGATCGCCTACACGTACTTTGCGTTTCCTCTGCTCATCGCCCTGCTTGCGTCGGCGTCCCGTGGAAAAGTGCAGGACATCGCCGAATGGCCGGAGGAGACGCTGCCGACCGTGGCGGTGGTCGTGGCGGCCTACAATGAGCAGCGGGACATCGCGGCGAAAGTCGAGAACACCTGGCAGCTCGACTATCCCTCGGACCGGCTGACCCTACTGATCGGCAGCGACGGCTCTTCCGACTCTACGCCGGAGCTTCTAATCGCCGCCGAGCACCCGCGCCTGACCACGCACCTCTTCAGTCAGCGTCGCGGCAAGGTCTCCGTGCTGAACGACCTCATGGCCGAAGTCGATGCCGAGATCGTCGTACTCTCCGATGCCAACACGCTGCTCGCCCCGGACGCCGTACGCAAGCTGGTCCGGCACTTTCAGAACGAAGCCGTCGGATGCGTCAACGGTGCCCTGTCCATCGAGCATAACGGCGGCGTCTCCGGGGAGGGCTTGTACTGGAAGTATGAGCTTTGGCTGAAGACGCAGGAAAGCTGCCTGGGGTTCGTCATCGGCTGCTACGGCGGCATCCTGGCGATCCGCCGGGAGCTGTACACGCCGATTCCGGCGACCACTATCGTCGAAGACTTCGTCCTGACCATGCGGATCATGGCACTGGACCGAATCGTACGCTTTGACCCACAGGCGCGTGCCACAGAGCCTGCCAGTGCCTCATCCCGGGCCGAGTGGGGCCGAAAAGTACGGATCGGCGCGGGCGACTATCAGGCATTGGGCCTCACCCGGCAGATGTTGCACCCACGCTACGGGCTGCGGGCATTTGCGTATTGGAGCCACAAAGTCCTGCGCTGGTTCGTCCCGTTCTTTTTAGTTTTTGCGCTGACGGCGAATCTCGGAATCGTTCTCCTGAGTGCTCAGCACGGCGCGAGCGCCTACGAATTCTTTTTGGGACTTCAGCTGGCGGGAATACTGGTCGCGGGGATCGTTTACCGGCTTCCGGCAGGTTCTGGCCCGCCATCCTGGCTGCGCCCGATTAGCTTTTTCTACCTGATGAACTTCGCCCTCCTCTGCGGGTTTTTCCGCTGGCTGCGGGGCTGCCAGCCCGTCACCTGGCAGCAGGCGGCACGTCAGGCGGCAGGAGAGGTCTCTTGAGCGCGACTCAGCAGCAGCCGTTAAGGGCCTTGTCACTGCGTGGAAACTTTGCCTGGACCACTGTCGGCAACCTCGTCTACTCAGCCTGCAGCTGGCTGATGCTGGCGGTTATCGCCAAGTTCGGCAGCCCGGTCCTTGTCGGACAATTCGCGCTGAGCCTCGCCGTGATCCAGCCGATCATCGCCTTCTCGCAGCTTAATCTCAGCCAGGTGCAGGCCACGGATGCGCGGCAGGAATACCGCTTCGGGGACTATCTGGCCCTGCGGCTAGTCACCAACGGCCTGGCACTGCTTGTTCTGCTGGGCCTCGCACTCTGGGGCGGGTATGACCGGACTCAGTGTCTCGTTCTGGCACTGGTTGGTGTGAGCGCGGTCTTCGATGCGGTCGGCGATGTCACCTTCGGCCTGCTGCGGCAGCGCGAAGTCATGGACCGGATTGCGATCTCCATGGCCGCAGAAGGCGTGCTTTCCCTGGCCCTGCTGTCGGTCGGAGTGTTCTGCCTGCACAGCCTCGTCTGGGCCGCCGCCGGATACGCTTTCGCCTCCGCGCTTGTCGTCCTCGGCTACGATATTCCCTGCGCCGTGCGGGTCCTGAGAGCGGATGCCGACTGCGCGGAGAGCCTTGTCACTCTGGGAGGGCGGTATGCGTTTCCCCGTCCGCACTGGGAGCTTCAAACGCTGCTGAAGCTGGCCTGGCTTGCCCTGCCGCTCGGCACCATCATGCTGCTCATCGCTTTGAACAACAATATCTCGCGGTACTTCGTGCATCACACGCTCGGGGCGCATGGCCTGGGGATATTCTCCGCCTTGATCTCGTTTGTCGCGGCAGGCAGGATCGTGATCCTCGCACTGGGCCAGTCCGCCAGCCCGCGTTTGGCTCGGCACTATGCCGACGGCGACCGGCAGAAGTTCACCGGCCTGCTGCGGCGGCTCGTCCTCATCGGTGCCGTGGTCGGAGCCGCCGCCCTGGCCGTCGCGCTGATTGCGGGACGCCAAATACTGACATTCTTTTATACGCCGGAGTATGCGAGCCATTTGAACGTTTTCGTCCTGTATCTCGCCGCCGGAGGTGCAGGGTATGTCGCCAGCTTCCTGGGGTACGGCATCACGGCGGCGCGTTACTTCAAGGTACAGACTGTGACTCTTGGTTCCCTGAGCGTGATCACACTCGTGACCTGTGCCTGGCTGGTTCCGGCCTACGGGGCGGCAGGCGCGGGCTGGTCCGCACTGCTGGTGGCCTTCGGGAACATACTCGGCAACCTGCTGATTTTGCGTCATGCCCTCAGAGCACTGCCCGATGGCCGGCCGGAACCCTCCTGGACCGCAGTCAGTCTCCCGACAATTGGAACCGATCTATGAACATACTTGTGCTCTCGACGGAAGAATATCTGACCCTGCGGCTGCTCAAGTGCCTAAAGGCTGCCGGGGCCGATGTCACTATTTTGGGTTGCGGGGACGGATCGGCACTGCGGGCCTCCCGGCACTGCCGCAGTTACGCGCCCTTCGACCGGGCGGAGCTTTCCGAGCCGAGTGGAACGCTGCTTGCCCGGATCGAGCAGATCTGCCGCAAACAGGAGATCGAAGCTTTGCTGCCCTCGGGCATGGCGAGCGGGTTTTTCCTGGCGGCGCACAAAAGCTGTCTGCCCGTCCCGGCCCTGCCGCTGCCGCCGCTGGAGTTATTGCGGCAGTTAGACAATAAGTGGCTCTTTTCGCGGCTGCTGGAGGAGAATGGCCTGCCGTACCCCAACTCGCGGCTGCTGCGGCGGCTCGAAGACGAAGACGGCCTGGACTTGGAGTTTCCGGTCATCCTCAAGCCGCTCGCACTGGATGCCGGACGGGGAGTGGTCCGGTGCGACACGCGCGAAGAGGTCACCGCCCATCTGCGGGGCGCGAGGACAATGCTGCCGCTGCTGGCTCAGGAGTTTATTCCCGGCGTGGATGTCGGCCTCGGCCTCCTGGCTTCCGGGGGGACGGTGCTGGCGTCGACGACTCAGCGGCAAAACCTTGACGGCAGCGGGGTCGAGTTTATCGATCATCCTGAGATTTTGGAGATTGGCCGCCGGATCATGCATATCTGCCAGTACGACGGCATCGCCCACTTCGATCTGCGGATCGACGAGCGGGACGGCTCTGCGAAGGTACTGGAATGCAACCCGCGCTTCTGGGCCTCCCTCCCGTTCTGCATGCTGGCCGGGGTGAACTTCGCCACCCTAGGCATCTGCCTGGCACTCCATCAGCCCGTGCCGGAGACGACCTGCCGCCCGGTGCAGATCACCTTTCCGACTCGGGTGCTGAGAACCAAGCTGCGCCGCAGTGCTTCCGGCGGGGGATGGAGCCGAGAGAGCCGACAGGCCCTGCGCTTCACGCTCTCGGATCCGGTGCCCAATCTAGTGCTGGGCGCACGAAAGGTCCGCGCTAGATTAGGCGGCTTAGTGAAGACATCGCGAGAGGCTTACGAATGACAATGACCAGTCAAGAACCTACTTATGAAAATCAGCGGCTAAATGCCCCGTCAACTCGAGTGCGCCGCCAGGCTGCTGTCAGCGCGGCTGAAGTTCAAGTCGAATGGCACGTCGAGTGGTCGGCGGCGGTCGACGCGGCGTTTGAGACACTGCCCTACGACCCGCTCATGGACCCCGCACTGGTACGTGCGCTCTGGGAGGACGGCGTCGGGCGCGACCGCCAGAAGATCGCGCTGCTGCGAAGCCCCGAAGGCGCGGTGGTCGGGGTCGTGCCT
>JANXNV010000105.1 GCA_025353925.1 Armatimonadota bacterium
CGCCCCGCCCCTGTCCCGCGCGGGCGACTACCTGGATCTTCGGGCGGAGATGGATTTGATCGTCGGCGTCACCGCCTGCTCGGCGGAGATGTCCAACAACTATTCGTTCAAGCCTATCGATGTCGAGGTGTATGCGGCTTAAGCCGCTCACAGCGCAAGCGTCCGAGCACGCGGGTCCGGGGTGGGTGCCTGTCCCTCGGACGGCGGCAAGCCCGCCGGTTAGTGCGGCCAGAGTCGCCGCAATGGGGCCGAGCAGCAGGATTTCCTCTTCGCTGGAAGTGCCGTATCAAGGCAATTATTCTTAGCTTCCCAACTCAGATTGCAGCACAAAGTGCCGGGGCACATGCCCCGGCACTTTTTTCATGTTGAGTGCCTCGTAACGCTAGGAATAGGGTCTCTCAGTAGATTCGCTTTGCTACCTTTTACTTGAACTTTTGATCCAGTGTCGCGAGAGTAGCAGAAAGCAGCGCTGACGGTGCGTCACAGTTGACGTTCATGCTGCCGGTTCCGCAGTTAGCACCATCCGATGCATTGTGGCTGAAGTTGCCCCACATATTGAGGGGTGCTCCGGTCGCGGACGGCAGCAGTGTTTTCACGTGACCGTCAACGAACAAACAGTTCCAGCGCCCCCCGTGCGGGACGAAACCTCGGTTAGTGCCGGGGCCGTTTCCAAAGCCAGCAGCCCCATTGTCCCAGTCGTAGTAAGCGATTCCGATTTCGCCTTGCGTCTCCGCGACGAGGATTTTGCTGGAAGGCGAGTTGATGAAAGCCAGTGCGTCCGGCAGGCCGTTGGCATTCCCATTGCCTGTAGGATTCCCCGCACCGTTGTAAGTGCCGGCGATCTCGTAGTTATAAGCATAGGATGTAGGAAGCCCCGGGGCACCGTTTGAGGCCGGATTGGCACCGTCGTACATTAGTGCTGTGCTGGAATTATCTGGGCACTTGTAGACGCCAGTGCTTTTGACGAAGGGATAGATCTCCTGTGCCCAGTTCATGTCCTGATTCTGATTGCAGAAAGTGGGCATCTGCTCATCGGCATCCTGGGTATATTGCGTGAAGGCAAGCCCGATTTGCTTGAGGTTGGAGGTGCAGGAAGTGCGCCGAGCATTCTCGCGGACTTTCTGGAAGACGGGGAAGAGGATGGCAGCAAGAATCGCGATAATGGCGATGACTACGAGCAGTTCGATCAGCGTGAAGCCTCGGCGCTTCTGAACAATAGATTTCATTTACTTCTCTTTCCTGAATAGCCGATGGAATTTATGAGGCGGCTATGTCTGTACAGTACCATAGGAATCCGGCCTTTGTCAATGGGGGCAAAAGGAAAACAGTATTTTCAAGAGTATTCTCAGCAATGCGGGGAAGCAAGAAAAACGTGTGCAGCTCAAAATTAGTGCGAACATACGTTCTATTATTCAGGTAGAATAACGCTCTGGGAGGGCGGAAAGCACGCGGTTATTATGTGGCGGACAACTCGGCGGCGGACGAAGAGCGCGAAAGAGCGGCTGGCTCTGGCGAAGCGGCTCTGGGGCTGGACGCCCCATACGGAGCAGCGAAAATTGTTCTGCTGCCCGGCCCAGGTGCGGGTGGCGGCATGCGGACGCCGCTGGGGCAAGACGGAGTGTTTAAGCGTCGATATTGCGACACTTGCCTTGACGGAGGCCGGGTCGAAGCAGCTGATTGTCGCTCCCACCGACGGTCAGGCGCGACTGCTGGGCGAAGCGGTGCAGCAGAAGCTGGATGCGGCCTTCAGCGGGTCGCACGAAGAGCTGGCCGGGCTGACACTGACCGTCAAAATCTCGCCCTACCTGAAGCTGGTCGTCAGTGGGCCGAACGCGGATGCCGAGATGGCATTTCGAACGGCGGGGCGCGATGGGCGCAATTTGCGCGGCCTATGGGCGCACCGGATCGTCGTGGACGAGGCCGCGCGGGTCCCTGACTGCGTTCTGACCGATGTTCTGCTGCCGATGCTGACCGATGTCGGCGGCGAGTACCTGCTGGCATCCTCCCCCTTTGGCCGCCGTTCAGCGTATTACCGGCTCTATGCACGGGGGATGACCCCGGTTCCTGACCAGAAAGAGGCGGGAGTGCAGGTTGCGTCTTTCCAGTGCCCGACTTCGGACAATCGCGGGCATCTGGACATGGCGTTTCTGGAAGCCCAGCGGGAGGACATGGGCGAGTCGCTGTATGCCCAGGAATATGAAGCGCAGTTTGTCGACGATTACGGGGCCGTCTTCCGGGAGGAGGACATCACGGCGGGGATTGCCACACTGGCTGGAGTTACACTGAGAGATGGCGAAATTCATTCCGAGCCGGACTCCGACGGGGTCTACGTCGCTGGAATCGACTGGGGCCGCAAGACGGATTTCAGCGTCGTCGCGATCCTCGATGCCGCCACCCACCCCGCCCGCCTGGTGCATCTGAGCCGCTGGCAGGGGACAGGCTGGGACCGGCAGGCCGCCGCAGCGGCGGAAATTCTCGTGCGCTACGCCCCGGTGCGAATTCTGGCCGACGGCAGCAGCATCGGCGACCCCGTGGCGGAGATGCTGGAGAAAGCCATGGAACCCCTGCGACTGCCGTCGGACCGGCCACTGACTGTCGAGCGGTTCCAGTTCGGCACGGACAGCAAAGTCCGCCTAATCGACACGCTGACCGTCGGCCTGTCGGCCCGTGCGCTGCAATTCCCCCCGCATCGGACCCTGCTGGCGGAGCTGCGCGGCTTCGAGTACGCCCCCGGCACGTCGGGCCGCCTCAAGATGGGCGCCCGCTCCGGCGGTCACGACGACTGCGTGATCGCCCTGGCCCTCGCCTGGCTCGCCGCGCCGATTCCGGCCCCGCCGCTGGGAACGCGTATTCTGCTGGGGTCGCAGCTGGGGCTGGGGAGGCGGGAGTGAAGTGTGGTATGATTGGAGGTATAATCAGCCGGTAAGCTTAGAAAGCAATGTTTCGTTGAACGGAACATTGCACCCGCTTCTCTCCGATACTAGAAGGAACAATTATGACTTATCCTCCCAGTCACTTAAAGGCCCGTGGTGGCTTCACGCTGATCGAACTGCTCGTGGTCATCGCCATTATCGCCATTCTCGCCGCCATTCTATTCCCTGTTTTTCAGAAAGTCCGCGAAAACGCCCGCCGCGCCTCCTGCCAGAGCAATCTGCATCAGCTAGGGCTGGCATTTGTTCAATATACGCAGGACAGCGACGAACGTTATCCCGCGGGAACACAGGGGACGATCGGCGGTCCAGGCGGTCAGATTGGAATCGGCTGGGCTGGATCAGTCTATTCGTTTGTCAAGAGCACCGGCGTCTACCTCTGCCCTGATGACTCGACCGGAACAGGAGCAAACCCCTCGGGGGCTAAAACCACCCCTTTGTCTTACGCTTATAATGTCAGTGCGGGGGTGACGAGCCTCTCTGGGTTCAATAGTCCGGCGAATACGGTTCTGCTCAACGAGGAAATCGGCTGCTCGACCGACCTCACGACTCTGGGGAGTCAAGGCAACACAAATTCGGGTGATTTCAGCTCTCCGGCTTCCGACGGCAACACCGCGGGCTGGAACGGAAAAGGCCGATTTGCGACCGGAGTGATGAGCGGCTCGCTCAGCACCGTCGGGACGGCCGACGGCAGCCACAATGCCCTGACCGGACGGCACACGGATTCGTCCAACTTCCTACTAGCGGATGGGCACATCAAGTGGCTCCGGGCCGTTTCCGTCTCGACCGGCGGCAATGATACGAGTGGAGACGGAACCCAGTGCAACACATTCGGCACTTCAGCGACAAATGGCCTCGCCGCCCAGACCGGCTGCGCCAAGCCCGGTTTTGTGGCGACTTTCAATACACAGTAGTCAGATTTGCGCTCATGAAAGCTATCGAGGCCGTATTGCAAACAAAGGATCCCTGGCTGAACGCGAATTGGTGCTTCGAGGTCGAACCGAATGGCCCGCAAAGGGGTGAGACAGGGTGGGTTCTGAAAGCCCCCGCTACATCAGTCGAAGAATACCATGCCGCACAACCAACAATTATTGCTTGCTTCCCTGCACATCCCCGTGGATCAGTTACGCGGATTGGAAATCCGGGTGATTGCTGCCTGATATTGGTCGCTTTTCTGCACGCCGCCGCAAGAGGGCGTCTGGCCGCCGCCGCCCACACAAACAGAAAGAACAAATTTTCAGAAATGATTGACAACCCGGAACTCATTGCGCGGCTGAGTGAGCGCGTTCACACACTTGCGACCGCAACCGATGAAGGCACAAGCGTCGCCGCGCTGCCCGCGACGAATGAACAGATCACGGCGGCGGAAAAGCGGCTGGGTGTGACCCTGCCGGACGCGCTGAAGCAGCTCTACCGAGAAGTCGGGAACGGCGGCTGGGGGCCGGGGCCGGGGCTGAGTGCGCTGACGGAGATGGGGAAGCTCGTCGCAGGCCTCGTCCCACTCTGCGACTGGGGCGGCGGCATCGTGTCGCTGGCAGACTGCTCCCGGCCCGAAGTACCCCTCATACGCCGGGACCCGAAT
>JANXNV010000128.1 GCA_025353925.1 Armatimonadota bacterium
ACGCCGACCAGTGTAAAATGCAGACCCAGATCGAGCGCGGGGAGGGAACGGCAGCGGCGGACGGCATCTTCGAAGGCCGCTCCGAGGGGCATCAGGCTGGCGGAGGTGACCAGGCCATTTCGGTGGGCCGCTTCGATCCCGGCGTTGATGGCGACGTGCAAACCAAAATCGTCCGCGTGGACAATAACGCGGCGGGTCATGGGTGGGCCGGAGGAGTCGGCACGGGGCGGGCCGGGCGATGCGCGGCGGCCTTGCGGTAATCAGCCATTTCCTGCAGGATTTTAACCACGACCGACCCCGACGCCAGAGTCGAGACCCCGGCCGTGCGCTCGAAGTACCGCAGGGGCAGCTCGGCGATCCGGAACCCGGCTTTGTGGGTCTCGATCAAAAGCTCGGCATCGATAAACGATCCCTCCGACTGCAGGCTGATCCGCTCCAATACCGCCCGACGGAAGAGTTTGAATGCAAAGTTCACGTCCCGAACATTCAGCCCGAACAGCACTCGAATTAGGCGGTTGTAGACCCAGGACATGATCTCGCGCTTCGGCCCTTCCGCCCGGCCCTGCCGGTTGCCGATCACCATGTCGGCATTCGCGGTGAGCGGGACGGCCAGAAGCGAATCATCCATCTCAATCGGCAGGTCGCTGTCGATGTAAAGGATCCAGTCTTTGGTCGCGGCGGCAAACCCGGTCCGAAGTGCCCCGCCCAGCTTACGGTTCTTAGCGTGGTGCATCACTTTGACCTCCGGGTGACGCTCCGCCAGCGTATCGGCGAGCTGCCCGCAGCCGTCGGTGGAGGCATCATCTACCAGGACGATCTCCAGGTCCGATGTGATTTTGCGGCCTGTGGTGAGTGCCTCGGCGACGCACCGCTCGACATTGCCGATCTCGTTGTACATCGGAAAGACGAACGACAGGCTTGGCAGCGTGGTCCGGGCCTCAGCGTTCTGGTTTTTATTGTCTCGGCTCATAAAATTATTTCGCTGTATTCCCTGACGATTGGATCAGCACGGTCCGGGCATATCGCGCGATTTGCGTGTAGTTCGTGACAGCGTACTTGCGGCGCAGATCTTTCAGTGTTTCAGGCCGCATCAGATAGACAACACCGGCATGGCGCGAAATGTTCTTGGCAGCCGCCGCATGGTCATCCGTAAAGACAACCGGGCTGGTCGCATAAAAGCGCAGGCTGGGATGCTTTAGCCCCAGCGAATAGATCGGCTGCCCTTTTGGCGCGATGCGATCCGCCTCCGCCGCCAGCCGACGCTCAGAAATATCCGTCTCTCGCGTGTTCCAGGTCGGCGAGCACCAGGCGAGCAGTAGCACCAGAGCCGTGGCGACTCCGGGCACAGCCCAAACCCAATTTCTTCGTCGATACACGGCGCACAAAATCGCCCCGCCGCCCAGCACCAGCAGCCACAAAATGCGTGTGTCCTGTGTCACCCCAAACTTGCGTCCGGCGACAAACAGAGCGACTCCCAGAACGACACTCACTCCTGCATATATCCATAGAGGGATCAAACGGTCGGAAGTTTCACGTTTCTCCGCTAAATACCGGCCCACTAAGATGGCCGCCGCCGGAAACAGCGGAAAGATATAGGTCACGAGCTTCGTCTGCGACACGGAGAAGAACCCGAAGACCAGCACCGACCAGAGCAGCAGAAACAACGTCGATGGGCTGAGACGCTTCCGCGCTCTCGCGGCAATCACCAGCGACGGCAGCAGCAAAGTCCACGGAAAAAAGAACGCTGGGAAGATCGCGAAGTAATAAAACGGGTTGCTGGTCTCTTTGTGCTCCGCCTGCAGGTAGCGGGTCACATTGTTCGCCTCGAGAAAGCCCTGAATAAAGAGCTGCCCGTGCAAATGCACCATTGCCAGATACCAGGGAAGGCCGACGGCAAGGCACAGCGCAAACCCGCCCCAGAGTGCCGGGGACAGCAGCCGTTTCGCCTGCCGGGTCAGCAGCAGATACGCAATCGCCTGTACTCCCACCAGCACCAGCGCGACCGGCCCTTTCGTCAGCGCGGCCAGCCCGGTCATCGCTCCGGCCAGCACCATCCAGCGGCCCCGTCCCGTCTGCGCCCAGGCGAACAGCCCCAGCAGGGCCAGCGTGAGTGTCAAGGCCAGAGTCATATCCGTGACCGCCGCCCGGGCCAGCAGAAAGAACTGGACGCAGGTCGCGAGCACGAACCCCGCCCACAGCCCCGCCCGAGGCGAGGGCGGAAATGCCCGCCGTGCCAGCGCATAGGTTGCCGCGACCAGGCCCATTCCGAGCAGTGCCGACGGCAGCCGGGCCGTCAGCTCCGTGACGCCGAAGAGGCGCATCGAGAGTGCCGAAAGCCAGTAAAACAGCGGCGGCTTATCAAACCAAAGCTGCCCGCCGTAGTGCGGCGACAGCCATGCCGCCCAGCCCGCAGACGCCATCTCCCGCCCAACCTGCCCGTACACCGGCTCATCCACATCGATCAGCGGCAGACTGCCCAGCCGCCAGAAGCACAGCAGCCCAGTTCCCAGCAAAAGCAGTGCCAAGAGCAGCGTTTCATGCCGAGTCTTCGCAGGTGCCTCGTTTTCTAAAGTGTGCGTCAAGAAGCGGCAATTATACCGGGCACAGGAAGTGTCTGTCAAACTCGTTTCCACGCTGCTTCTGCAAATCACTTGATTATTCGTGCAAACACGGGTAAACTCTCCTCACCAAACTTCAGGGCGGTTGGCTCAGTGGTAGAGCACTTCCTTCACACGGAAGGGGTCGGGGGTTCGAATCCCTCACCGCCCATGGGTTTTGGATAATGCCGGTCACCCCGTAGGGGCGCTGCTTGCTGCGCCCTCTTGCTTGCCCCCGCCCTCTTGCTTGCCCCCGCCCTTTTTGCCCTAACTGCTGTTTTATCCATGTCTTCAGTGTCGGAGACACTTTCTCCGGGTAGACCGGCATTAAAATGCCGGTTCTAAATGCCTAGCAAAGATACATGTCAGGGAAACGGTCCGCAGTCGCCAAAAACGCCCTTCCGATTATTCGGAAGGGCGTTTTTGCTTATCTTACAGTCTAACTTCTAAATGGTTCTCCGCCGACGCCGACCCGAGACCACCACGCCCCCGATACCCATCAGCAGCAGAAGACCGAAGGACACCGTGGTGGCGGTTTCGGGAACGGCGGGGATGGAATAGTCGTGGCCGGAGGCGGCGATCAGGGAGAGGTCGGTGCTGGGCTGGAAATAAAAGTGGGCCGTGTGGGCGGCGAGGGCCGAGGAGGTGGCCAGGGCATCGCCGCCGGCGGCGTCCGGGAGGCCATCAATGTAGGAGACTGCGCCGAGAGTGAGAAGGCCGCTCAAGGTCACAGTGCGGCCCACCACCGTATTCAGCGTGAACAGGACCGTGGACGGCGTGGTCCCGGCAACGCCGTTCACGATGACAGCCCCGCTCTTCACCAGCGTTGTCTGGTCCTGGACAAATCCGTCGAACTCATTGTTCGCGCCGTTTTTGCCGGTCCCTCGGACGCCGCTCGTGAAGTAGTCCGAGGCGAGCGAGACCATGAAACTCACTGTCACCGGTGCCCCGGCAGCTAAAGTTTTGGAGGTGACGACGCCGCTGTCGAGAAACGAAAGCCTCAGTAATCCATCGGCCTCGGGCGTGTAGAAATTGCCGAATGTCGCCTGGTTACGCACCTGAGTCGTGATGCTGCCGCCCAGTGTGCCGTAGTCGGCGGAGCCGCCGCCGAGAACACTGGCTTCGAGGTGAACGATGGGGGACTTGGGGTTCCCCGGCACGATCTGGACATCCCCATTCTGGATGCTTTGCAGTGCGATAGTACTGGGGTGAATGCCCCCTTCGGTGACACTGGCATACTTTAGGCCCTGATCACCGATCGTAAAACCCTGAGCATAGACGGTGTTGGACTGGGCATTGGCCGAGCAAAGAGGAAGGGCGAGGCAGACGAGGGCGAGGACACTGAACAGTTTCATCTCTGGTCTCCTTTGAACGCGCCGAGTTAAGCGGAAAGCGGGGTGCTGTCAGTAGCCTCACTGCATAAATCATGCCAAGTCGAAATACGGGGGTTTTAGCAAGGGCTTTGGATCGAGACTCGCTGGAACACGGCAAAGCCCTGGGGCGGCAAAATAATTTGGGGGAATGCCGCATGTGCCGCGCCGCCGGGGAAAAGCACTTCCTGCCAGCCGGTGCCGATCGGAGCCGTGAGCGTGCCGTGGACTGCGCTGGGGGAAAGATTGATTGCCACCAGAAACTCCGTGCCGCCGCCGGAGCGCGTGTAAGAGAGCAGCTGGGACGGGGCGGAATTCGGCAGCCAGGTCAATATCCCCGCGTGCAGCGAAGCATTCTTATTCCGTAGAGCAATCAGCTGACGGTAAAAACTGGGAAAGCGCGGATCGCCGCCGTTCCAGTTGATCGGCAGATGCGGATTGACGCCCCCGCCGGCATTGCCGATCTCCATCCCGTTATAAAGCAGCGGGACGCCTGTCGTTGTGAAATTAAGCACGGCGGCGGCCATTGCCCCTACCGCTCCGCCAAATGCGCTGACATCGCGGGGGGTATCCCAGTTGTCCTGCAGTGATAGATGCGGCATTCCCGGCGGGAATTCATCGCGCTGACCGCGCCAGGCGGCTTCAACTTTGGAAGCATCCCCACCGTTGGCCGCGTCCTTCAAAGCTCCAAACAGTCGCCAACCGTAATCCAGCGCGAAAGGTTTCAGGGCCAGATCCGGAGTCTCACATTCGCCGAGCAGCAGGACGTTTGGCCGGGTCTGGCGCAGCTGCTTCCCTAAGTCTGACCAGAAATCGGCGGGAATCTTGCGGCAGAAGTGGCTTTGATCGAAGCGGCGACACGCCTGCTGCCGGACATCCCCGCCGTGGCCGTCTTCGACACCGCGTTTCATCGCGCCTTGCCGGAAATCGCCTGGCGGTATACTCTGCCGCGCGACCTCTCGGACCGGCTAAACCTGCGCCGGTACGGCTTCCACGGCCTCTCGTATCAGTATGTCTCAATCAAGCTGCTGGAATGTCTGCAAAGAAACGCGGAAGGCTCGAAATTGATCGTCTGCCATCTGGGCAGCGGAGCCAGCGTCTGCGCTCTGCGAGACGGCAAAAGCGTGGATACGAGCATGGGCCTAACTCCCCTGGAAGGACTGGCCATGGGCACCCGCTCCGGCGATGTTGATCCCGGCCTCCTGCTGTATCTGCTGCGGACGCAAAACATGACGGCCGAGCAGGTGGATGACCTGCTGAACCACCGCAGCGGCCTGCTCGGTCTGTCCGGGCTGAGCGGCGACGTGCGGGAGCTGGAAACCGCCGCGCGAAGCGGAGACAAACAGGCGGAGACCGCCCTCGAAATCTTCGTCTACCGCGTCTGCAAATACATCGGAGCCTATGCGGCGGTGCTGGAAGGAGTGGACGCCGTCGCGTTCACCGGAGGTATCGGACAGCACTCGCCGACCATGCGGAGTCGCATCTGCCGTCGGCTGGGATTTCTCGGCGTTTATTTGGATGAGGCTCGGAATTCAGGCACGGGGAATGCACCAGCGCGAATCAGTGTTGATACCAGTAGGGTATCCGTATGGATGGTCCCGACGAACGAAGAATTGCAGATCGCCCGCGAAACGCGAACAGTGATAGGTATGTAGGGGCACTGCTTGCCGCGCCCTCCAATCTCATTTTCGCCGATCCTATTTTCGCCGATCCTATTTTCGCCGATCCTATTTTCGCCAATCTTATTTTCGCCAATCTTATTTTCGCCCAGCACACAAGAAAGAAACCAGATACGAATGGCAGCGACACGCGAGCGGCACGACCCGTGGCATACCGACCTTACCTACGTCATCGGGCACCAGCGGCCGGATACGGACTCGATCGCTGCGGCGATGGGCTATGCCTGGTGCCTAGATCAAGCCGAAGGTCAAGAGGACCGGGTTGTCGCGGCCCGCGCCGGACAAGTCGGGCCGCAGGCGGCGTTTGCGCTGGGTTTCTTCGGCCTCAAAGCCCCGCGCGTGCTTTCCAGTGCCGCCCCCACTTTCGCCCATGTCGCCACCCAGCAGATTCCCGTTCGGCCCTATGCGCCCCTGGCCGAAGCCATGTCCCGGCTGGCGGAGGGCGAACGCCTGGTCCCTGTGGTCGACGGCAGTGGACACCTGCTCGGCGGCCTGACTCCGATGGCATTGGCACGGGCCTATGCCGAGGTAGCGGGGGGGACGCTTCGCGCCTCGGCCCAGACCTGCCGGTCGTTTGTCGAAGAGCTGCCGATCCTTGCCGCCAGCGACCGCATCCGGGACCGGCGTGCCGCGCTCCTGCGCGGAGGCGGGGAAGAGTTTCTGGTGGTCGGTGACGATGGCCGCTATTTAGGCACCACCAGCCGAAAGTGTCTCCTGGAACCCCCCAAAGCGAAGCTCATCCTGGTAGACCACAACGAGCTTTCGCAGGCCATTTCGGGAGCGGACGAAGCGGAGATTGTTGGCGTACTGGACCATCACCGTCTCGGCAATGCACCGACATCCGCGCCGATTCCGTTTGTCGTCGAGCCGGTCGGCAGTACCAGCACCCTCGTCGCGGAAGCCTGCCGCCAGCGCGACCTGGTTCCGCCGGGGAATATCGCCGGTCTGCTCCTCTCAGGCATTCTTTCCGACACGCTGCTCTTTCGCTCCCCGACGGTGACCGGTCGGGACCGAACGGCGGCGGCGTGGCTGGCAGAACTTAGCGCGGTCGGGATCGAAGACTTTGGGAAGCGTCTGATCGGAACGTCCCCCGGCCTCGCCGAGCGCTCCGCCGACGATATTTTGGACGGCGACCGCAAAAACTACGAGATCGTCGGGAAGTCGGTCAGTGTCGCCCAGATCGAAATCGCCGGATTCCAGGAGCTGCCGGAGCGCAAAGCCGCTTTGCTCGAAGCGATGGACACTCGACGTCAGCGTGAGGGCCTGTCGCTGATCTGCCTGATGGTTACGGACGTCTTGACGATCCAGAGCCACCTCATCTGCCGGGGCGAGCCGACTATCCTCGCCGCTCTGCCGTTCTCCCGCATTGACGAAAGCGAATTCGACCTGGGCCATGTCGTCTCGCGCAAGAAGCAGCTCATCCCCGCCCTGCAAAGTGCCGTGGAAGAGTTAGAGTAGCAGCCCCGATAAATCCAGCCGCCCAATATGCATTGCCACGCCGCCATTAGCATCGCGCGGCCATTCGGCCTCCGGGCGGTCCCAGGACAACTCCACTCCGTTGCCGTCCGGGTCGCTGAGGTACAAAGCCTCGCTGACCCCGTGGTCACTGGCTCCGTCCAGGGGAATACCCGCGGCCATCAAACGCCGCAAGGCATCGGCCAGAGCGGCACGGGTGGGGTACAGGATCGCCAGATGGTACAGCCCCGTCGTGCCCGGCGGTGGCGGCGAGCCGCCCGCACTCTCCCATGTATTTAGCCCGATATGATGATGGTAGCCACCCGCACTGATAAATGCCGCCTCGGTGCCGAGCTTCTGCACCAGCTCGAAGCCGAGCACCCCGCAGTAGAAGTCGAGTGCCCGCTGCAGGTTCGCCACTTTAAGATGGACATGCCCGATACGCACTCCGCTGTCGATTGGCAGAGCGTGCTGTGTAGTTAGTGTCGTGTCCATAACCGCTCAACAAACAGGGGCGAAGGAAAGTGCCATTAGAAAGATTTAATACCCGCCCCATGCATTTCGCGGCGTTTGTCGGGATAATAAGACTCAATGACCACACGAAAGAATGCAGTCACTTTTGCAGTCTCCGCTGCCCTCCTCGTGAGCAGTTTCGGGATTTCCGGCCGGGCGAGAGGCCAGGAATTGGCAGCGACCTCCCCGCTGACCCTCGAACAGGCGGTCTCCGCCGCTCTGGCAACCAACCCGGCGGCGCGGAGTGCGGCGCAGCAGCTCGCACAGGCCCAGGCAAAACTGGGGCAGGCCCAGGCGCAGCGGCGGTTCAGCATCACGCTCGACAGCGTCGTGTCGGGGTCCAGTGCCCGTGTTATTCAGCCGCCTCCCGCGCACGAAACGTTCCGCACGCTTCAGAACACGTTGACTATTCCCCTGCATCTCGGTCGCCGCACCGGCTTTGCCTCGCAGCAGGCCAGCGAACAGCTTAGTGCCGCCCAGGCCGCGTTTCAATCCGCACGGCTGGCACTCGCCGGGCAGACGGCGGCGGCCTATTACGATCTGCTGCGGAAACAAGCACTTTTGAACGTCGCACAGACGGCACTGGAACAGGCGGCCCGCGCCCTCAGTGACGCCCAAAAGCGGGAGCGGGCGGGGGATGTCGCCCAGCTCGACGTTCTGCAGGCACAGGTCCCCGTTGCGAGTGCCCAGGCCGCTTTGGGCAAGGCGGAAAACGATGTCGAGATCGCCCGTCAGACCCTGAACGACCTGACTGGCCGCCCGCTCGATGCCCCGCTGACCGTCGCCGACGTCACCGGGCCGCCTCCATCCTTCCCGTACACGCTCCCGCAGGTCCGGGCTTTGGTGCTGGAGCGATCCGCGGATGTCCGGGCCGCCGATGCCGTTGTCCGCGCCGATACCGCCGCCCTGTCAGCCGCTCGGCTGTACCGCGAGCCATCGGTGTCGCTGCAGGCCATTGATATCCGGAGTAACGACCAGACCTCTTTTTCCCGGCTGGACACGGTGCAGGCTGCGGTCACGATCCCTCTCTCCGACGGCGGTCTCGGGCGGCAGCAGGTGCGCGAAGCTGAGGCCGCGCTGGCCCAGGGCCGTGCTCAGGCGGAGTCCACACGCAGGACGGCACTGGTCGGAATCAGCGCGGCTTATCTGACTGCCCGGAGTGCCCGCACTCAGCGCACGGCGGCCCTCGCGGCACGGGACATCGCGCAAATCACCTATGACAAGACCGTGCTGGGATACCGACAGGGGCTGTTTCCGCTTATCAATGTGCTGAATGCGCAAAATGCGCTGGCACAGGCCCGGATCACCTATATCCAGGCACTCTACGATGCCGCCAGTGCCAGGAGCGCGTTGGAGTCCGCCCTGAGCGGCGGGATTGCGTCCGGCGGAGCCGGTGCCGGACCAGGAGCCGTACCGGGAGCCGCCCCGACGGCACTTCCGCCGCTCAGCAGCAGCCCCGCCGGAGCGGGCAATCCGGGAACCAGCCCTGCGGGAACCAGCACCACCGGGCCGGGAGCAGGAGGGAAGGTCGGACCGTGAGAACTCAATTTTTACTATCTGGCGTCCTGCTTGTTTCTCTCGCACTTTCCGGCTGTCACCCCAAACCGGCGGCGGATGAGGCAAAAGATCCCCCCAAGCCGACGCTTCAGATCCTGCCCGTCACGCGCGGCAATCTGGAGCGGATACTTCCGGCCTCCGGCACATTGCAGACACTGCCGGGCAAAGAAGCCATGCTGACCCCACCGGTTGCGGGTGTGCTGGAAAGCGTTTTCGTCCGCTACGGGGAGGCTGTCGTCAAGGGCCAGGTCATCGCCAAATTGTCTACCCGGCAGCTTCAGGGGCAGGTGCAGTCAGCGCAGGCGACCGTAGGGCTGAACCTGGTCCAGGTGCAGCAGGCGGAGGCAAACGCTTTGCAGCAGTCGGCACAGACCCGCGCGGCGATTCTGTCGGCTCAGGCCGGAGTCCGAAACGCGCAAGCGACTTTGGCCGGGGCACTCGCGACACTCACCGGCAGTGAGGCCGCCGTCCAGAATGCCCGCCAGACCCTCAGTCGTCAGCGGACACTGCTGGCGGATGGCCTCGTTCCGCAGAAAGACGTTGAGGCTGCGCAGCTTGCTCTGCGTACTGCTGAAGCCCAGCGGGATGCCCAGAAGCAGACGGTGGATGGTCAGCGGCAGACAATCGCCGGTCAGCAGCAGACAGTGCTTGCCGCCCGGGCCGCTTCCATTCAGAACTTGGTGAAGCGGAAGGATGTTCAGGTAGCCCAGCAGCAGGTGCGGAACGCCCGGGGCGTTCTGGCCACGGCTCAGGCCCAGTTCGCCCTCTATACGCTTCATGCTCCGATCACCGGACAGGTCACGCTGGTCGGCGCGACGGCGGGGCAGACCGTGGATACGGCGACGAAAGTCGCGACACTCGCCGATCTGACCACGCTTCAGGTTCAAATCAACATTCCTACGGATGCTGCGAGCCAGGTCCACGCCGGAGAAATTGTGACGTTCAAAACCGGCGGCACGCCGGGGCGAA
>JANXNV010000148.1 GCA_025353925.1 Armatimonadota bacterium
GCGGACGGCCCAAATGTCTGCATGCTGCGGACTTGGGAAGACAGCGATAAGCTCAATGCCCATTTAGGCGGGAAAATCGTTCTCGTAGGCGGCGGGTACATTGGGGTCGAAGTCGCGGCGGACTTTCTGCAAAAGGGCGGACAGGCCACGATCATCGAGCCGAGCGACCATCTGTGGAGCAAGTTTGCGTCGCCGGAATATGGGGCGTTTCTGAAGGCAAAGCTGGAGGCGGCAGGGGCGGAAATCATTCTGGGCGATGAAGTCACGGAAATCACGAGCACCGGGGTAAAGACCAAGGCAGGCAAAGCGGTCGAGGGGGACCTGGTGCTCGTGGCGGTGGGGGTGAAGCCGAACCTGGACTTCGCCAGAGCCGTCGGGCTGGATGTGGACGAGAAAAAGAACGGTATCCTGGTCAACGAGTACCTGGAAACCAGCACTCCCGGTGTCTGGGCGGCGGGCGACGCGGCGGGCTTCCAGGACCCGGTGCTGGGCAAGCAGTGGCGGGTGGAGCACTGGAACAACGCATTTTGGCATGGAGAGATCGCCGGGGCAAATATGGCCGGGCAGCATGTGGCCTACGACCATATCCCGAACTTCTTCTCCGATGCGCTGGACATCCATTTTGAGTTGTTCGGGGACCCGCAAGGCGGCAAGGGCGGCTTATTTCATGGGGACCCGGATTCCAATCGGTTCGACGAGCTGTATCTGGACAAAGACAACCAGGTCGTCATGGTGATCTCGGTCAATCCGCCGGAGAGCCTGCTAACGACCCTAGAAAAGCTGCCGCGCGTGAAGCCTGCGGTGGACGGCCTGGAGGACCAGATTCGCAGCGCGGACTTCGATCTGGATATGCTGCTGGCACTGGATTAGTTTGGGGTTAATCGGCAGGATGTGTGGGTGGATTAGACGGATCTCCGCCACGCCAGAAGGTCAAATCCGGCTGACCTGTTGTGGCAGGTAGGTGGCAGAAAGTAATGAGAGCCTAACTTAAGTGAAATATCTGCTTCTGCCGCTCATCTTTCTGTCGGGTATCGCGATACCACTGGAAGCGGCGATCAATGCTCGTCTGAAGGACGCGGCACAGTCTCCCACCCTGAGCACCCTCCTCTCCTTTGGAGTCGGGACCCTGGGGGCGGCTCTGCTCTGGCTGATGGGCTGGCTGGGACGCGGACAGGTGCCGTCGGCCACTGCGACGCCCTGGTGGGCTTGGGTCGGCGGGCTGTTCGGCGTTTTCATCGTCATCATTTCGCTGACCGGCCTGCCCAAAGTCGGGGCGGCGGTGCTGATTGCGGTGATCGTCTTCGGTCAGCTTCTGATGAGTCTGGCGATGGACCATTTCGGCTGGCTGGGAACGCCGAAGACCCCGATTAACTTGTGGCGGATCGCCGGGGCCTTGCTGGTCTTCGGCGGCGTGCTGCTGACGAATAAGAAATAGTTTCTATTTCCCCAAAAACCGATCGGCAATGCGCAGGCTGAGAGCCATAAGTGTCAGGGCCGGGTTGACGCTAAGCGAGCTGGAAAAGACGGAGCCGTCGGCGATGTAGAGGCCGGGGACATCATGGACCGCGCCGTCCGGATCGACGACCGATGTCTGCGGGTCGGTGCCCATACGGCAGGTTCCCAGCGTGTGGGCGTAGCGGGCCAGGGACCAGACATCGTGTGCCCCGGCTTCGGCCCAGATCGAGCGCATCAATTTCTCCGCATGGGCGGTCATGCGCTTCTCGTTTTCGCCCGCTGTAAAGTGAATTCTTGGTTTTGGCAGTCCGCGAGCATCTTTTTCCTCAGACAGCTCCAGATAATTAGTCTCCGACGGCAGCCCATCCCCGCAGATATTGATCCCCGCGATATGGTTATAGCCACGCATGTGGGTGCGCAGCCTCTCGCCCCACATGGTCTCGCCCCGCGCGTACTGCGTCGCATAAGTCACGGGCATGACGCCGATGCTTTGCAGGAGATAGCCGCCTGCGAAATCCGCGTCTTTGGGCCGGTGCGTGTCCTCTGAGATCAGACCGCCGGGGATGCCTTTCCAGGGGCGAATATCGGCATCGAACTGCCCCCAGACCTGCGTCCCCACATGCGCGAGGAAGTTGCGCCCGACCTGCCCGCTGCCGTTTGCGAGATTATTCAGCAGCAGCAGGCGCGGGGTCTCGACAGCTCCGGCACACAGAAAGACGTTTCGGCAGAGCTGACGCACTTCCTTCCCCTCTTGAATATAGACGACGCCCGAGACGCGGCCTGTGCGGTCGCGCGAAATCTCCGTCACGAAGCATTCCGAGCGCACTTCCGCACCGGCCTGAAGGGCGACCGGGATAAAAGTCACGTCCATGCTGGCCTTCGCCCCAACGCTGCACCCAGCTTGGCAGAAGCCCCGGTTGGTACAGGCATTGCGCCAGCCGACCCCCGGCTGGTAATACCGACCCGAAAGGGCGGAGTTCGGTGCGGGGGAGGTGCGGATGCCGAGAGTCGCACAGGCGGATTGCATAATCTGGGCGGCTCCGTTGAGCGGCAGAGGAGCCAGCGGATAGCCTTGACCATGAGCATCCCACGGATAGGGAGACGGGCCGGAGACGCCGAGAAACTGCTCCAGCTCGTCGTAATACGGTTCCAGATCGGAGAGGCCGAGCGGCCAGTCCACGCCGACCCCGAACTCGGAATGAAGCTGGAAATCGTCGCGATGCGCCCGGGGGGTATAGGCCGTGTAATGCAGGGTCGAGCCGCCGACCCCAATGCCCGAGTTGTTGCTGCCGAAGGCCATCGGGTCTGCGCCCGCGCTAAGCCGCTCATCGTTCCAGAAGAGCTTGTCCTGTGCCCGCTCGTCCGTGGCAAAATCGCGAGCCGGGTTCCAGAAACGGCCTGCTTCGAGAGCCACCACTTTCAGGCCCGCCTGTGCCAGCCGCGCCAGCAGGGGTGCTCCACCTGCCCCAGTGCCGATGATAACGGCATCGAGGATGTCTGTGGTGGAAAATCGGCCTCCCGTCGGTAAAGCATTCAATGGTTGAATGAGGGGGAGGGCGGGGGCATTTTGGAGGGCGGGGGTATTTTGGAGGGCGGGGGCAAGCCCCGCCCCTACGGGGCTGGATTCCCAGTCCTCACGTTCATTCAGACCAATGTTCTTCCACCCACGGGCATCGGCCATGCCGAAGTAGCCGATCTCTTCCTGAGCCGCCGGGTGACTGTAAAAGAGCGCGGTCGCTTCGGCCAGCAGGTCTTCGAAGAAACGGGCCGCCGGCAGCGTCGCCCAGATTTCACCCGCCGGGTTGCCGCTTCGCACCTCTTCCAGAGCGGTAGCCTGCTGGGTTTGGGAAGCCTCACTGAAATCTGTCCCAAACTGGTCTTGCGTCAGCGCATCCAAGCCGCGCAGCCCCATCTTCAATGCATCGCCGTCGGGGGGCAGGACATCATAACGCCAGCCGTCGGCTCTGCCGGAGACCAATCGTTCATCAATTGCAGCGGCAATGCTCCTAGGCGTGGGAATAGTCGGGGAAGCCAGTAGACGAGAGATTACTGCCGTCAATTGGGCAAGCTCGGCTTCGGAAAAGAAGCGTGGGACCGTGCCGGGAACAGCCGCCAGTCGCTCTAGAAGTGCAGTGCGGGTCGGCGGTGTGACCAGATCGGTTTCCAGAAGCGTGCGGGGGGAAATTGTGGGTGTCATAGCAAATTATTGCATATTCAGGAGTGCCGTTGGACTCAACATGCCGGAACCCGGCAAAAATCAGGCAGGAGTCGTGGGGGTGGGTGTTAGATATACTAAGAGTTACTTTTGAGGAGATCAACCGATGACCACCATCGCCTTTGTCGGGTGTGCGCATATCCACACGCCCGGCTTTATTCAGCAAGTCAATCACCGCCCGGAGATTCAGTGCAAGAGTGTCTGGGACCACGACGGCGCACGGGCCGCGAAACGCGCCGCCGAGATGGGCGCACAGGTCGTCTCCGATGTGGCGGCGATTTATGCGGATCCGGAGATCGAGGCGGTCGTCGTTTGCACGGAAACCAATCTGCACGAGCAGCTCGTGCTCCCGGCGGCGGCAGCAAAGAAGCACCTGTTTATTGAGAAGCCTCTTGGCTTCGGAGCAGCGGATGCGGCCAAAATGGCTGATGCGATTGAGAGTGCAGGTGTTATTTATCAGACCGGCTACTTCATGCGCGGCGATGCGAACCATATTTTCCTGAAGCAGCAGATCGAGGCGGGTGCCTTCGGAAAGATCACCCGAGTACGCGGCAGCAACTGCCACAGCGGGGCCTTAGGCCATTGGTTCGACACGGAGTGGCGCTGGATGGCGGACCCGAAGCAGTCCGGAGTCGGCGCATTTGGAGATTTAGGAACGCACTCGCTGGATATCCTGCTCTGGCTGATGGGAGACGTGACGTTGGTTACGGCGCAGATCGACAACGGCACCGGAGCCTACGAAGGCTGCGATGAGACCGGCGAAGGCCTGCTGCGCTTCGCGAATGGTGCTATTGGCACTCTGGCCGCCGCCTGGGACGATGTCGCAAATCCGGTCAGCCTGCTGATCAGCGGCACGGAAGGCCATGCGGCCGTGATCAACGGCCAGCTTTATTTCCAAAGCAGCCATGTTCCGGGGGCAGACGGCAAATCGCCCTGGGCAGAGATGCCGCCAAGCAAGCCCGCCGGGTTTGAAGCGTTTCTGGATGCGATTTCGGGGAAGTCCGGCGCGGAACTGGTGGGAGTGCGGGAAGCGGCGTACCGGAATGCCGTGGTTGAAGCGTTGTACGAAGGGGCACGGAGGGGGACGTGGGTGAAGCCGGAGTAGAACCCACCCCGCAGCTTGCTGCGGGGTGAGTTCTTTCAGCCGCCCCCGCCCGCTCCACCTCCGCCTCCACTGGCACCTGCGCCACCGGCACCGGCACCGCCTCCGCTAGAGGCCGCACCAGCCCCGCCGGAAGACGAAGCTGCCCCGGCCGCTCCGGTGCCCGTTCCCGCAGTTCCCGGACCACCAACGGCAGTCCCGGTGCTGCCTGCTCCCATTGAACTACCGGCGGACGGACTGCCCATCGCCGGGCTGCCCACAGCCGGGTTACCCGCCCCGGACACGCCTGACTGACCGGGGCCAGGGGAGCTGACTGTTCCCGGTGATGCTCCTGTTCCCGGTGATACTCCTGCTCCTGGCGATGCACCTTCTCCGCTTCCGGCGGCGGACGTTCCGCCCATGCTGTTGCTGCCCGTATTGCTCGGGCTGCTTCCCATGCTGCTCGGGCTGTTCATGCCGCTGGCCTGCGCTCCGGGTGCCGACCCATTTGCCATGCCGCCACTGCTCGGCGTTGCAGCACCCGATGCCGGTGCGGCTCCCGCGTTTCCCGGTGCGCCCTGACCGTTCGCAGCTCCTGCGCTGCCTGCGGGTGCGGTCGTGGTGTCGGGGTTCACCACAGCCGTGTTGTCTTTACGAAGGCCACTGGTGGCGACAATCGTGATCAATGCCAGCAGCAGCAGCCCGCCGATCACCCAGGGAAGGTAGTTTCGGACGGCGGCCTTTTCTTTGCGCACCTCCTGGAACTGGGCCTCCTGCTTGCTGCGCTCCTGCCGCTTCTCTTCGATTTTCTCGTTCGGATCCTCGTCGCGACTGACCTGACGCTCTGCCATAAGTATTTCCTCTTTCCTCTTTTTTCCTATGCACTCTTTGAGACCATGTTCCCGAAGCCCTCCTGGCCTAAACCGAGAGAGCTTCTCGTCAAATGCTGGGTATACTATTGACTAGTGCCACACTAGGAAAAGATTTATGCCCAATCCCTCAGCGCATCGTTTGGAAGATTTGATCGGCAATACGCCGTTGGTACGTCTGTGCCGGATCGAGAAAAGCATTGTGGGCCTGGCCCCGGACGTTGAAATCTACGGGAAGGCCGAGTTCTTCAATCCCGGCGGCTCGGTGAAAGACCGGCCCGCGCTGAACATGATCCTCGAGGGCGAGAGGTCGGGCAAGCTGACGCCCGGCAAGATCATTCTCGATGCGACTTCCGGCAACACGGGGATCGCCTACGCGATGATTGGAGCGGCACGCGGGTACACCGTGCGCCTCTGCCTGCCGCGCAACGTCTCGCCGGAGCGCAAGAAGATACTGGCAGCGTACGGCGCGGAGATCGTCTACACCAGTCCTGCCGAGCAGTCGGATGGGGCGATTCGAAAAGTTAAGCAGATGTATGCCGAGGACCCGGAGCTATATTTTTACCCGGACCAGTACGGCAACGACGCCAACTGGCAGGCCCACTTCAAAACTACCGGGCCGGAGATCTGGGCGCAGACGGAGGGCCGTGTCACGCACTTTGTCGCGGGCCTCGGGACAACGGGAACGATGATGGGCACGGGCCGGTTCTTGAAATCCGTTTCCCCTTCGGTGCGGTTAATTTCAATGCAGCCCGATTCGCCGTTCAACGGCCTGGAGGGCTTGAAGCATCTGGAAACAGCCATCGTGCCGCCAATTTACGATCCGACCGTGGCCGATGAGAACGTCGAGTGCCGGACCGAAGATGCGTATGTCATGGTGAAACGCCTGGCTCGCGAAGAGGGCCTGCTAGTGGGCATCTCCGCCGGCGGCAATGTCCACAGTGCAGTCGAGATCGCCAAAACCGCCCCGGCGGGCAGCGTCATCGTGACGATTTTGTGTGATACGGCGGATCGGTATTTGTCGGAGCGCTTCTGGACCGAAGGGGAGGAAGAGCCGCATCCGATGATCTGAGGCGGCTTCGTGGGAGAAAAGACACGTCATGGAAATCCGTACACTGACACCGGGCGATGCCGCCGCCGAGGCGCGGCTGATGGCCGGGGCCTTCGAAGGGGGCAAGCGGCCCGCACCAACCGAAGAAAGCGCGAAAGAGAACGCAAAGACCGAGCCGAGCAGCAAGACGCTGGGCATCTTCGATGGAACGCGCCTGGTCGCGGCCGCGACGATCCACGATCTTCACCTGGTCTGGGGGGAAGATGAAGTGCCGATGGGCGGGATCGCCGGGGTCGCCTGTGTAGCGGATCAGCGCGGGCGCGGCCATGTGGCGCGGCTTCTGAGAGAAGCTCTGGGCAGTATGCGCGAGTCGGGGCAGTGCCTGAGCGGCCTATACCCGTTTTCATTTGATTTTTACAAAAAGCACGGCTGGGAATGGGTGGGCGAAAAGCGCGAGTACACGCTTCCGACGACACTGCTCCAAGCCGCTTCCGAAGGGAAGTCTGTGCGCTGTTACGAAGGCCCGGAGGCACTGGAGATCGTCCGCCCGGTCTACGATTTGTTTGCCCGGCATCATCGCGGCATGGCGACGCGCCGTGATCCGGTTCCAAATTTCTGGGACAAGGCTCTCGCGCATCGGGACGACCGTACCACCTATGTCCAGGTTTATCACGACCCAGCATCGGGTGACGCCGAAGGGTATCTGACATTTCGCTACCCGGACGACGGCGACACCGGCCAGGTGGGAGAATTCTTTGCCAACTCTCCCGCCGCTTATCGCGGCCTGCTTTCGGTGCTGCATTATTACGGCACACAGGTCGCTAAAGTGCAGTTCAGCACCCCCGCCGACGACCCGCTTCCGCTTTTTGTGATGCACTGGGATCTGGAGACCAAAGCCCGCCCGCTGTTCATGGGCCGGATCGTCGATGTCGCCGCGGCTTTCTCCGCACTGCGCCCTGATCCGGCCCTCGCGGGCAAAATCATCCTGCAAGTGGCCGATGGGCAGTGCGAGTGGAATACTCGGAGCTTCGAAATCACGCTCGAAGCTGGCCGTATATCGGTCGCTCCCACGACGAGCGTACCGGGTATCACTATAGACATCCAAGCTCTGACGCAGGCCTACTGGGGCCAGCCGGCCCTGGAGAGGCTGCGAGCCGCCGGGCGAATCGCGGTGTCGGAAGAGCCGCAGTATCTCCTGCTGTCGCAGCTTCTGACGCCGAGTATTTGTTACTTGCAGGATTATTTCTAGGGTGCGAACGAGAGGGAGAAACTGACTATGACTACACTGACCCGCCACCGCTATATCGTGCAAAGTGACCAAATTTTAGGCGGCGAACCGATCGTCGAGGGAACGCGTACGCCGGTACGAGCAATTGTCGAATTGTGGCGCATGGGCCTGACACCGGAAGACATTCCCAACCGCCTGCCGCATCTGACTCTGGCACAGGTGTTTGACGCACTCAGCTACTATAGTGACCATCAGCAAGAGATCAACGGATATAGCGAGCGAAATGATATTCCCGAGAATTTGCTTGATCCTTTGGTGCGTGGAGTATGAGTGAGTTATTTATTCGTCTCTATTTAGACGAAGATGTTGATGTTCTGCTGGCGAACCTCGTACAAGCGCGTGGCTTTGACGTAGCGACGACTCCTCACTCAGATCAGCGGGGCAAGAGCGACGCTGAACAACTGGCTTTCGCAGTCACCCAGAACCGAACTCTGCTGACACATAATCGGTCTGACTTTGAGCATCTCGCTCAAGAATACTTCGAAAGGGAGCAAACCTATCCAGGCATAATTATTGCTGTTCGGCGACCAGTGTATGATTTGGCCCAGCGCGTTCTCATCATTTTGAACGCAGTCACGGCGGATGAAATGCGGGACAGTGTCCGTTATATTTAGTGTCGGTAGAAACACTTGTACTTGCAGGACTTTTTCTAGGGAGACCCATGAACACAAAAATCTTTAACGTGAAAATCTTTTTCGGCATCGCCACTTTGATGCTGGGCGGCCCGAGGGCTGCGTCTGCCACAGAACCCTCACTCGGGCGATTGCTGGTCACGCAGGCCGCACTGTCCGCGCTGACAAAGATGCCTGCGTCCGCCAGTGTTCAGCCATTGGCTGCGTTTTACCAGAAATATCGTCCTTACCTGGAGGCACACAGCGGCACAACGAATTCAAATGAGCGCATGGACCGTCTGGAGAAGTCCCGCAACTATATTGATCTGGACACGCTCGGCACTGGTCTGGCATTCGATGACATCCCGCGCAACGAGGAAGACGCCGTCAAGAAATATGGTCTCCCAGCTCTGCGAGACGCCGGCACCGCCCCCTGGGCACTGGGCGAGCAGTTTCAAGAGCTTGTATATGCCTTTCAAAACCGCGATTTACCCGCGATTTTACAGCACTCCGCCCGAATCAATTCTTACACGTATGCGCTCCATCAGCCATTTCACACAACCAAAAACTACAATGGGCAGAACACAGAACAGTACGGCATTCATAGCCGCTTCGAAGACCTGCCGAAAGTGTTTAGGCTGAATGCGAGCGATCTTACGCCGGGCGTCCCCACCAATCTTGGCCTCGTACCGAATGCAGGCTTTGATTGGGCCGTACAGGCATATCGGCAGGTAGGCTATGTGCTGGCAGCGGATAAAGCCGCCAGCAGCGGCCCAACCGTGACAAAATACGAAGAGTTGTTTACTGAAAGGGTGCTGCCGCGGAGCAAGTCTCAGCTTTCCCTGGCGGCGACCGATTTGGCGTCTTTGTATTACAGTGCGTGGCTTCAGGCGGGGCGGCCACCCCTGCCCTCCGACATCAACCCCGATCCGTCCTCCGTGAAGGCATTCCATTAATGCCTCTCAAATTTACACCTGTCCACGACACCACCATCCGCGCCCATGCAACCCGCGACTACCCCAACGAGTGCTGCGGGTTTTTGGTCGGCAAGGCACTCGTCGGCAGTGCCGAAGGCGATACGATGATGATCACGCGTGTCGTTCCGGCGGCGAACCAACGGGACGATTCGCCGCGAAACCGCTTTGAGATCGATCCGGGGGAGCTGGTCAAGACGGACCGGGCGGCGCGGGCAGAGGGGATGGGTGTGATTGGGTTTTACCATTCCCACCCGGATGCTCCGGCGCGGCCGTCGGAATTCGATCGGGAACATGCCTGGCCGGGGTATTGTTATGTGATTGTTTCCGTGCAGTCGGGCCAGACCGCCGAGATGCGAAACTGGCTGCTGCGCGATGACCGTGTGCGCTTTGACGAAGATGAAATAGCAATTCGATATGAGACAGTAATTTGAGAAGAACCACCTGAGGAGATTGTTTAGATGCCAGTGAAAATACTTGTACCTACCCCGATGCAGCGGTACACAATGAACAAAGAAGAGGTCGAAGTCGGCGGTGCGACGGTGGACCATGCCCTGCGCCATCTAGCGGAGAATTATCCCGATATTACCAAACACTTATTCAACGAAGACGGCACCACGCGGTCGTTTGTCAATGTGTATGTCAACGACGAGGACTCGCGCTACCTGCAGCAGGGAAACACTCCGGTCAAGGACGGCGACACGCTGACCATCGTACCGAGTATTGCGGGCGGGCTGGATGCCGTGGGCGCGGGTGGCTCGCCGTCGTTTCACCTGGAAGCGAACCCGGACAGCATGGAGCTTTCCAATGACGAAATCATGCGCTACTCACGGCACTTGATCATGCCGGAAGTGACCATGGAAGGCCAGAAACGGCTCAAGGCCGCGAGAGTCCTGTGTATCGGCACGGGCGGCCTCGGGGCACCGCTGACCATGTACCTGGCGGCGGCGGGGGTCGGCACCATTGGGCTGGTGGACTTCGATACCGTGGATGTGACCAATTTGCAGCGACAGATCGTCCACCGCCAAAGCTCCATCGGCCTGCCGAAGATCGACAGCGCGGAGCAGACGCTGAAAGAGATCAATCCATATGTCAATATCGTCAAGCACGAAGTCATGCTGACTTCCGAGAACGCTTTAGACATACTCAAGGACTACGATGTGATTGCGGACGGCACGGATAACTTCCAGACCCGCTACTTAGTCAACGATGCGTGTGTTCTGCTGGGCAAGCCGAACGTCTACGGCTCCATCTTCCGGTTCGAGGGTCAGGCCAGTGTCTTCTTCGCCAAAGACGGTCCTTGCTACCGCTGCCTGTACCCGGAGCCGCCCCCGCCGGGCCTTGTTCCCTCGTGTGCCGAGGGCGGCGTGCTGGGGGTGCTGCCGGGGATCATCGGGGTCATTCAGGCCATTGAAGTGGTCAAGCTGATCCTGAGCGAAGGCCAAACTTTGGTCGGGCGGCTGCTGCTTTTCAACGCGCTGAAGATGTCGTTTCGCGAGCTGAAGCTGCGGAAGAACCCGGAGTGTCCGATCTGCAGCGAGCATCCGACACTGACCCATTTGATCGACTACGATGAGTTCTGCGGAGTGGGGCGCGGCAATGAGGCCGAGGCTCCGGCACAGAGCGAGACGATCACGGCGCGGGAGCTGAAGGCCAAGATGGACCGGGGCGACAAGTTTGTTCTGGTGGATGTCCGCGAGCCGTACGAATACGCCATTGGGCATATCCCCGGCTCGAAGCTGGTTCCGCTGGGGTCGGTTGCGGCGCGGCTGCACGAGTTCAGCACGGCAGACGACATTATCCTGCAGTGCAAGTCCGGCAAGCGGTCCTCGGATGCCCTGCAGATCTTCAAAGCGGCGGGCTTTGAGAAGCTGCAGAACCTGACCGGCGGTATTCTCGCCTGGTCGGACGATGTGGATCCGACCGTCCCTAAGTACTGAAGCCCTCAAAGACGACAGTCTGGTGGATCGTCACGGTCGGGATCGTGACCCGGCAGTACCGGCCTTCCTGCATGAATGGAAGCTCCTCGCCCGAGGGGAAAAGATGCACGCGGGAAGGCGCGGCTTCGGTCCGCAGGGCAAACTCGACCCTGCACACCGGCACCGCATCCTCGATGAACTCATTCGCCGCCGTCCGCCGCTGCGGCTGGAAGCTGATGAGGTGGACGATCAAGCGGCTCTTGGCGGGCTGGCGCAGCACTGAGATCTCCATCGCCGCAGGGACGTTTTGGAGGGGCCGGACCAGCGGCTCGGGCAGGAGAGTGTCCAGCAGCCGCCGGGCGATATTTTTATAAAGGTAGAAGCCGTCTTCTCGGTAGCCCTGGAAGAGCGCGGCATAGACGTAAGCTGTTTTGTCGTCGCCAGACAGCACGGCGACGGGAAAGCCGGTCGGCTTGTCGGCAGGTGTCTGGGCGTGGGAGGAGAAATGACCGGGGGCACGGTTGAAGTATGGCTGCCAGACCTCGCCCAGCACTTTCGCACCGCTCGCCGCCTCAACATAGCTCCCCGCCTGATAGTTGACAAACTCCGTGTCCGGCTCCCCGGCCCCGAGAACGTCCCCCAGGCGCATATACGAGGGATTCCAGGGACACGGCCCGAGGTAGCGAACGGGGGAATGCGGCATCTGGAATTCGCCGCCGCTTAAAGTTGCCTGGTGCGAGAACAGCACCGCCCCGCCTCCGGCTTGAAACTTCGCCAGCTTGGCCGTCATCTGATCGTCTAAAAGGCCGTCGTCCGGGATGATGACTAGCTTGTAATTGCCTAAATTATCACGGTCCGGCGTCTCGCCGTTCCATTGATGCTTCAGTGCCGCCAGAGTCGCCGCCGCTCCTTCGAAGCCCGCACTGACTTTGGCGATGTTCATGCCGCCCGCCAGGCCGGATCCCTGCACCTGAGTAGCCGGCAGCAGCAGCACGGCGATGTCCGCCAGCGGCTGTGCGCCCTGACAAACCGGCTCCAGGGCTTCCAATTTGGCAAAAACTTCTCCGATGACCTGATACGCTCCCTTGTCCAGCGTTCCGCGTGGATGGAGCTGATCGCCAATGTTGATGACGCCTCCCGCCGCCAGGATCGTCGCCGCTTCGTAATCGAGCTGCGGCACGGTCTTCAAACCGCCGAAGTCCGCCCAGGATTTGTGGAACCGCGCCGTCATGCCCTGGATCGGGCGGGGATAGGTGCGGACCAGCCGCGCCCAGGTGGGGAAAAAGTGGTAGCCCCAGCCTCCCGTGGTCAGAGACTCGATCTCCAGCTGCGTGAACACGTCCAGCTCACGGTAGACGGCAGACGTGACACGCGCATTGAAGAACGTGGTCGCGTTCGGGCGAAGCTGCCTGCAGAGCGTCGCCAGCCGCGTCGTGTACTCGCGCATGATGTCATAAGTTTGCTGCCGATGGGCGGCTTTATCATCGCGCGAGTGACCGGATTTTTCCAGCCGGGCCAGACACTTTTCGCAGAAGCAGCCGGGGTCGGGCGGGTAGTAGCACATATCGTAAAAGAGGCCGTCGGCATCGTACTCCCGCAGGACTTCCTCGGTCTGTGCCGCCAGATAGTCCACATACTCGGTGTTGTTCATGCACACCTGGTACCACGACGCTTCGTGGGCACTTGGGCCCCAGAGCCGCCCGTCTTCCAATCGGCAGATCAGATCAGGCCGGGTCAGACCGATATGCTGATCGACACGCACGGACAGATAGACCGGAGTGGCGATCCCGCGCTTTTTACAGGCTTCGATCTGCGCCCCCAGAAGATCGAACTTGAGGCTGGGGTGCATGACCCCCGCTTTGGTGGGATAGTAGCTCATGCCATGGTGACACTTGGCGAAGAGGGTCACCCAGTTGACCCGTGCCTTGGCCAGGGTATCGCCGAAGACATCGGCATCGAATCCGGCCCCGACATCGGGGATCTCCGGGGCCGTATGGAAGTCCAGATGGATCTGCCGGAACCGGCTTGAGACCAGCTCGGCGGCTGAGAGAAGCATCATAACCGTTACCTCGTTGCAATTGAAAAAGCTGTTGTTGAAAAACCCCTAAACCAATTCCCGCAAGTCGCCGATAATGTAGGCAGGCTTCCACTCCGGTGGGGCGGCAGCCGCTTTTTCCGGGCTGGTCACCCCGGTCAGCACAAGAACGGTCAAAGCGCCCGCACGGCGACCAACCGCAATATCGGTGTCGAGGCGGTCCCCGATCATCACGCTTTCTGGGGCGGTGACCTGGGCGGCTTCGAGAATGGCTTCGTAGGCGTGTGTCTCCGGCTTGCCGATCGTGATCGGTTCGCGGCTCGAAGCCGTGGCTAAAGCGGCGACAAGTGAGCCGCCGCCAGGGATTTCGCCGACTTCCAGGGGGAACGTCGCATCACGGTTCGTGGCGATAAACTGGGCATGCCCCCGCATAATTGCGGCATGGGCAAAGCGCAGCTTATCGTAGGTGAACTGCCGGTCGATGCCCATCACGACGTAATCGATGTCGCTGGGGTCCACGCTGTCAGGCTGCGTAATGCAGTGGAGACCGCCGGAAGCGGACAGCTCAGCGGCAAGGCCCGGCTCCCCGATAACGTATGCGGAACGACCTGCCGCGCCGCGCTGTTTCAGGTACAGTGCCGTGGCATAGGCCGAGGTAAAAATCGCGCTTTCGGGAACAGACAAGCCGTTGACCGAGGCCAGTTTAGCGCAGTAATCGGCACGAGTGCGGCCTGAGTTGTTGGTGAGGAAGTAGACTTGCTTCCCAGCGTCCCGCAGCCGGTTGACCACTTCGGAGGCATAGGGAATCGCGGTATCGCCGAGATACATCACTCCGTCAAGATCGAAAACGTAGACGCTGGGGGGCTGGGTGAGATTTGAAAACACGCGCCAGTGTAGCATATCGCCCAGCACCTTGTCAAACGGAGATCGCTTAGAATTAACCGGGTATTAACCTAGCGGTGCGAGTGGAGCGGTTGAAGTGGGTATGCGGCGGGTAAATTAAGATACAGGAAACAAAAAGAACCCGACGCTCGTCTTATCGGCAGCGTCATTTATAAAATACAACTTTTCTGCGTTCGCTGCGCAGAGCTTAGAAGGCACATACTCATGAAAACTACGATGGAAGTCAATGCTCAGCAGCACGTTTATGCACTTCAGCATATCGATTCCGGCGAATATATCTGTCTCCTGCAGGAAGGGATCGACTATCTGGCTTGTTTCTCTGACGGAGACAGTGCATTGGAGTTCCGGTCCTTGCTCGGCCTGCAGGAGCATGTAGACTTGTGTTCAACGACAATGGACCGCAGTCCATTCTCCCACTTCTGGCTGGACGGCGAGAGTGTCAACCTGCCGCAGGTACCGGAGATGGCGAATTAGGGTTTCGACGGCAGACATTCAGCTATCACAGAAAAGCGGCCCGCTTCCAGGGGATTGGAAGCGGGCCGCTTTTGGTTGTAGGCACCTGGAAATTGGTAAATTAAAAACCGCAATTATGGTATAATAAAAACCATGTTGCAATTTTGCATAGTCAGAGAAAGGAAGATCGAATGGCCATCACGTTTGGCGAATTCATAAAGGAACGCCGAGTTCAGCGTCGAGTAACACTCCGCTCCATGAGTGATGAAATAGGAATTGACCCGTCGAATTACAGCAAAATCGAGCGCGGGCGGCTTCAGCCGCCATCACAGGACAAACTTGATAGCTACTGTCGGCTTCTGGGGATTGAGCCCAACAGCGACGATGACAAGGAAATGAGACGATTAGCTTCTATTGGGAGAGGCCAAATCCCCCCTGCTTTACTCTCAGATGAAGCTGTCATGGCAAAATTACCAATCTTTTTCAGAACGCTTGAAGGTGGACCGATTGATGAAGCTTTGCTGGAACAACTCTATAACACACTGAAAAAGGAGTAACTTTTGTGCCATTAGAAATCGGGTATATTTCCAGCAGAGACATAGGCATACAAGCGGAGGCTTTTTTAGATAAATATCATCCGTCTGGGGAAATACCGGTCCCTATCGTGGATATCATTGAGTTTGACATTGGCGTTGAGATGTTTCCTTTGCCTGACGCACAGAAGATTTATGGTTTTATGGCGGCATTGTCCAGCGATATGCAGACAATAGTTTATGATGAGAGTTCAGACAAAAAGAACCCCCATCGCTTTCGGTTCACTGTCGCTCATGAGATTGGTCATCGTATCTTGCATGGCGGACTGATTTCGTCTTTAGAACTTACAAGCAAGGAGACTTGGAAAAAAGCGGTCAGCGATGTTGATCCCCAGATGTATACGCGCCTCGAAATACAGGCCAGTATTTTCGCAGGTCAGGTGCTTGTTCCCCTGCCAGCACTACTCGTTGCTGTCGCCGAAATCGCTCAACGAGCCGTGGAGAATAAGTTCAATTTGTCTACAGCAGGAGAGGAGGCTTACGATTTGGTCGCCCGACCTTTGGCGAACAGGTTTCAGGTATCAACGGAAGTAGTTTCGCGTCGTATGAAAGCGGAAAAAATAGTTTTTTAGTTTCCAAATGTCAACGTGGAAAAAGCGGCCCGCTTCCAAGGGATTGGAAGCGGGCCGCTTTTGGCTGTGCAGGTTAGAAATGCAGGCCTAATGCCACGACAACGCCATCGCCGCGCTGGACGGCCTGGTACTTGGCACTGACTGTCAGCAGGCCGGTTGGGAGGCTGTATCCAAGTTCGGCGTAGCCGCCGACACGGGTCGAGGTGGAGAGCTGGTCGGTGAAGCTGCTGTTCCGGTGCTGGTTCAGGAAGTAGTACCCAACCCCCGCTCCAGCGTAGATGCCGCCGCCAAGGCCCACCTGCGCTCCGGCGGTCACAGGAATAATAGTCGAGTGTCCACCGGACTTGGAGCCGGTTTCGACCCCAACGCTGAACACGGCCTTGAGTGGTGTGGGGTTCGGAATGGGCAGGCCGTAATGGAACTCAACATCCAGCTGGGTGCTGCCACCCGCCGACTTAGCCGCGCCGCTGGAGGGCAGGAAGACGCCCGCCGTGATGGTATTCGGACTGCCTAAAATGGGCAGGTCCGGGCCGGGAGCCGCCGAAGCGGACATAGCGGCACCGAGGCTCAGCCCCGCAAACGCCAGCGCTGTGAAAAGTGTGCTTAGAGTCAAATGGGTAGTTCTCCTGTTTTGCTTATTTCGGTTGTGCGTGTGTCGGTATCGTTTAAAGCTGGACCAGCCGGGCAGTTTCCATGCCGTCGATCCGCCGGATCTGCTCCAGAAGCAAATCGGGCAGGGCCGCATCGAGCTTCAGGATCATGACGGCCCCCTGCCCTTCGCTTTCGCGCCCAACATGCATTCCGGCGATATTAAAGCCGTTGTCTCCGAGAAGCGTTCCGACCTTGCCGATAATGCCCGGCTTGTCCGTGTGCTGAGTGATAAGCATCGGCCCGCTGGGCCGAATATCTACCCGGTAACCGTCGATGTACAGAATGCGGATATTATCTTTACTGAAAACCGTCCCGCAGATCTCCCGCTCACCGCTGCCGGCCGCGGTCTTGGGGCTGCGCTTGCGAACCGTCAGGACACAGCCCTGGCCCTCGCCGGTCGTCGGGGTCCGGCTTTCGGTGATCTTGATGCCCCGGGCAGCGGCAAGGGCAGGCGCATTGACGTAGTTGACACTCCCCGGCAGGATCGGGTCGAGCAACCCCTTCAGCACGGCGCGGGTCAGGTGGACGGTGGGCAGGTTCTCGAAGTCCCCGGCGTAAATCACCTCGACATCGCTGATGCTGCTGGAAGTCAGCTGGGCATGCAGGCTGCCGATCTTTTCCGCCAGTGTCAGGTACGGCTGCAGCCGGCCCAGCATCTCCGCAGAGACAGACGGCATATTCACGGCGGCCCGGGCGGGCTTCCCGCCGAGCACATCGGCGATCTGCTCGGCGATATCAATTGCGACATTGACCTGGGCCTCTTCCGTGCTGGCCCCGAGGTGGGGCGTGGTAATAATATTCGGAATGCCCAGCAGGGGATTGTCGGCGGGTGCCGGCTCGGTGGAGAAGACATCGATCGCCGCCCCGCCGATCCGTCCGGCCTTCGCGGCTTCGGCCACCGCGGCTTCGTCCAAAATGCCGCCGCGAGCGACATTGATCAGGCGCACGGTCGGCTTCATCAAGGCCAGCTTTTCGGCATTGATCATGCCCGTGGTCTCTTTGGTCTTGGGCACATGCACCGTGATATAGTCCGAGTCTTTGTAGAGCGTGTCCAAATCCACGAGCTGAATGCCCAAGGCTTCGGCTTGCTCCGGCTTCAAGTAGGGGTCATAACCGATGACTTTCATCTCAAACGACTGCAGGCGCTTGGCGACTTCGCGACCAATCTTGCCCAGACCGATCACGCCCAGGGTCTTGCCGTAGACTTCCGACCCCATGTACTTCTTGCGGTCCCACTTGCCGACTCGCAGGGCACCGTCGGCCTGCGGAATATGGCGGGCAAGTGCCAGCAGCATAGCGACAGTCAACTCGGCGGCGGCAAACGTGTTACCATCCGGGCTGTTGACCACGAGAATGCCCCGATTGGTCGCCGCTTCGACATCGATGTTGTCCACCCCGACCCCGGCACGTCCAATAATTTTCAGCTTGTCGGCAGCGGCAATGATCTCGCCGGTGACTTTTGTCTCCGAGCGCACAGCCAGGGCATCGTAATCGCCAATAATCGCGGCCAGCTCATCTTTAGCGAGGCCGATCTTAACATCGACATCCGCAATTTTCTTCAGTATCTCGATCCCCTCGGGGGCGATGGGGTCAGCGACCAGTACCTTCGGCATAAATAAACTCCTTTGTTTTTCTAAAAACTTTTTCTAGATACTTTGCTTCGGCGCGAAGCGTATCAGCAGAGAAGCTACTAAACTCTCTGGCGGATGGAAATTTGTCTGTTTCAACCGGGCAATCATCTCTCCAAAATTAAGTAGGTCATTCTCTGCGGCGGTCGCCAGGATGCCGAGGGTCCCTGTCACGGCAAGGTGCTGTGCCTGCGCCATCTTTCGACCGCGACGGTCATCAATCAATATCAAACCGATATGCGACTCTACCGCAAGCGAGATTGCCGCTGTTTCGCCTGGGTCAAGAGAGAGCGGCAGAAGGCGATGCGGCTGACGAACTGTAATCCATTCCGGCAAACTTGAAGCCCACGCTCTGACGATCTCGGGGGTGTCAGGATGCAAAAGCTCGCTCCTGACCTCTTCAGGAATGAGAACGCTGCGATACAATTGTGGCAATATCTCGACTGCGTCGATCAGCAGCAGATAGTTCAAAGGCCCAGTATCCGCAACCACGATCATAACTGTTTTTGCCCGAGCCGCCTAGATGTCGCCATGTCTTGCTCGAAGTCCTGCATATCGTAATGGAGAGTGGCATTACGTTCTTTTAAAAACGCTTCCGTCGCCCCAAAGCTCATTCCAAGCATCGCTCCGACTTGCCCCCGTGAAAGAGCTTCTTGTCGGTAGCCTTCGAGAGCGATTGCCTCTAAAACAAAACGAGACAGCTCGTGCTTTTCCGCCAAGTTTTGCTGGACGACATCCGGCAGCTCTACCGTAACAGTAAACATCTCGGATTTCTCCTAACCCTTACGCCCCGCAAAATCTCGCAGCAGGTCGGCCAGTGCCTGAACGCCTTTTTCGGGGAAGGCATTATAAATGGACGCGCGGAAGCCGCCGACGCTGCGGTGGCCTTTGAGGCCGTCCATGCCGGCTTTTTTGGCTTCGGCCAGCAGCTCCGGCTCCAGGGATTCGTCGGCCAAACGCCAGGTGACGTTCATTAGCGAGCGGTCGGATTTGTTAGTGACGGTCGGGCCGTAGAAGGGGGTCAGCTCGTCCAGGGCATTATAGAGGATCGCCGCCTTGCGCTTGTTGCGGACTTCGATCGCCTCGAGGCCGCCTTCGGATTCGATCCATTTCAGCACCAGGCCGACGACGTAAATGGCGAAGGTCGGCGGTGTGTTGTAGAGCGAGCGGTTGTCTAAAAACGTTTTGTAGGAGTAAATCTTGGGGATGTCGGTATTCGCTTCGGCCAGGAACGACTTGCGGGCGACCGCCAGCACGACCCCGGCAGGACCGACATTCTTCTGCGCTCCGCCGTAGAGGAAGGCAAACTTAGAATAGTCGCGGCGCAAAGCCAGGAAGTCCGACGACGTATCGGCGACCAGCGGGGTCTCGCCGGTCTCGGGCAGGTCGAAGTATTCCGTGCCCTCAATGGTATTGTTGGTGGTGATGTGGACATACCGTGCACCGGGTGTACGCGTAAAGCTGCGCGGAAGCTCAGAATACTTTTCGCCCTTCGAGGAGGCGGCTTCGCGGGCATCGCCGTAGAACTTCGCTTCCGAGAGTGCCTTCGCGCCCCAGTCGCCGCTGACAATATAATCCGCGGAAACACCCGGCTTCAGGAAGTTTTGGGCGAGCATAGCGAACTGCTGGCTGGCACCACCCTGCAAAAAGAGGGTCGCGTACTCTTCCGGGTTCAGGCTCAGAGTTTTGAGGAGGCGGGACTCGGCATCGGCATGGATGGCTTCGTAGTCCTTGCCCCGGTGGCTGACTTCGAGCAGGGACATCCCCGACCCGTTGATCTCGCGGACGCCGTCCGCGGCTTCCGCCAGGACCGGCTCGGGCAGGATCGCCGGCCCGGCACTAAAATTCAAAATACGGTGGCTCATGGTCAGGTCTCGTTTCTAGGAGCGTATCAGCGTGAAAATCGCCTTCAGTGTACCCGCTGTTAGGGGCGAGATGTCAAGGGCAGTGCCCCCCTACAAGATACGCTCCACGGATCGGCGGGAGGTCTCGTCGAGGGCCTGGGTGTCAGTGATCTCGAAACGGTTGCCGTCTACATCCAGCAGCAGCAGATGGGTCGGGGACAGCCAAATCGCGTTTTCCTGCAGATTCTGGGTGACGAAGTCCCGGTCGCCCCGGTCGGTGGCGACGCTCCAATAAGTCGCTCCAAACTCCTGCTTGGCATGGAGAATCGTACGCACGGTGGCGGTCAGATACCGCCGCCGCAGCTCCTCCTGCGCCGCCGCCAGCGAGTCCGGTGGCAGGACATTTGGGTCGGGCAGGGTGACGATCTCCGCGCCTTTGCCGTCCAGCAGTGCCAGATACTGATTGGGCCGGGAAAGCGGTGCGGCCCAGACAGGCTTGACTGTATGGTAGGACTTCTCGCTGCCGATGGTCAGCCGCAGCCGGTCCTTTGGCTGGTAAAACAAGCTCAGTTCTTTCGGATCCATGGGTGAATTATCTTTCCCGGCGCGGGCCGTAGGCTTTCTGGAAGCGGCGGATAAACTCCGCACTGGCCGACGCGTGATCGACAATCGGGCGTGGGTAATCGCGCGTGTCCAGCTCGGGAATCCAGCGGCGGCAGTAGGTCAGGTTTGGGTCATAGCGCCGCTGCTGGGCGACCGGATTGAAGACGCGGTAATTGCCGTTCGGGTCCGGGGCCGTCCCGGCGGTCCACTGCCAGCCGCCGTAGTTTGCGGCCCAGTCGCCGTCGACCAGCTCCTGCATGTAGTATTCCGCCCCGAGCCGCCAGTCCAGCAGGAGGTCTTTGACCAAAAACGACGCCGCGACCTGCCGGGTCCGGTTATGCATCCAGCCTATCGCGAGCATCTGACGTATTCCTGCGTCCACATAAGGATAACCCGTCGTGCCGGTCTTCCAGCGCTCCAGATACTCGTCATTCTGGTCAAAGCGGAGCGCGGCCAAGGCGGGCTGAATCGCTTTTTTCAGCATAAACGGGTGATGCCAAAGCAGCGTGTTGAAAAAGTCCCGCCAGGCCAGCTCGTCCTGCCACTTGGCCGCGCCGCGCCCGCCCATTCGGACCGCTTCGCGCCAGCAGTCCCGCACGGAGAGCGTACCATACTTGAGATGCACCGAAAGTGCCGACGTGCTCGCCCCATCCGCCGTGTTGTCCCGGTTGTCCGCGTAGCGGTCCAAACCGCCTGCGACAAACCCCGACAGACTCTCCTGCCCCGCCGCCTCGCCGCCCGGAAATATCGTCTGAGTGAGAGTCAGCCCGTACTCCTCGACCGTCGGCACTGAGGCGGACGGCAGCCGCGCTTCCGTCTTGAAGTGCGCCGCAAACGGCGTATTATCCAGCCGCTTCCCTACCCGCTCCTGCGTTTCCCAGACACGCTTAAACGGCGTGAATGTCTGGAACGGACGACCATCGCGCGGGTCCACCACCCCCTGCGGCGGAACCAGCAGGGCATCGTCATACGCATTCACATCCACCCCGAGGGCATCCATTGCCGCCGTCACGCGCTCATCGCGCTCGGTGCTGTAAGGCGTGTAATCATTGTTAAAGTACAGGGCCGACGCGCCGGTCTCCGCCACCAAGGCCCGCAATTCGCGTTCAGGCGGCCCGCCGCGCCGCAGGATGAGCTGCCCGCCTAATTTTTCAAACTCTTCGATCAGCGCGGCTAGGGAGCGAAAGAGAAAGGCCGCCCGGGCCGGGCCGATGTCTCGCGCTTTCAGCAGGGCGTCGTCGAGAATGAAGACGCCGAAGACGCGCTCATTCGAGCGCAGGGCCTGATACAGTGCCATGTTGTCCTGAAGGCGCAGGTCGCGCCGGAACCAGTGGAGGGCGGTTTTGGATGTGTGTGTCACTGTGAAAGTGTCGTTTCTAAAGTGTCGTTTTCAAGATGAACACGGGGCTGAACCCCCGTGCTTTAGTAGTGCAAATCCGTGCCTGCGCGGGCAAAGATAGGGACTTGCGTAATTCTGAATTCTTCGCCCGCGTAGGCGGGGGCTTGCTCACTTAAAGCCCTGCCGTTCAGAGCAGGGTGTCCAGTCAAACGCCTCCTGGTACCGTTCCCAAATCACCGCTTCATAGCGCAGGGCGTAGGCTTCCGCGTATGGCTCGCCCCGGCTGGCGCGAACTTTGGATTTCGTCGTCATCCGGTCATGGTGATGGCCGAGTTCGTGCAGCAGGATGTGCAGCAGCTGGTAGGCTCGCACCTGCGCGTCGGTGAAACGGCACATGACACCGTCTTCGATGGGATGGCTGCGGACACCGAGACGGCTCAGCACCTCTTTGTGCTCCTCGAAGTGGCGCACAGAATAGTCTATCCAGAGACCTTCCTCCCACGCACAAACATGAACGACGCCGGATGTATGCCAACCATTAAGTGTTCGCTCCCCCGGTGCCAGCACGATCGCATTCAGGCCTTTCGACAGCTCCGCCCAATCCGGCAGCAGACCGATGAAGGTCTCGATGTCGCGCTGCAACAGGAAGTGGCGGTAGCCTTTGCCGGGCCGCTGACGGTCAATCACCAAGGAAGGCGGAGGCGTGCCGTAATAATTCGCCGTCCACTCCGGGTTGTTCTTCTTCTGCACCTTGCCGTCGGTGACTTTGGGCGTTGACTGTCGGTTGATTTGTCGCATCATTTTCCCCAAGGGCTTTGTTTCACAACTTCCGGCGAATTTGGCCCGGCATTGAAATGCCGGTCTACCGGAGAAAGTCACTCCGTGACTGGGATATTCTCTTCACACCTGTAGGGGCGGGGCTTGCCCCCGCCCTCTGGATTGTGCCCCCGCCCTCTGTATTTTTGCTCCGTCTTAAATGCCGGGGACGCCTTCCGACCGCTCATAACGTCTTCACATAAGTAACACCCGCCGCATCGGGTGTGAAGCCGAGCTTCTTATTTATGGCCCGCATCGGAGCGTTATCTTCATGGTTCTCGGTCAGAATCAGGGTGCAGCCTCGCGCTTTTGCAACTTCCAGTGCCTCTAGTTTGAGGGCAAGTGCCACGCCTTGACCCCGATATTCACGCGCGACGCCGGTGATACTGGTCCAGCCGATCGTCGTGTGTTCCTGAAAACCCAAGACGCTCATACCGACCCAGTCGCCGTCAGCATTCTCTGCCAGAACTACGGCGTTTTGATCGAATTCGGGACCTGTCAGCATCTTGTTCCACTCCTCGAAGGGTGGCCGCTCCGGCAAAGTGTCATGCGTGGGAACGTCGAGATGGATCAGCCCGTCCAGCATATAGACTTTGCGCCGGTTTTCTTCCGTGTCGCCCGCGTCCGCCAGGGACCGCAGGCGCAGGCCGCTTGGCAGAGACCGAACGTGCGGGGCGGAATCGAAAGTCGTCAGGTCCAGTAGGACCGACAGCTCGCGGTCGGTTTCGACAAACCCGCGGCTTCCCAAGAATTGGACAGCAGGCTCAATCGAGTGCAGCAGGC